>CAIQQJ010000154.1 GCA_903873905.1 uncultured Flavobacteriales bacterium
GATTGAAGCGGTTGCCGTGCAAAAGCGGAAAGCGGGAAAAGTGCTTCTTTGAAACTACAATCTCCCGGCTCCTAAAATTAAAATTGCCACTAAGGCACTAAAAGCACGAAGGTCTCCAGAAAAAATAATCATGTGCATTCTAAGTTGTCAGACTGAGTGTTTTTTGTCAATGAAAAATGCTGGTGGAAACAAAAAAGTTTGTCTGACAAAAAATGTATCGAAGGCTGCAGCTAAAAATCCTCCAATGCTTTCCACAAAATCTTCAACTCAGCCACTTTATTTGGATAACCGAGTTTTTCATAGGAAGCAATCAGATTGTTCAATAATCTTCGAATGATCATGAGGTTCGAACATGGCGTGTAAAATTCCGCGTTGGGTTCGAGACGTTGTTGTTTGAGGAAAGAATCAATTTCTTTTTTATTTACAGGTGCTCCACGAGAAAATGGATTGATGTAAAATAAAACGCGATCAGGATCTTCAAAGTCATTATTCATTCCCGGACCATTGTCGACATAGGCGAGAATAAAATGTTCGGGAAGATTCACACCATAAATTGGAATGCGTAAATCTTGTGCGATGACAGCATAAATTATGGAAAGTGAAACAGGATTTCCTCTTTTGCTTTCAATAACATTGTTGATGTATGAATTTTGTGGTGCGTGATAATTTTGTGTGTTCGCACTGAAATTGTGAACGTCGAAAAGAATATGGTTGATGACACGAACTTTTTCAAGTGCTGTCAAATTATTATTCAACTCCAGCCAAATGTCCTGTTTGATTTGCTCCACATGTTTGCGAAGATGCGCTTCATCCAAATCAGGATATTGATAACGCGCAATGAGTAATGCTCCAGTGAGCAATTCTTGATGTTCGGGCAATGCCCATTCGCGCAAACTTCTGCGGATATTGTCGAATTGAATGCGGTGAATGATTCCTTCAATGCGTTGCTGCAAAACTGAATCAAAAGAATTTTCCCAAGCACTTTCCAAAACAGGAATGACATCTTCTCCCAATTGGAGCAATTTCTCCTGGATTTGAGAATAAACTCGTTCGTCGGGATCGTCGAGCAAACTGACTAGTGCGTGAATCTGTGTTTTGTCCATAGCGGTCCCATTACTTCGGGTGGATTTCCTTATAACCAAATATACGCTGAATGGAATGCTTTTGTTTTGGGTAAGTGATGAGTTTTACACAGCCAAACGTTCAAGAACTATCAGGATTAACTTTTCAATGGGAATTTTGTAGTCCTTGCTGTATTCTTTTGCAACCCTATTTGCAATGATGGCACAAATGGTGCAGCAATCATGACCGAGCAATTTCCCCAATCCATAAAGCGCCGAAGTTTCCATTTCAAAATTCGTAACACGCATGTTCTCATAGGTGAAACTGCCTAATTTTTCATTCAGATCGGGCAGGGCAGGAGCCAAACGAAGTTGTCGTCCTTGCGGACCATAAAACCCTGGAGCGGTTGCAGTAATGCCTTGTATTTGATCGAATGCAATTTGTTTTAGAAGTTTTGCGGAAGCTTCCACAACATAGGGATAAGGAAGTCCTTTCAGCCAACCAGCATGTTTCATGAAGGCGTTGGCAATTTTAGGCTCATCGCATAAATCAAGACCAGCATAATAATTCATCAGTCCATCGAGACCCATTCCATGCGAGGAGGCAACAAAACTGTCCACAGGAATGTCGCCTTGCAAAGCACCAGAGGTTCCAATTCTCACAATATTCAGGCTTTTCTTTTGCGTTTTAATGGTGCGTGTTTTCAGGTCAATATTGACTAACGCATCAAGTTCATTGAGGACGATATCAATATTGTCGGTGCCGATTCCAGTTGAAAGAACGCTTATGCGTTTCCCTTTGAAAGTCCCAGTATGCGTAGTGAATTCGCGATTGGAAACTTTGCATTCAATAGCATCAAAATGTTTCGAAACCGTTTCTACACGTCCTTGGTCGCCAACAACGATAATATTATCGGCAATTTGTTCAGGAAGTAAATGCAGATGAAATACGCTACCGTCAGCATTCAGAATCAATTCGGAAGGGGCAATGGGAAGGCTCATATGGAATGAATTATTTCCGTAAAGATGCGGAATTTCATTTTCTTTTCTATTTGGGCGTGTCCCCCAATCCCCCCGACAGAATTGTTGGGGTTGGGAGGGGTAGGGTTAACCGTTCCAAGTCCTCATCCGCAGTGTCTGGTTTTTAAACCCTACACTGCGGCTTCCGTGCTTTCTCCCGACGGGACCACTATGTGGCTCTGCTATCCCTCTTGCAAAAAATCAAATCTGATTAGTCCATTTCCATTTGACGTCAATAGCCCAACTTTCCTTCAGCTTCTTTTTCACTTGCCACTTGCCACTTTTTTTGTAATTTCGTTTTCTTAAAATAATCCCTACCCCTAAACCGCCAATTCACTGTAGAAATCATTCAACTATGAGTAACAATCCAAACAAAATCGTTGTTCCCGTCGATTTCGGCGATCAATCTCACATTGCACTTGAGCAGGCGCTACACGTGGCAAAAGTAATCAATGGAGAAATTACCCTGCTATATGTAATTGAAACTGGGGGATTATTAGGTCGTTTTGCCAATCCATTGCAGGATGAAGGCTTGAAAAAGGAAATCAATTCTAAAATGGAAGAGCTAATTACTTCCATTGATAAAAAAGATGGAATTAAGATGGAGAGTGTTATTGCATACGGTTCTGTATATGATAAAATAGCCGAGATCGCAGAAATGCTCAACGCACGCTTTATTGTAATGGGAACAAACGGTGGAAAAGGAAAAATCCGTCGTCGTTTTATTGGATCAAATGCACTTCGTGTGGTACGTGAATCAAAAGTTCCCGTAATTACAATTAAGGGAAAAGCACACAGAGAAGGTTGCAAAAACATTGTACTTCCACTCGATCTTACAAAAGAAACACGTGAAAAAGTTGCGAAAGCAATTGAATTCGCGAAATTATACAACTCTGATATTCGTATCGCTTCTGTACTTTTCACAACAGACGAATTCATCGTTAACCGTCTTACACGTCAGCTTTCACAAGTAAAAAGTTTCGTTGAAAAGGCTGGCGTTCGTTGTACAGCGGAAATTATCAAGGGCATTAAAGGTGAAGAGTCGCTCGGTCAAATCATTATCGATTATACAAATAAAGTCGAAGGTGATTTGATTATGATCATGACCCAACAAGAACAAGATATCACGGATCTGTTTGTTGGTTCTGCTGCACAGGATATCATCAACCGTTCTGATGTTCCAGTACTTTCAATTGTTCCATCACCGAAAAAGAATCTTGCTGAATTTCTTCCTTATTAGAAATTGGGCATAAAAAATAAAAAGCCTCTTCATTCCGATTAAAGGGTAAGAGGCTTTTTTTAAATTAAGCAGTTGCCAGAAAAAAAATAAAAATCAAAAGTGTTTGAACCCCTATTCTAAACCACTAAAATCAAGAAATATGAAAATGGAAATCAAAAAAATACTTGTCCCTACTGATTTTTCAGATACAGGTTTACTGGCCCTTGAGCATGCATCTTTTCTTGCACGCCTTATGAAGGCCGAATTGATTTTACTTCATGTTCTTCCTATGAGTGAATATCATTTCGAAATTCCTGAACAGGTTATGCGAATTGATAATCAAGAAGAGATAAATAGAATTGTTGAACACAAATTGGCTGAAGTAGCTACAGAGACACGCACCAAATATGGAATTCTTCCGCGCACATTAAGCACACGTGGAAAAATTGCTAATGAAGTGATGCAGATTGCTCAAGATGAAAAAGTTGATCTGATCATCATGGGAACCCATGGTGCAAAAGGTTTCGAGGAATTGTTGATCGGAAGTAATGCGCATAAAGTGGTGAGTCTTGCACCTTGTCCTGTAATCACTGTTCAAACGCACGCTACAAAAATTGGATTTACAAATATTGTTTTACCTATCGACCGCTCTACCCATTCACGTGAAAAAGTGGAGGTTGCCATTAAACTCGCTTCTCTTTACAATTCTAAAATTCACCTACTAGGTCTGCTCGAAAGTTCTGATTCAGCCGACAATGTAAAACTTCAAATTGTCCTTGACCAAGTTCAAAGTGCAATTGAAAAAGAAGGATTGATCTTCACACGTCATACTGTGAAAGGTGCTCATATCGCAGCTGAAGCATTGAAATACGGAAGTTCAGTTGATGCCGATTTGATCATTATCATGACCGATCATGAATCAGCTCTCACGGGATTATTCATGGGACCTTTGGCAAAACAAATTGTAAATCATTCTAGAATTCCTGTAATGAGTTTGAAACCACATTATGGAAGGTTCACATCGCTTGATCTCAGTGGATCCTATTCTGCCTTCTAGGTAATTATTGGTTCGTATATAAGTTTTCAAAAAAAAGATCGACAATTTTGTCGATCTTTTTTTTTGAAAAGTTGAAAGTGATTTCTATTTATTGTGTGGATTGTCTTTAGAACCAAAAACTTTTTTCATTATTTCAGTAGCACGTGCCATTGGATCAATTCTGATTTTTGTTTCTTCATCACCAATCAATTTGAAAAGTCCATCAACGCCGCGATCACAAACGTATTGATCAAGGTCTGGATTTGCAGGTGAATGACCTGGTACTTTATTGTATCCGTTCATAATCGGAGTCCAGTATTTTGTCAATTCCACTTTTTGTGTGGCATTGTGGACTGTAGGTTTGAATTTTACATTCAACGGAGCTGTGCAAGTTGTACGCAAGTAATGAGTTGCCGAAGTGTCTGTTCCTTTCAAAATCCCCAAAGCATCTGAAATAGACATGGAGGTAACGGCATTAACAAATATAGGAGCAGCACCTTTTGCCGCTTCTTCCGCTGCACGGTTTAAAGTTTCTTCAAACTTGTCAATTTGTCCTTGTAAGCCGAATTTTACAGCCCAATCTTTTACATTCTGAACGGCAGGAGGAAATGGGATATGAATTTTGGGATTTTTATTAAATCCATCCACTTGCGAGGCTAAGGAAGTTGATTTATTTGTTCCTTGAGTAAGCGCATCTTTCAAGGCTTTTACAATTTCATCGGTTGTAAGTCCTGGTGCACCTACTCCCGTATTTACAGTTGCAATTCCCTTATTGACTTGATCCAGCGCCTTATTGACATCGCAAGAGCTGATAATGATTGCCACAGAAGCTGCAGCGAAGAATAATTTTTTCATGGTTTGTTTTTGTAGTAATACAATAATACAAATACTTTGCCAAAAAGACATTAGGGACCCTAGACGAGGGACTTTGGGAGGAAATAAAGCAAATAAATTCTTTCACCATTCACTTTTCCCGATTAAGTCCCCAAGTAACAAGTCCAAACTCCCTTTCTTACCTTTATCCCATGTTAGCAGAAATAATTACAATTGGCGATGAACTTCTAATTGGTCAAGTGATCGATACCAACTCAGCATGGCTGGGGCAGCAACTTTCTCAAAATGGAATTCAAGTGAAACAAATCACTTCCATTTCAGATGATGCGAAGCACATTGTGTCGGCTTTGGATGAGGCAAAAAAACGTGCGGATATTATATTGATAACTGGTGGCTTAGGGCCTACCAAAGATGACATTACAAAAAATACATTGAAGGGATATTTCAAAATGGAGTGGAGGACAGATGAAGAAGTGCTGCAAAATGTTTTTGAAATTTTCAAGCGCTTCGGGAAAGAAACAACTGAAATAAATAAGTTGCAAGCACAAGTTCCCGACAAATGCATTGCACTGAATAATAAAAATGGCACGGCTCCAGGAATGTGGTTTGATGTGGATGGGAAGATTTTCGTTTCCATGCCTGGTGTTCCTTATGAAATGAAAGGCATTATGACGGAAAGTGTTTTGCCGATGCTGCGGAAAAAATTTGGTTTGCCAACGATCATTCATAAAACAATTCTCACGCAAGGAATTGGCGAATCCATGTTGGCGGAAAAAATTGAAAAGTGGGAAGATGCTCTTGGGGTCGATAAAATAAAACTTGCGTATTTGCCTTCACCAGGAATTGTGCGTTTGCGTTTGAGCATGGAGGGAAATGAAAAGGATGAGATGATGAAAGTTATCAATAGAAAAGTGGAGGAAGTTATGCCGCTCATCAAAAAAAATATTTTTGGCTATGATAATGATACGTTGGAAAAAGTTGTGGGTGATTTATTGAAGAAGGAAAATCGAACTCTTTCCACTGCAGAAAGTTGCACAGGAGGATTGGTTGCACACATGTTGACGTCTGTTCCCGGAAGTTCAGAATATTTTTCAGGCAGTATTGTTTCTTATTCTTACGATGTAAAAACAATTGAATTGAATGTGTCGAAAAAAATGTTGGAGCAATTCGGTGCGGTGAGTGAAGAAACGGTAAAACAGATGGCATTAGGTGTTCGTGAACGACTGAAAACGGATTACTCAATTGCCATTTCCGGAATTGCAGGACCCGATGGTGGAACACTTGATAAACCAGTTGGAACGGTTTGGATTGCCGTTGCGAAAGAAGGATTTGTTTTTGCGAAAAGATTTCAATTCGGTGATAATCGCGAGCGGAATATTTTGCGATCGTCTATTTCAGCATTGGCGATGTTACGGAAGATGATGATTGGGGAGTTGGATGATTAAGTGATTGGGTGATTAAGTGATTAAGAGATTGGGTGATTAAGAGATTAAGAGATTAAGTGATTAATTTTTTGTCCCCTCCATCCCTCCATCACAACCTAATGACATGCTATATATATAGGAAAATCCTTTTGTGCTTCAGTATTAGTTGTAAATTTAGGATCATCCTATTTAAGGAGTTTCCTTGGTCACAGAGCTGTTGTAGCAACAATCGAAAAAAAGACAATAATGAAAAAACTTTTACTTCTTCCATTCATGCTATTGGTGCTGAACCAAAATGCAACGGCTCAGAATTCAAGATATGTTCATACAATAAATGTTGATTCGCTTTTTTCTGTTCTTCCAGAATGTTATTTCACATTTCCTGTCACCGATAAAAGTGAAATTAATTTTTTGACCAACATCATTTCCATTGATAATTTTAAGGATAATCAAGTTTACGCATACGCAAACAAGGAAGAATTCAAAAAGTTTTTACAACTCAATTACGCTTTTAGCATTCTCGAACATAATGGAACCAACGGTGCTCAAGATTTGAGACAAAGCAATCCTGGCGACCCTTCAATTCAAACAACCTATAATTATTATCCAACTTATCCTGGCTACGACAGTTTGATGCATGGTTTTGTAACAAATTATCCCAACTTGTGTCAGTTGTATACTGTTACAACTTTAGCAAGTGGAAGAAAAATATTTTTATTGAAAATTTCCGACAGTTTGAATGTTCACAAAAATGTTCCTCGCTTCATGTATACCGCCACCATACACGGCAATGAACCGACAGGATATATTCTTATGCTACATTTTATCGATTATTTGCTTTCGGGATATGGAACAAATCCTGTAGTCACCGATCTTATTCAGCACACCGATATTTATATTAATCCACTTGGAAATCCTGATGGTTGTTATCATGGTGGAAATTCATCTGTGAATGGTGCTGTTCGTTATAATGCAAATAACATTGATCTCAACCGTAATTATCCTGATCCTATAAGCGGTCAGCATCCCGATGGAAATGCATGGCAACCGGAAACAGTTGCGTTTATGGGACTAGCCGACACACTTCACCTTACCATGTCGGCCAACTTTCACACAGGTTCAGAAGTACTCAATTATCCTTGGGATTCGAAAGCAGCATTGGCTGCTGATAATGCTTGGTGGGCACGAGTTTCCTATATGTATGCCGATACGGTGCATAATCATTCCACTAACTATTTGGTTGATTTGTATTCTGGAAATCATCCTGGAGTTACGAATGGATATGCATGGTATGTTGTGCATGGAGGCAGACAAGATTATATGAATTATTTCAAGCATTGTCGCGAAGAAACAATTGAACTTTCTACAACCTTTATTCCACCCGCAAATCAGCTTATCAATTATTGGAATTACAATTATCGTTCATTGCTCAATTATGCAAAACAAAGTGATTACGGAATTCATGGCCTTGTCAAAGACAGTTGTACTGGAACTGGCATTCGCGCAAAAGTGTTTGTGAATTCGCATGATTTTGATAGTTCCTATGTTTATTCTTTTCTTCCGCTCGGAGATTACCATCGTCCAATTTTAGCCGGTACCTACAGTGTCACTTATTCTGCTCCAGGTTATATTTCAAAAACAATTACAGGTATTCATGTTGCTAATGACAGCACAACACGGGTTAATGTAATGTTGAGCCCAATTCCGCCAGCGGCAACTATCATTACGCAGAACTCAAATACACTTAACTCAAATGCAAGCAGCGGTAACCAATGGTATTTGAATGGCAATCCAATTCCTGGTGCAACGGGAACGAGTTACATCCCAACTCAATCTGGGAATTATTATGTTGTTCATACTGGAACATGTTTTATCGACAATTCAAATACCTTGATATTTGTCTTTACGGGTTTTGAAACGATGGCTTCTTCCAATGAGAATTTCACACTTTTCCCAAATCCAGCTCCGGGTAAATTCAATATACTTGTGAAAAATCCAGAGGAACAATTTTCAATGGAAATTTTCAATTCCCTTGGACAAAGCATGTTCAAAGAAGAATTGCCTGATTCGCAAAATGCCGTCGATGTTTCAATGCTGCAGTCTGGAATATATTTTGTGCGCATGCATTCTGTGAATTCAGATGTAGTATTACCACTTTGTATTTATTGAGTAATCGCCAATTATTATTTTCGTGATTACCTTTAGGAAGTATGACAAAAGATCAAATCAAAAATCAAATCGAATCGCTCAGTCGCGAAATAGAGGAACATAATTTCCATTATTACGCCGAATCAAATCCGACGATTAGTGATTATGATTTCGACAAATTGTTGGAAGAATTAATCAAACTCGAAAAAGAAAATCCAGAATTTCTATTTCCCGATTCTCCTTCACAGCGAGTGGGCGGGACTGTTACCAAAGAATTTGTTACAGTAAAACATCGTCATCCATTTCTTTCGCTTGGCAATACATACAGCGAAGAAGAATTGGGGGATTTTGATGAGCGCGTGCGAAAAGGTTTGGGTGTTGAAGAAGTGGAGTATGCTTGTGAATTAAAATATGACGGACTTGCAATTGGTTTGAAATATGAAGCTGGAAAACTAATTCAAGCTGTAACGCGCGGTGATGGCATGCAGGGTGATGAGGTGACGAACAATGCAAAAACAATTGGAAGTATTCCTTTGCGTTTGAAAAAAGGAAATTGGCCAGAAGATTTTGAGATTCGCGGTGAAGTTATTTTGCCGAGAAGTGTTTTTAATAAAATCAATAAAGAGAAAGAGGATATTGGAGAAGCTCCTTTTGCAAATCCAAGAAATGCCGCTTCAGGGACAATGAAAATGCAGGATTCGGCAGTAGTTTCCTCACGCAAACTGGATGCCTTCATGTATATGTTGCTTGGAGAAAACATTTTTTTTAAAACGCATTTCGAAAGTATCGAAGCAGCACGTCATTGGGGATTTAAAATTCCGGAGTATACCAAAAAAATTATTGGAATTGATGGTGTGAAAAAATACATCGAGAAATGGAATAAGGAACGTGACCAACTCGATTTTGACATTGACGGAGTTGTAATAAAAGTCAACTCGTATGACCAACAGAAGACATTAGGATACACAGCGAAATCACCTCGTTGGGCCATTGCTTATAAATTCAAGGCGGAACGTGTTGCAACAAAATTATTGGACATTACTTATCAAGTTGGAAGAACGGGTGCAATTACTCCTGTCGCGAATCTTGAACCGGTTCAACTTGCAGGAACGGTTGTGAAAAATGCATCCTTGCACAATGCCGACATCATTGAAAAATTGGATGTCCGTATTGGTGATTTCGTATATGTGGAGAAAGGTGGTGAAATCATTCCGAAAATTGTTGGTGTTGATTTGGAAAAACGATCTTCACATTCACTTGCTGTAGAATACATCACGCATTGTCCGGAATGTAAAACAAAACTGGAGCGTGGAGAAGATGAGGCGAAGCATTATTGTCCGAATGAATATGGTTGTCCGCCTCAGATCAAGGGGAAGATCGAACATTTCGTTTCGCGTCGCGCCATGAACATTGATTCGCTTGGAGGAGAAACGATCGCACAATTATTCGATGCAAAACTCATTCACAACATTGCGGATTTATACACTTTGCATTCGAAAAAAGCGGAATTGCTTTCACTTGAACGCATGGCAGAAAAGTCAGTGAATAATCTGATTGAAGGAATTGAACAGTCGAAAATTGTTCCATTTGAAAGGGTTTTATTCGCAATTGGAATTCGTCATGTCGGAGAAACCACAGCGAAAAAAATCGCGAATCATTTCAGAAGCTTGGACGCGCTTATACATGCAGCACGTGAACAATTGTTGGAAGTTCCTGAAGTTGGTGAGATTTTGGCTGATAGTGTTGTTGCTTATTTCAAGGATGAAAAAAATGTGGAACTCATAAATAAACTTAAAAAGGCCGGACTTTGTTTCGAACTTTCAAAAGAACAATTGGCAAATCGCAGTGAAAAATTAAAGGATTTATCATTTGTGATTTCGGGAGTATTCAGTATTTCCCGCGATGAAATAAAAGCGATGATTGAACAGAATGGAGGAAAGAACACGAGTGCTGTAAGCGCGAAAACTTCTTATCTTGTTGCTGGTGATAATATGGGCCCCGAGAAAAGAAAAAAAGCAGAGAAACTGGGAGTCAAAATTATCGGCGAAGAAGAATTATTGAAATTAATTAGTTGAAAAGTTTGAAAGTTGAAAAGTTGAAAAGTTTTTGTGTGAATTAGAGCAATTGAGATAATAAATAGTGAATTTCAACTTTTCAACTTTTCAACTTTTCAACTTTTCAACTTTTCAACTTTTCAACTTAAAGAATGGGATTGATTGACAACATAAAAACGAATTACGCTGACCGTCGAATAAAAAGCGAGGCGAAAAACCTTGTGCGTCAGAAAATCGTTTGCAATATTGCCGATGCCAAGACCGTAGGGATTTGTTTCCCATTTACAGATAAGGATGATTTTGACTTGTTGAAAAAATACGTTTTGTATTTGCGAGATTTGAAAAAGAAAGTGAAAGTGATTGGCTATTACACAACAAAAGAAGAGCCCGCAGTTCAATATTCAAAAGTTGATTACGATTTTTTTGCAAAGAATTCACACAATTGGTATGGCAAACCAACGGATCATATTGTGACCAATTTCATTGAGGAAGAATTTGACATTCTTATTGATATTAATACGAATACTGATTCAGTTCTCACCTACATCGCAGCCCTCTCGCACGCCAAATTTAAAGTTGGAAGATTTGAGGAAAGCGATTGGATTCACGATCTGCTTTTCGAATCACCAAAAGAAAAAGGCTTGAAGTTTTTCTTAAGACAAGTTGATACTTACTTGTCGATGATCAATAAACCAGCGCAGGAATTACCAATTACAGGATGATCAATTACCGATTTTCCATCATGTGTTTTCAATTGGTAATTCGTTATTGGTAATCGGTCATTAACCTTACATTTGTCTCTTATAATAAAAGACATGTCCAGCAAAATTAATTCTCGCATCAAAAGCCCTTTCATTGGTACTGGCGTAGCAGTTGTAACTCCGTTCAAAGCGGATGGCTCAATTGATTTTCCTTCATTGACAAAAGTGATCAATCATATCATTAAGGGAAAGTGTGAATACATCGTGGTGATGGGAACTACGGGTGAAAGCCCTGCACTTTCGAAGCAGGAAAAAAAGGATGTGTTGGCGCATGCGATTAACGTAATTGCAGGACGTGTTCCTATTGTTTACGGCATTGGCGGTTTTAATACGGCTGAAGTGGTGAATCAATTAATCACAACAGATTTGCTTGGCGTTTCTGGAATATTATCGGTTGCGCCATATTACAACAAACCAAATCAGCGCGGAATTTATGAGCATTACAAGGAAGTGGCCGATGCTTCACCATTGCCAATTATCCTTTATAATGTTCCGGGAAGAACTGCAATGAATATGCATGCAGAAACCACATTGAGAATTGCACATGATTTTCCACGTGTAGTTGCAATCAAGGAAGCTTCTGGAAGTCTCGAGCAAATCATGCATATCATAAGAGATCGTCCGAAAGATTTTCTAGTTATTTCTGGTGACGATTTATTGACCTTGCCGATTATTGCAAGTGGCGCAGATGGTGTAATTTCAGTTGTTGCAAATGCTTTTCCAAAACAATTTTCCGAAATGGTTCGCTTGTGCCTCGATGGAAATTTTGTTGATGGAAAAAAATTGCATTATCAACTCATGCACATTACACAATTATTTTTTGCCGACGGAAATCCTGGTGGGGTGAAAGTTGCTCTAGAGGCAATGAAACTTTGCAAAGCTAATTTGAGATTGCCACTTTTTGAGGTGAATGAAGTCGTCAGAAAAGCGATTGTTTCTGAATCGAAGAAAATCCGATAATTCTAAATGTCTTATGAATTTGGGCGTGCCCCCAATCCCTCACGCAAAAAGAAAATTGACACTCTTAAGGCCTCCATGCCCAGCCAAAAATCACGTAGGATTTCAAATTGTAATGTTTATTAAATAGTCTGTTTTGGTATGAATAAATTAAAGCAAATTCAATGTTCTAATTTCATTCGAACAAACGGATTTTTCCTCTATATTTGAATCAATAGTCCCCCGTTATATTTATAAACCAAAACCAATAATTGTTCGCATGAAGAACATTTACAGAATGCTGTCCGCCGCGGTATTTATTGTTGCCGGATTTTCAGCTAATGCTCAATCGAGTCTTAATGTTACTTACCAATCTCATTTACCTTATCCAACGCATACCACTGCGAATATTTGCGGTTATGCTGATGCACTTGGAAATGAATACGCATTATGTGGCGTTTCAACAGGCATGACCATTGTGGATGTAACAAATCCTGCAACGCCAGTTCAAGTTGCAGCCATTCCGAATATTGACAATGAGTGGAAGGAAATAAAAGTGTATCACGGTTACGCTTATGTCACTACTGAAGGCGGTGGTGGTGTTCAGATTGTGGATTTGCATCCGCTTCCAAATACAACACTTCCTTATCACAATTATACTGGTGATGGTGCTATTGCAGGCCAATTGAATTCCATTCACGCGTTGCACGTTGATACAACCAAAGGATTTGTTTACATCTATGGATCAAATCTTTTTCAAGGTGGCGCAATTGTTTTGGATTTGAATACCGATCCTTACAATCCTACGTATGTTGGTCATTATACAAATCCAGGTCACCCTTATGTACATGATGGCTATGTTGACAACGACACGCTTTATGCAAGTCACGTTTATGATGGTGTGATGACTGTTGTGGACATGACCAATAAAACCGCACCAGTTGTTCTTGCTACACAAACCACAACCACTGCATTTACACACAATACCTGGTTGAGCAATGACAGACATTTTGTTTTCACCACAGATGAAAACGCAAATTCATTCTTGACTTGCTATGATGTTACCGATATGAATAATATTCAGGCGACAGATAAAATCCAATCTGAATATCCGAATTCTGCTTCCATTGTTCACAATACACACATTCTGAATAATTGGGCCATTACCTCTTGGTATCGCGATGGATTTGTGATTACGGATATTACACGTCCTTACAATCTAATCAATGTGGGTTGGTATGATACCTATACACCATCTACTGCAGGAAGTGGATATGGATTTAATGGATCGTGGGGAGTTTATCCATTCCTTCCTTCTGGAAATATTGTTGTCTCTAATATTGAAGATGGACTTTATGTTTATTCACCAAATTATGTTCGTGCATGTTATTTGGAAGGAACTGTGAAAGACAGTATTTGTAATACACCACTTACAGGTGTAACCGTTACTATTTCAACTGTGAACATAACTGACCAAAGTGATATCAATGGAGTTATCCGAACAGGCACTGCGATTCCTGGCACGTACAATGTGACTTTTACAAAACTGGGTTACCAACCTTACGTTTTAAACAATATTGTTTTTTCTCCGAGTGTTGTGGATACTTTCCATATCAAAATGTTTTCTGCAAATGCAGTTGGCTTAATAGGGCATACTTCAAATGCTGTTACCACTGCTGCGATTCCCAATGTTCAAGTGTTGATTACAAATGCGAACAATACTTACAATTTTCAATCTGATGCGCTTGGTGATTTTTCCAATTGCAGTATGATTTCTGCAAATTATAATATTGCAGCTGCAGCTTGGGGGTACAATACCATTTGTACATCGGATAGTTTATACACTGGACACAGTACAGAAAATTTGCAAATGACTCCTGGCTATTATGATGATTTTACTTTTGATTTAGGTTGGACAACTGTAACAACGGCATCCACTGGATCGTGGGAACGTGGTGTGCCTGTTGGAACATTTAACGGACCAACCGCATCGAATCCAGGGATTGATGTAACGAGTGATTGTCAGAATCAATGTTATGTTACTGGAAATGCGGGAGGAACTGCATCACAAGATGATGTGGATAATGGAGCAACAACATTGACTTCTCCAATTTTCAATTTATCTAGTTATGTTAATCCGTGGATTCATTACGATCGTTGGTTTTATAATGCAGGCGGTTCAGGAACTCCGAATGATTCACTTACCATAAGTTTGACTGACGGAACAACAACACAGGTTCTTGAAACGGTTTTATACAACACACCAGGAAGTTCATCATGGGTTCCGAAAAATTTCCGTGTCTCGAATTATTTCACACCAAACTCAACCATGCGTTTGATTGTTCGAACTGCAGATGCTCCAGCCGGACACATTGTTGAAGCAGGATTTGATGCTTTTTCCATTGCTGATTCTACTTTGTCTGGAATACAAAATCCAATTCTTGCAAATGGAATTTCTGTTTATCCAAATCCTTTTGATGGAACAACCACTGTTCATTTTGCACTTGATGCAATGCCTGTAATCGGCGCTTATATCGAAGTAAAAGACATTACTGGGCGTATCGTTTCAATCCAATCGGTTTCTTCCCAGGAAGGAAATGTAGAGGTGGGGGCGAATCTTTCAGGTGGACTTTACTTCATTCAATTGGTAAACGGAACACAAATTTCACCAGCTGTTCGTTTGATCAAAACAAAATAGTCAGAACTTAATGTAGAAATTGAAAACAGATTCCAGAAATTATTTTTGGAATCTGTTTTTTTGTTTCAATGTTTCTGTAATTTTCGAATTGCAATTTTCAAACTTGATCATTTTTAATATGAAAAAAATAGGACTAACAGGAGGAATAGGAAGTGGAAAATCCACCGTTGCGGAAATTTTTCATTGCTTGGGAATTCCTGTTTTT
Organism: uncultured Flavobacteriales bacterium; assembly: GCA_903873905.1. Lineage (GTDB taxonomy): Bacteria > Bacteroidota > Bacteroidia > Palsa-965 > Palsa-965. Next base: position 15,397 of record CAIQQJ010000154.1, read on the forward strand.
GATTCGGATAAAGTTGCGCGAAAATTGCAGGATGAAAACCCTGAAGTGAAGAAGGCTATTCTTGAGACTTTTAATAGTATAGCTCCTGGAGAAATTTACATGGATGGAAAATTGAATCGTAAGAAAGTTTCGGAAATTGTTTTTAAGGATAAAAACAAATTGGAAAAATTAAATGCCATTGTTCATCCAGCCGTTGCAAAAGCATTTGAAAGATTTTGTGAAGCAAATAGGAATTCAAAATGTGTGATAAAGGAAGCCGCACTGCTTTATGAAATTGGTGAAGACAAATTTGTGGATGGAATGATTGTGGTTGCTGCTCCTGATGAATTGCGTATCAAACGCGTGATAAATCGCGATAACGTTTCACCTGAAGATGTTCTGCGAAGGATAAAAAATCAGATGCCTCAAGAAGAAAAAATACAGAGAGCTGATTTTGTAATTGTGAATGATGGGAAAGAAATGCTGGTTCCTCAAGTAATTGCGATTCACGCGAAATTATTTACAAGGAAAAAATAGTGTAAAATTTCTGTTTTGTTCCTGTAAATCCCCTTGTCGCATTGCAAATCTTAGTCTATCTTAGATTTTCATAAAAAAATCCCCATGCGAAAAATTATCCCTATTCTATTTGTTTTTGCTATTTGTTCATTTGCATTTTCCTTTCCCGAAAAGTGCGATACACTTGTAAAACAAGTTGCGGAAGACAACCTTGCAATTTCATTGGCAAAAATTCCTGTTGGACAGGAAAATAATTTCGGATTCGCCAATCGTGAAGAATTTAAATTGGGTAAAATTGGAAAACCTTTTCGGACCATTACATTCACCAACGATTTTTATCAGGATTCTAAATTGACAGATAAGAATTATATCCTTTTGCAAAATGAATGGAGAGTTCCAGTTTCGGTAAATGGGAATAACAGGATTTTGCTAACGGTTTACGGAAAAGATTCAACGCTGAATGTTGTTGATATTGGAGGAATGGTGTTGTCAAAAGAATTGCAAGAAAAAACGCCAATATCAGAATCGAACAACAATTATATATTGCGCGTTTATCCGCTGGGAATGGATTTTATTGTAACGACAAATTCAAATCAGTCGCTTGCCGAAGGAACTTACATTCCAATGCAATCTGCGGAAAGTTTCATTACTGCATTGAGCGGAAAAACAACATTTACCCAATCGGAAATTCTGAAATTGGTGAAAGAAAAATTAGCGGAACAATCTAAAAACTAATCCACATGAAAAAGTTTATTATTCTTCCGATGATTTTCCTTTTTCTCAATTCGACAATTGGAAAATCGCAAGTGTTGAATGTGCCGGAAACATTTCAGGAACAAAATCAATGGTGTTGGGCAGGTTGCAGTAAATGCATTCTTGATTATTACGGAGATGTTTTGAATCAGTGTGACATTGCGGATTATGCACGAACACAAATTACATGGACCAGTTTTGGAACGGTAAATTGTTGCGTGGATCCCAATCAAGGTTGCAATTATTGGAATTATAATTATGGGTCCAATGGAAGTATTCAGGATATTTTGGTTCATTTTGGGGCAATTGCAAATTATGGTGTCGCTTCGGCTTTGACATTGGCCGAAATCAATTCTGATATTTCAGGTAACAAACCTTTTGTAATTCGTTGGGGTTGGACAGCAGGTGGCGGACATTTCATTGTAGGACACGGAATAAATGGCACCAATGTGAATTATATGAATCCTTGGCCGGGCGAAGGTTTGCATGTTGGTGATTATACTTGGATGGTAAGCGATGGAACGCACAATTGGACACATACCAACAGATTGACAACTTCTCCAAATGGAATAAATCCAATTGCTTCTACAAATGAAAATGCAAATGTTTTCCCAAATCCCGCATCTGATCATTTCACTGTTTCAATAAGTTCGGAAATAATTCTTCAGGATGCTGAACTTGTTCTTACTGATGTTACTGGAAGAGAAGTGATGCGATCAAAGATTCAGAATTCGGAAACCGAATTTTCAACAGTAGAACTTTCTGACGGAGTTTATTTTTATCAATTGATAAATTCTGAATCAATTATTGGAAATGGAAAGTTGGTTGTTCAATGAAAAAGTTGGAAAGTTGTTCCGAAAGAATCCCTTCCGGAAAATGTTGAATTTGATGGTTTTCCTTTTGCCGACTTTGGATTTTATTTCCCTTTGTCATAATGATTCTCATCTTTGCTGACAGAGCAAAAGAGTGGCGCCGGTCAAAAAGTAATATCGATTTTTGAAGGGCTTTAGTCGAATGTCAAATTTTGAATGTTCAAATTTTGAATCATTAATTAAGGTAGATTTCTTTCCTATATTTACTTTCTAACTTATCCCAATGACAGATCGCAGAAAATTTCTTCGCCAGATTGGTTTCACCGCTGGTGCTTTTGCCGTTCCTTCCATTTTCGAGCCTTTATTCGCTGGTGGTGGAAAGGAACAATTAAAACGTGTGAGTGGAATGTCGGCTGAACTTGTTGCGAGTGATGATGATTTTTGGGGATGGGTGCGCGAACAATATGACATTACGCCTGCAATCATAAATTTAAATAATGGAGGTGTGAGTCCGCAACCAAAACCTGTTCAGGATGCGCACATTAATTTTTATAAATATTGCAATGAAGCTCCCTCGTATTACATGTGGCGTGAGTTGGATAAAGGTCGTGAACCAATTCGTCGTCGACTTGCAGAACTCGCTGGTGTTTTACCGGATGAAGTTGCGATCAACAGAAATTCCACTGAAGGATTGAACACAATTATTTTCGGATTGAATTTGAAAGCTGGTGACGAAGTGATTGTTTCCAAGCAAGATTATCCCAATATGTTGAATGCATGGAAGCAAAGGGAAAAACGGGATGGAATAAAATTAGTTTGGGTGAATCATGAATTACCCTCTGAAGATGCAGATGCATTGACAAAAAAGTACACTTCACTTTTCACAGATAAAACTCGCGTTGTTCATGTGACACATATGATCAATTGGGTGGGACAAGTATTGCCCGTGAGAAAGATTGCGGATGAAGCGCACAAGAAAAACATTGATGTGGTTTGCGACAGTGCACACACATTCGGTTTGATAGAATATAAAATCGGAGATCTCGGTTGTGATTATTGGGCGACGAGTTTGCACAAATGGTTATGCGCACCATTCGGAAGTGGGATGTTGTGGATCAAGAAAGAAAAAATTAAAGATGTGTGGGCATTACTTTCCAATGGAGAACCCGATGGAACTGACATCAGAAAATTTGAATCTCTGGGAACACGTTCTTTCGCTTCTGAAATGGCAATCAGTGCAGCAATTGACTTTCATTTATTGATTGGATCGAAAAGGAAAGAAGCACGTTTACGTTTTCTGAAAAATTATTGGACAGAAAAAGTTGTTGGAATA
>CAIQQJ010000155.1 GCA_903873905.1 uncultured Flavobacteriales bacterium
GTTGTAAGGTTAGCTTTAATTCTTCCGGTTTTTCCATTGACGAATTATCTTTTTCGTTTTTTCAGGGAATAGATATGAAATAACGGGTACCCCAACAATAATTAAAATTATACTTATCGATCCGTAAAAAAGCGAATTACTCCATTCTAAACTACTTTTCAATCCTTGTAGAAAAGACCAAATAGGCGTTATGCTACTTATAGATGTGATAATCGTAAAAATTGTAATTAGTAGATTTGTTCTCTTTTGCTGTTTTTCTTGTATCGACTGATTGATTTTATTAACTCGTTGTTGGAATTTTTTTAATTCACTATCTATCTCCAGACTTTCCCTGTGCTGATGAAAGATTTTGTTCGGTAAGAAGTGATAAGATAAGTGACTTAAATTATAGGTGTTTATAAATTCTTCGAATTTATCCCGTATTTCCTCTGAATCATTCATCAGTTCAGAATTATATCGAAATAAATTAAATTTAATAAATAGGTTATATAAGTATATTCGAAAATACGATTCAGACCAAGTTTTTCTCTCAAACGAATTTTGATCCGCTTTAAGAATGTTTTTTCCAATTGCAGTATAAGAATCGAAAAGTGGTAATATTTCGTAATTGCTAAAAACAGAAATTTTATTTTTCATTAATTCTTTGTAATACTCCTTGCTTGGAGTCAACGATCCATTGCCTCCTGCAGTTCCTATAGGAGCAACACAACCTACATCATATAGCAGCTCTTCTCTAGTTCGATCATCTAATTCTTCTTCTATATCTAAAATAGTGTATAATTTAAATTTCGAACCTGAATAATCATCCACTTTAACATTCTTTTCTTTGGGTTTGGAACTTATTTTTACTCCACACAAACAAAATTCTTCAATCCAATTTACCCAATCGTATTCTTTACCATTATCCATTACTTTTCTATAAACTTCACGAATAACAAATGTAAGGTCTGAATAATATGATAGTTCTTTTTGAGTTATTGAAACTTCAATAGCAAATAAATTTAAGCCATCTTTAAATGTAAAAAGTTCTATTTTACCAATCTCAACCCTAAGAGTTTCATTTACGCTAGTGCTTGGATTCTTTCGAACAAAAAAATCAATTTTTACTTCAGGATATTTGGTATATATTTTTGAACTTGTTTTGTTTTTTTGTAAAAAAAACATATCTCTAAATTCGGGATACCAGTAATTCTTATGAAAAGAAGTTATATCGTTTTCTTCTATCCTTTTGAATCCAGATGCACTTAATTTATTCTTAAATGTTTTAGTTACATTTTGTTCAAAAACTCCTACAATCCGGACGATTGAATTATTTACAGTTAGATTTTTCTTTTCCATTTATTTGGTCATTTTAAAAAACGTGCACAAAATCACTTAGTTTATAATTTAAGTTATGATATTTTTAAGGCTATTTTAATAATAAATATATCTGTTTTAATGCTGGTTTATCACTTTCTTCATATTCTGTCTGAAATAAGTTTGCCCATCCTCACAATTTATACAATAATTGCTCGTTAGGAAAGAAAAAGTAATTGTTAAATAAATTTTGATTTTGCAATATCATTATAAATATTTCAAATAGTCGGCTTGAAAGGACATTAAAATTATACAATTCAGTCCATAAGATTTAATAAATTTATAAACCAAACGTTATGAAAGTTAAACTTCCTAATGACTATAAATTAAATAATTGTGGTAATTATTATACGGTTAGTGATTGTTATGGAAGAGATTTGTTTTATTATAAACCAGGATATTTACACAAGGGTTTCCCTGCTCAAATAAATGTATTAACCTCTAAATTTAGTGATCCATTTCTGAGTTATTGTGAGCGAAAAATGAATGATTCATATATATCAGATGAAAAACTTCAATTTTACATTATTAATTATTTCAATCGATTATTAAAATATAGAACATTTGATGTTTATAAAATTGACGAATATTTATTAGATAAAAATGGTTCTTTTAGTCCTATTTTACATGATTATTATCTAAGCAGATATAATTCTATTACTAATAATTTTGAATTATATTTTAAACCCAATTTGCCGTATTCAATTAATAATCAAAATTGGTTTTTTAAAATTGTAGAAAAGCAAATTTTTAACATAGAATTAGAGCCAGGTATTATTCAAATTGATAGGGCTGATTTTGAGAGAGAATTAAGTTACGATGCTCTTAAATTTGAGTATGTAGATGGATTCCATAGATCAAATAAGTTTTATTTTGAGATGATTGAAGAAGATCATATTAAACCCTATTTTAAGGAATGTTATTATATGACTATTAATAAACAGTTACAATTCTTTTTCTTAAAATAATAGTTCAATTATTTGTATTTTCTTCTTTATGTATTTTGCTTTTATAGTAACCATTTTCCAATGAAGAAAAATAGTAATCATGTGGTTAATTTGCTTATCTAAAGTATAAGGTTAAGATAGTAGTTGTTTTACAACATATGGTTTTCAACAGAACAAAAAATAGACTTTTAAGTAAAGGGAAATTTTGATCTCCAGGGATTGTACGCACAAGATAATTTGTGATATTTGACATTCTGTAATTCCATTTAAAATGTCCCCAGCCGTCGAATTTTTTTTAATAATAGCCTTATTGCTTTTCATCATTCTGTTCTTTCGCGCAAGAGCCAGAGCCAATAAGCTGAAACAACATTTGGATTATGGGAATCAGCAATATTCAATTCTTGATGCTAGAAGAGCAGAACTAGAACAACACTTGGATTATGGGAATCAGCAATATTCAATTCTTGATGCTAGAAGAGCAGAACTAGAACAACATTTGGATTATGGGAATCAGCAATATAAAGAATTGCAACAACAACTATACGAAAGCAAACTCGATGGATTGCAAATCATGCTCAATCCTCATTCATTCAGAAATACGTTAAACACAATCCAACATCTTGCGAAACAAACATTGAACTCTGTGGAAAGTTTGGCTGGCATTTTCGATTATATGCTTTATGATGCCCGACAGCGATTGGTGTCACTTGAAAAGGAAGTGAAGTTTGCAAATGAGTATTTACGATTATACCGTTTGCGATTAAAACCTAATGTGAAGGTTACGACAAATCTGGAAGATAAAGCAAACGAAGAATTTTATCAACGGATGAAAATCCCCCCAATGATTTTTGCTCATTTTATTGAGAATGTATTCAAGCATGGTGACATTGAATCAGAGGAAGCGTTTATCCACATCAAACTTGAAATTATTTTACCAAATCAAATAATATATTCGGTAAGAAATCGAATTTCAGATAAAAAAATAAAACAAAAAGGAGGACTTGGATATGCGAAACTCATTGAACGTTTGGAATTGCTTTATCCAAATAATTATCAATTAGATTACAAACCCTCTGGGGAATTCTTTTCTGCAAATTTAAAACTGACCCTTCATGAAAAATAAACCACTTTGCATTTTAGTTGATGATGTTGAATTGAATCTTGATGCATTAAAAAGGGAGATTGAGGAAATTGGATTACTGGAAGTTGAAAGGGTATTTACGGATCCCGATAAATTCTTGGCAAAGGTTTCCGATCTGAAATCAGAAATTATTTTCTTGGATATGGAAATGCACATTCATGGAATTGAAGTAGCCCAGAAACTCAAAGGGAAAAAGATAATTTTTGTTTCTGGTCATACTGATGAGGCTATCAAGGCCTTTGACATTGATGCAATTGATTTTGTACCAAAACCTATTCTTACTAGTCGGCTAAAACAAGCCATTGAAAAGGTACTAAAGCAAATTTCAAGCTCCGTTATTGTTCTTAGGACAGAAGATGCTCGACTAGAAGAAATACTTTCAGAGTCAATTGTTTATATCACTACAAACGTTGATGACAAAAGGGATAAAGACATACACATGAACAATGGGAGTATTATTACGGCAAAACAATATGGTTTCGAGGATTTGGTAAATGTATTGCCCCCGGGAAAATTTCTAAAAATAAATCACTCCGAAATAGTTAATCTCAGTTTCGTAACCAAATTGATGTCAAAGGATCTTATCGGCATAAATCTGAAGGATAATAAACTGAAGGAAGTCACACTTGGTGACAACTACAAAGCCGCTTTTTTCGAGCATAAGCCACATCTAAAGCCGTAGCATTAAATAACCTTTTCATTACATTTTTGCGTCGTTTCGTTACAGCGAATTGAGGCGAGTTGGCCAATTGAGTTGCTTAGTGGAAAATATCCCACATGCCAACCCAAAGCCCTAGTGTAAACTACCACCTAACCCAGGTGTGTAACATGCGTTGCAAGTTCTGCTTTGCAACCTTTAAGGATCTCGGAATAGTCAAACATGATTTCCAACGATCCTCACAAATCATTCGTCAACTGGCAGCAGCTGGTTTTGAAAAAATCAACTTTGCTGGCGGTGAGCCCACTTTAGTAAAAGAACTTCCTGCACTCGCAAAGCTCGCAAAGGAGCTTGGCATGACGACCACAATCGTCACCAATGGGACAAAGTTTGCAGAGAAAAAAGTTTACGATGAACTTATCCCTTACTTGGATTGGATAGCCCTAAGCATTGACAGCACATCCGACTCCGTCAATCTTGCATCAGGACGCGCCTTGCATGGCAAAACAGTCCTAACTAAAGCATTCTACTTAGAACTGATAAAAAATCTTCGTAAAGACAAAAAGAAGATCAAAATCAATACTGTTGTTTCAAGATTCAATCTTGATGAGGACTTTAATCACTTCATAGAAGAAGCAAAACCTGATCGCTGGAAAATATTGCAAGCAATGCCTGTTGAAGGACAAAATTCAGATGAGAGTGGATTTGAAGTCAGTAAAAATGAATTCCTGCAATTCATAAATAGGAATAATAAACATAACGTAAAACTCGAAACCGTTCCAGAAGACATTGAATTAATTCGCGGAAGTTACATCATGGTAAATCCAGAAGGTTGTTTTTTCGATAGTACGAATGGCAAACACACATATAGCAATTCGATAATCCAAGTTGGTGTGGAAAAAGCCTTATCACAAATCAATTTTGACTACGAACTTTTTCTCAGACGAGGAGGAATGTATGAATGGAAACAAAAGACTAATCGATTTCCTGAAAGAATAACGATATCAGGAGAAGTGGCCTCAGGGAAAAGTTCCGTAGGAAAATTATTGGGAAGCAAACTTCAATATTCATTTACATCACTTGGCAACAAAATTAGAACCATTGCCGAAAGTGAAGGATTGAGCATAGTTGAATTTCAAAAGAAATGCACTTTGGATAAAACTATGGATTTGAAAATCGATACCGAATTCGCCAACGAATGCAATCAAAGTTCAAGAGCCATTATCGACTATAGAATGGGTTATAAGTTTATCGAAAAGTCCTATAATATTTTTCTCAAGGTAAGTGAGGAAGAGGCAGAAAAGAGATTGAGGCAAGCGAATCGACTAAATGAAACCCATGAAACAATTAGGGAACGAAACGATTCATTTCTCCAACAATTCATAAATGCATATGGCGAGAACTACTCCGACCCCAATAATCATGATCTAGTAATTGATACCGACAAATTCAATTCGCCTGAAGAAATTTCCAACCACATTTTTCAAAAACTAGAGGAGGAATTCGCAAATGGAAACTAAGATTCATTCCTTCCGAAAAACAGATCATTTTTTATATCGTCAATGGGATCGTAATGTGAGCGATGAGCTTTTGAAAACTGTATTGAAAAAAGTTAACTCAAACACGAATAATCATTTGATTGTTATTAGTAGAAATTATTTAAAAAGAAACGGGCTAAAAATAAAATGTGAGCTATTCATTAAAATAAAGGGCAACATTCTGATCACATGCTTCTACTCTGATTTTAACTGCTACTTCAATCGAAAAATAGATCAGAATTATTTACTCATTCAATAACAATAAAAAACAAACAAAATGTCGAAGACAAAAACACCACTTCCGAATGCACCAAGTACAACGGGTAAGCCCTCAGGAAGAGGAAGAGGAAATAATCCTCCAAAACCGAAAGGAAAATAGGAATGATTCAAAAATCATAGCCTAAGGTTAGACTACCTAAATAAAGTTGAAGAAAACACAAACTGACTAATCACCTAAACCCTAAATGAAAAATGAGTAATGGAAAAATCATCAAACCGACAAACCCCATTCTGCCAAATAGTCCACTAGAAAGAAATATTTGTGAATTAATACATTCAGTTGTACCGACTCTTGAAATACAAGTAGAAAATTCAGAATGGCAAACAGCTGATAAAGAACTAAAACAGGAATTGTCCAACAAAGACTCCCTATTAAAACAAGGACTGGATTCAGTTGAGCAAAAGATTTCGTCAATTGAAATACGACTTGGTAGTAATGAAGGCAGTGTAAGTGATGAACTGAAAGTCATCAGAGAAGAAATTGTAAGCTTAAAAAAGAGGAAACCACTTGAGGTAATCATAAAAGTCAATAATAAAAAAGCGATTGACCTAGGCTTTGAGCATTCTCAACTCCCAAATCTCATGCAAATTCTTTCTACAAAATTGAATGTTTATTTGGTCGGACCTGCCGGATCTGGGAAGACAACTGCAGCAATTCATTGCGCAAAATCACTCGATATTCCATTTTACTATACAGGTGCAATCGCTAGTGAATTTAAATTAACCGGATTCATAAATGCACAAGGACAAATTGTTGCAACAGAATTTCGTAAAGCCTATGAAAACGGAGGACTCTTTCTATTCGATGAAATAGATGCAAGTTATCCTCAAGCAATTTTAGCCTTTAATGCTGCGCTTGCAAATGATTATATGGACTTCCCCGACAAACAGATAAAGAAACACGAAAATTTTTATTGTATTGCTGCAGCTAACACTTTTGGTCAAGGTGCAGATAGACAATACGTAGGACGAAATCAATTGGATGCAGCTTCACTAGACCGATTTGTTTTTATTGACTGGAAATTTGATGAAAACTTGGAAAGAGAATTAGCAGCCAATGATGAATGGGTTGATTTTGTTCAAGAAGTTAGAAGAACAATTACTGAATTAGATGTCAGACACATTGTAAGCCCAAGAGCATCAATAAACGGCTCGAAATTATTGGTTGCCGGAATCGAAAGGTGCGAAGTAGAAAAATCTGTGATTTGGAAAGGATTGGATAAATCAACGATAAAAATGATTTGCGAAAATTTAGAACCATCAATTTTAAATCTTGTAGAA
>CAIQQJ010000156.1 GCA_903873905.1 uncultured Flavobacteriales bacterium
TCCAACCTTTGTGATGCGAACAGAATGCATTTTTTTATTTCCATTGATGGAGTCAAATTCCGTTCTGTTCACTTTCGTTTCTTTATAAAAGTTAAACAGATCTATATTTCTTGGTGTTTTAATTCTTGTAATAGTCACACTTTTAATTTTCCCATTCGCGTAATACTCCTTTGTTTCCGTTCGTCTTATAGATGCATGAATTTCTTGCAAGGAGAATGCCATTGTGATCATAAAAAGGAAGAAGGTTTTCACTACAAGGTTCATCGTTCTAAAATTACTTAAAAAATTGGCAAGTGACAGGTGACAAGAGGCGGAGAACAAGGGACATGCGTGATTTTTGCAATTAGATATTCAACTTATTTTTTTCACTTGTCACTTGTCACTTGCCACCCTCCTTGGACTCGCTATATTTGCAACATGTCCCTCATTAACTTAAATCTCGAAAAGGAATGCAAAATAAAAGCCACCCGTTCAGGCGGTGCAGGCGGACAGCATGTAAACAAGGTTTCTTCAAAGATTGAAATCATGTTTGATATTCCAAATTCGAAATTGCTTTCAGATGAACAGAAAAATATTTTATTGGTAAAATTGGATTCCCGATTAACTAATGAAGGCGTTTTAAGAATTACAGAAGACGGTGATCGTTCACAACACGAAAATCGAGAACAAGCGATTGCCAAATTATATACGATTCTAGAAAATGCATTGAAGCCCGTCAAGAAAAGGAAGAAGACGAGAATTTCGAAATCAGTGAAGGAGAAAAGATTTGTTGGGAAGAAAAAAGTTTCAGATAAGAAGAAACTCAGACGTGACAAGAATTTTGATTAGGAATTATCACCTACTCCTGATCACAAAAATCCGTCAAGTCAAGAATTAAGAAATACCACTTCTTGTCCACTTTCCCGAAATATAAAATTTCAGTGCTATTGCCATGATCGTTATTCCAAAGGTTGAGAATTACTTTATCAGTTACCATTCCTTCTATTTTTTTCAATCTCGCAACTTTGGCCGCATCTTCAATTTCTCCATTGGCACTTGCAAGCCCTATATAATTCCCAGAAAGCAATTCAATTGGATGTTTTTCATAGGGGATTTTCAAATAAATGAAAAGAGAAATATTATTTCGTAAGCAAATTAGAAATTTTAATTATTAATCTGTCTAATAGTAATTATGAATTGCTCGATTTCGGAAATCTCCTTCGGGGCATACCATTTTATTTCAGCATCCCTCCTCCACCAAGTCAATTGTCGCTTGGCATAATTCCTGGAATGTTGTTGGATCAATTCAATCGCTCTTTCCTTCGTAATCGCTCCATCAAAAAAATCGAACAATTCCTTGTAACCAACAGTTTGCAGTGAATTCAATTTTCTATTGGGAAAAACTTTCCGTGCCTCATCTTCCAAACCATTTTCCATCATCGCATCAACACGCTTATTGATACGATCATACAATTCTTCACGAGGCAAATCCAAACCAATTTTCAAAACATCAAATGGAAGATGCGCTGATTTTCCCAAACGCAATTCAGAATATTTTTTTCCAGAGAGACGGCAAATCTCTATTGCGCGAATCAAACGCGCTGGATTATCCTTATCAACCTGTGCAAAATATTCTGGATCCAATTTTTCCAATTCACTTTGCAAAACAGAAATGCCATTTTTTTCTAATGACATTTGCAATTCCTCGCGAATGGAAAGATCTGAATCGGGCAATTCATCAAAACCATTTATGACAGCATCAATATAAAGTCCGCTACCGCCCGCCATGATGATGATTTGATTTTTTTTGAATTCCTCCACCAACAAAGCCCTTGCTTCTCGCCCAAATCTTCCAGCATCAATTTGCTCTATAATGGAATTTGTTGCAATGAAAAAATGAGGAACGGAATTCAATTCAGCTGCCGAAGGTTGGGCTGTTCCTATTGGAATTTCCCTATAAAATTGTCGTGAATCTGCAGAGAGAATACACGTCTTGAATTTTTCTGCCAATGCAATTGCTACAGCAGTTTTTCCAACCGCGGTTGGTCCTAGAATAATTACAAGTAATGGACGTTGCATTAGAACTCTTCTGATTCGCCACCGGCAAAATCACCGGGATCAAAATCATCTGCTGCTTCCTCTTCATTCGAGTCTTCATCAGCAGGGACAGCTTCTTCCGAATCAGCAGGCGCATCTTCACCTTCTTCCGAATCTCCCAAATGATCCATTTCGTCTATGGCTTCAACCGCCATAAATATTTTTTCTTTCACCTTCTTGTCATCTTCCTCTTCTTCGTCTTCATCTACAGGAGGAACAGCTAAATTCTGTTTGTATTGTTTCGGAGCAACACCATCAGATTTTATTGTTTTCGGATAATTCGCCTTTGGATCGAGTGTAACAATTTTCGAAAGCTCAATCATCAAAGTCCATTTTACGGCAGGATCAAAAACATAAACCATTTTCTGATGTGGATCCTCAATGTACTCCGCAATCTTTGATTTCGACATATGACGAATTTCTTTCTTACGTGAAGAAGGATAATCATCATCGTCATCATTTTGTTGTGGTGGATTAAGCGCTAACTCCTGGCCTTTTCTCCAATAATCATCACTCATGAAAAAAGAAGCATCTTTTGAATTATCAAAACCTATCGCCTCTTGAATGGCGTGATGAAATTCTTCATAAGATTGTTTTCCAAGAATATCAATTTCTCGAATTACATCTTCATCATCTTCAAATACTATACGGAATCGGTAAACAGCCATTTTAATATATTAGAGAAGGCAAATTTACCTAAACAGATCATATTCTCAAAAGGAAAATTAGTTGGTTGTTTTTGTCGGTCGTTTCTTGTTCGTCCTAAATTTTTGATTGAATTCCATCTTTCCCAGTAATTATAAAAGTAATATACCGCGCAATGCCCAAAGCAAGCCTTCGGAACAAACCACTAACTTTGCCCATGCACTCGCACGAACATTTTATGGAGCGTTGTCTAGAGCTCGCTGCTAATGGTAAGGGGAAAGTTGCTCCAAATCCAATGGTAGGTTGCGTGATCGTATGCAATAACATAATTATCGGAGAAGGGTACCATGAACAATTTGGTGGACCACACGCCGAAGTGAATGCAATCAAAAGTGTCAATGACCCACACCTTTTAAAAGAAGCTACCTTATATGTAAGTCTCGAACCTTGCAATCATCAAGGAAAAACACCGCCATGCTCCGATCTCATTATCGAAAAAGAAATCCCATATGTAGTAGTTGCTTGTCTCGATGAAAATCCGCTAGTGAGAGGAATGGGAATTCAAAAATTAATCTTGAATGGTATTGATGTAAAAGTTGGAGTGCTGGAAAAAGAAGCGCAATTTCTCAACCGCAGATTTTTCACTTCAATAACGAAACAGCGTCCCTATATTCTTTTGAAATGGGCGCAATCGGAAGATGGTTTTATTGACCATGATCGAGATGAACGAGATGAGCGTGCCATTATTTCTTCACCGGAATCACATACACTCGTTCATCAATGGCGATCAGAAGAAGCAGCTATCCTAGTCGGAACGAATACCGTAATTTCAGATGACCCACAATTGACCGTAAGATTGATCGACGGCAAAAATCCTGTACGACTGACATTCGATAGGCAAAAAAGAATTCCTTCCACAGCAAAAATCCTTGATGGCACTTCACCAACAATCGTTTTCACCGAAGGCGCACATTATTATACGGACCGAGCAGAATTTATTCCAATCGATTTTTCTGAAGATCCATTGGCCCAAGTGATGTTTATTTTACACGAAAGAAAATTAGAATCCGTTCTAGTCGAAGGAGGTGCTGCGCTCATCAATAAATTTCTCGAACAAAATCTTTGGGATGAAGCAAGGGTTTTTGTTGCTACAAAAAACATAGGTTCTGGCGTAAAAGCTCCAGTTATGAAAGACAATTTTACCAATGAAGAAAATGTCGGAATCGATAAATTATTTACTTATTACAGAAAAGAGGGATTGGGTGATTAGGTGATTGGGTGATTAGGTTTACAACA
>CAIQQJ010000157.1 GCA_903873905.1 uncultured Flavobacteriales bacterium
AAATGCAAATGATCATTGCATGTCGTGGCATTCATCACATGAAACACAAAATCTTTCCTTCATTTTTACATGAAAATGAGGAGTTATGAATTGGAGAGTAATTTTGATGAAAATGGTTTTCTTGGGTGCTATTTACCCAGCGTTAGCCTTGGTAAAAGGATCCTTACAAACAAATCCTTCATTTAAAAAAATCATTGCAAAACCGGAGACCAAAATGAAAGCCAAAACTTCATTTACTGAAGTTGAAATTCAGGTAGGGCATCAGCAAATGAATAGTACGGGGAAGATTGGGAAGCGAATCATTTCTGTTCCATGAAAAAAGGCATTCGTCGTTAAACAAATGCCTCTTATTATAAATTGATAAATATTATCGCAGAATCACCAATTTCTCGTTCCAATTAGCCACATCGCCAATTAAACTGAGATTGTAAATTCCTTGAGGCAAATTACTCACATCAATCTGTTTTGCTTGACCAACAAAATTATTTTCCAAAATTAATTTTCCTGTTATGTCTGTAATACGCAAAGTACCAGAAATGTTTTTGTTGAAAGAAACAGTAATAAAATCAGAAACCGGATTCGGGAAAACAGAACCTTTCAATTCATTTTGTTCTTGAATTCCAGATACAACAATTGGCATCGCAGTTACAGAAAGCATGTAAGAAGAGGAATTGATACGATGCACCATTGAAGAATCACAATAGGAACTTATACAGGAATTCGCATCGGTAATTGTCAGGCAAACTACATGGTGACATGCGTAAGCATAATTATGGGAAGGAGTAGCTTGTGTTGAAGTGGTGGTGTCACCAAAATCCCATAAATAAGTAAATGGAGCTTGCCCATTTGCCGTTGGATAAATATACCACTGTGAAAGATTGAAAGAATCTTCTACCATTGAAAAGGAAGTGTAACATGAATTAGGTCCGCCAGCAGTAACAACATTTGAAAGAGTATCAGAACAGGAATTAAGACTATCTACCATGATTAACGTGATGGTGTAATTGCCCGATTGCGCATAGGTATGCATGCTTGGATTAATAAGATTGGATGTTGTGGCATCACCAAACAACCATTGGAACTGAACATTGCTTGAAGTATCGTTAGAGTTATTTGTCACATAAACGGTAGTGGCAATCACATTATTAATGTAGAAGTTGGCATGGCATGAATCTGGACAACCCACATGTACGTTTGCATCGGAAGCGCATCCATTTGCATCTGTGACAGTCAAAACGTAATCACCAATACACATGTTATTTTGAGTTGCAAGGGTTGAACTATTTGACCACAAATAGGAATATGGAGCAGTTCCTCCACTTACAAGACCTGTAGCAATTCCATCACATACATTACAAGCTGTCGTGTTCGTAGTGCTTGCATATGCGGAGATGAAGTTACATCCAGCAGTTACAGTTACGGGAAGAGAATAGGAGCTTTGGCAAAGTGTCAAGCTATCGTGTACTGTCAAGGTCACCGTGTAGGTTCCTGCAGCATTGAAAAAATGAGTTGGGTTCGCAATATAATTTTGTTGACTGTCACCGAAATCCCAAACATATATCGGAAGCGAATATCCCGTTGATGTATTGGTGAATGCAGCAGAAGCTGAACCAACTGTGAATGTAAAACCGGCTTGGCATTGTGCATTTACATTGGAAGAAATTCCGAATGCAAAAAGGAAAGTAAAAAATAATGAGTAAGAAAGTAGTATCATTTTCATTGGTGAATTTATATTTTATTAAAGGTAAGCCTTATTGGTAGTTAATGACAAGAAAAAAAATGGTTTCTATCTTCTTAAGGAAATTATTTTTCTTGGATATATCGACAAATGCATTCCATTTGACGACCAAATTTTTCTCTTGGATAAATTAAAAGGCAATGCGTACTTTTCATAGCGCTAAAAAAAGCATTATGGAATTCAAGATTTTCAGTGACCCCGTTCTTGTTGCGGAAATAGAAAAACATTCGCGTGTAAAAGTGTTGCAAAAGGATGAAGTACTTTCTAATCCTGGTGATGATATTGTTTTTATTCCAATTGTGATGAAAGGGTCTATCCGAATTGTTAGGGTGGATGAACAAGGAAGAGAAATATTTCTGTATCACTTATATCCTGGACAAACTTGTGCAATGGCCTTGACGTGTTGTCAGGCTGGCAAAAAAAGTATGGTGAAAGCCGTAGCAGAAATCACTTCCGTTGTCATGATGATTCCAGTTATGTTGATGGAAGAGTGGTTTATTTATCCAGAGTGGAAAGCATACGTGAGCAGTAATTATAGCAATCGATTTGAGGAATTGATGGAAGTGATTGATCTAATTGCTTTCAATAATATGGACAAGCAATTATTGCATTATTTGCAAGAGCGTTCCAAAGCTTTAAATACTCGTGTTCTTGATTTAACGCATCAACAAATTGCCGATGAATTGCATACGCATCGGGAAGCCATTTCACGACTTTTGAAAACAATGGAACAGAAGAACTTGGTTCGGCTTGGCAGAAATAATATTGAAATGTTATCGACTTAAGTGATAATTGTTACGTTCTGAAAAACTTCACGGTTGTAATATTGTATCAAAATTACAAACTATGAAAAAGAACGTGGGTAATGTCGATCGAATCATAAGGGTTTTGGTCGCAGTCACAATTGCAATCCTTTATTTTACACATCAAATAAATGGAACTGTCGCCATTATTGGTTTGGCACTTGCTGGAGTTTTTATACTCACAAGTTTGATCAGTTTTTGCCCACTTTATTTGCCTTTTGGAATTCGGACAAATAAAAAAGAGAAAGCGAATTGATCTTTTTCATTGGTGAAAGTATTCCTTTGGAACAAATGTTACAAAAAAACCGAAGTTGAAAGCAGAACTTTGTGCCTATGAATAATTTCATTAAGAAATATAAATTGGAAATGATTGGTTTTGGCATTGGAGCGATTGCTGGAATTTCTTACTGGTATTTTGTCGGTTGCGCTTCAGGCACTTGTGCGATCACTTCGAAACCTTTGAACAGTTTTATTTACGGTGGAATAATGGGAACATTGTTTTTTGGAATGTTTAAAAAAGAAGAAAAAAAATCAGAAATTAATAATCAATAAAAAACGTATAAAAATGGAAGCTAGAAATACGGTTGTAGTCGATGTTCGCACACGTGCGGAATACAGTGGAGGACATGTTGTAGGAAGCGTGAATATTCCGCTTCAGGAAATCCAACAACGTTTGGAAGAAATCAAGCAGATGGAACATGTAATACTTTGTTGCGCTTCGGGTGGAAGAAGCGGCCAAGCAACACAATTTCTCCAACAGCATGGAGTGAATTGTGAGAATGGTGGATCTTGGATGGATGTAAATTCTCAATTCTAAAAAAATAAAAAAATGATACAAGCAATAAAAAATTTATTGGGAATGGGTCCGAAAGTTGACCTTGGTGAATTGATCAATCAGGGAGCAATCATTGTTGACGTTCGTTCAAAAGGAGAATATGCTGGAGGACACATTAAAGGTTCTCTGAATATTCCACTTGATCAATTGAGTGAAAATTTGAAAAAGTTCAAATCAAAAGAACAGGCTATTCTTACTTGTTGTGCATCTGGAATGAGAAGTGCTTCTGCAAAAGGAATTTTGAAAAGTAAAGGATATACGAATGTGCACAATGCCGGAGCTTGGCAGAATCTGAAACGTTATGGAAAATAATTCCAGCAGTTTTGATTGGAGAAACACCTTTTTGCGTAATTGGCATTTTCAACGTGTCGTAAGAATGTTTTTTGCAATCGTGATTTTGTATGAAGCATTTCAAACAAAAGAAACGATTTATGCCATTGCCGGTGGATTGTTATTTGTCCAGTCTGCATTTAATTGGGGTTGTTGTGGAGTGGGAGCCTGTTCAACAAACCCTCCGAAAAAAAGTTTAACAGAGGTTCCTGAAAGTATTTCTTTTGAAGAAGTAAAAGTGAAAGGAGATAAATAAAATGGCAACGTTTGCAGAAATAATAAACTCCGACAAACCGGTTCTTGTGGATTTTTCCGCGGAATGGTGTGGCCCTTGTAAAATGATGGCGCCAATTCTTGTCGAGTTGAAGACGATGATAGGGGAGAAGGCTTCCATCATAAAAGTGGATGTGGATAAAAGTCCGCAAGCTGCGAGTGCCTATAACGTGCGAGGAGTTCCCACATTGATTCTTTTCAAAAACGGTCAAATCAAATGGCGCCAATCTGGCGTTGTTCCAGCGAATCATTTGAAGGAAATCATTGATCAGAATACTTGAGCAATAGTAATGGGTGGTTGGTAACTGGGTTGTGATAGGGAGAACAGTAGAAAACTTGTTTTCTATTCGAAGAAGACTGATCACCCAATTCCAATCACCTTTTTTATTTTGATTATTATTTCTTAATCACCAATCACCAGCAACCAATCAACTACCTTTGTGGCATGCACAAAGCAGGTTTTGTAAATATCATCGGGAATCCGAACGCGGGAAAAAGTACGCTCATGAACGCGCTCGTCGGAGAGCGAATTTCCATTATCACTTCCAAGGCTCAGACTACACGTCATCGCATTATGGGAATTGTGAATGGAGAAGATTTTCAAATTGTTTATTCTGATACGCCTGGAATTCTGAAACCGAATTACAAATTGCAAGAGGGAATGATGCAGTTTGTGAGTTCCGCTTTAGCCGATGCTGATATTCTTTTATTGGTCGTTGATCTTACCGACAATAAAGCAATCGAAGCGGAAACCTTTGAAAGGATCAAAAAAATTGAAGCGCCAATTTTGGTTTTGCTTAATAAAATCGATCTTGTTGTTACCATGAAAGCGGATGAGGAAGAAGTGAGATGGAAACGCTTGTTGCCCAATGCAGAGATCATGAAAATTTCCGCTTTGAATGAGAAAAATGCGGAAGATGTTTTCCATAAAATCATTTCCATTCTTCCAGAACATCCAGCCTATTTTCCAAAAGATGAGCTCACCGATAAACCCGAAAAGTTTTTCGTAGCGGAAATCATTCGTGAAAAAATTCTTAGAAATTTTCAAGAAGAAATTCCTTATTCAGTGGAAATTGTCGTTGAAGAATTCAAGGAAACGGAAGTTCTCGTAAAGATCAGAGCCATTATTTTTGTGGTTCGTGAATCTCAAAAAGGAATTATTCTAGGCAGCGGAGGAAGTGCCATTAAAAAACTTGGCACCGATGCGAGACTTGACATTGAGAAATTCCTTCAGAAAAAAGTCTATCTCGAGTTATTCGTGAAAGTGGATAAAGACTGGAGAGATTCGGAAAGACAGCTGAAGCGATACGGATACCTTTAGAAAGTGTTTAGTTGATAGTGTTTAGTTCGGAGTAAAGGCTCTCTGAATCTGCGAACTCACCACTCCGAACTCACCACTAAACCGTATCTTTGCAGAATGTCAGATTTAGTAGCAATTGTTGGGCGCCCGAATGTTGGGAAATCCACTCTTTTTAATCGTTTAGTCGGTCACCGTCAGGCCATTGTGGATGCCATTTCTGGCGTTACACGCGATCGTCATTATGGTCACTCGGAATGGAATGGACGTACTTTTTCAGTTGTTGATACCGGTGGATATTCTGAAGGATCGGAAGATGTATTTGAAGCGGAGATTCGCAGGCAAGTTGAAATTGCAATTCAAGAAGCAAATATCATTTTGTTTGTTGTCGATGCAATGGAGGGAATTACTGCGCTGGATGAAATTGTTGCAAATATCATTCGAAGAACCAAGAAAAAATATTTTCTTATTGCGAATAAAGTAGATACTGGTGATAAGGTTTTTGCTGCTGCGGAATTTTATAAACTTGGTTTGGGTGAACCATATCCTGTTTCCGCTGTCAATGGTGCAGGCTCAGGTGAATTGCTGGATGAATTGGTACAGCATCTCAATCCTGAAGAAGTTCCTGAAGAAATAAAAATTCCCAAAATTGCAATTGTGGGTAGACCGAATGCAGGGAAATCTTCAATTTTAAATGCGTTGATCGGTGAAGAAAAACATATCGTGACCGATATTGCTGGAACAACCAGAGATACAATTGACACCCATTTCAATGGTTTCGGATTTGATGTGATGTTGATGGACACGGCGGGACTTCGTAAGAAAACCAAAGTGCATGAGGATTTGGAATTTTATTCCGTCATGCGAACCATCAAAGCAATTGAAGAATGTGATATCTGTTTGTTGGTGGTGGATGCGACAGAAGGATTTGAAGGGCAAGACATGAATATTTTTCACCTTGCGATCAACAATAAAAAAGGAATCGTGATCCTCGTAAATAAATGGGATCTCGTTGAGAAAAATCATAAGACAACAAAGGAATTCGAGGAAAGAATTCTGGAAAAAATCAGACCCTTCAAGGATGTTCCGGTTCTTTTCACATCTGCATTGACCAAACAGCGAATTCTGAAATCAATGGAATTGGCAATGAAGGTTTATGAAAATCGTGCTCGCAGAATTTCAACATCCAAGCTGAATGAAGTTATGTTGCCGATCATTGAACATACACCTCCACCATCCGTGAAAGCGAGTTATGTGAAAATCAAATACATTTCTCAGCTCCCAACGAAATCTCCAGTTTTCGCATTTTTCTGTAATCATCCGCAATATGTTCAGGAATCCTACAAGCGTTTTCTTGAAAATAAGATCCGCGAAAACTTTGAATTCACTGGCGCCCCAATCTCAATTGTTTTCAGGAAGAAATAATATCTCCAATAAATTAACTCATGTGTTTTTTATGGACGCACTGAGTAAGCACAATTATTTTTTTGATTTAAACTTTAAATAACTTCAAACGTCAAATTATCTGAGATACATTCCTGAAAGTTTAGGGCCAAATTTGTACCTTTAATTATGATAATTCCCCTATAAAAAAGATGATTCGAAAGTTTTCAGTTTTATTATTCTCCGCTTGTTTTTTCTTGGCGGCTTCAGCTCAAACCACTCATATTTCTGGAAAGGTTTACAACTCCCAGGTAAATGAAGTCATGCCTTTCGTTAGCATTATTGGAATTGGAACTATTTATGGAACGGTTTCGGATATCGACGGCAATTATTCTTTTGACATTACGGGTCATGTGGATTCCATCCGCGCAATTTATGTGGGTTATAATAACACAACTTTAAAAGTTAAGCAGGGAGCAACACAAGTAATCAATATCGGCATGGCACCAAAGTCGACCGATTTGACTGTTGTGGATATTGTCCCTGGTGAAAATCCTGCAGTTACCATTCTCAAAAAAGTGTACAAGCACAAAGAGGAAAACAACAAGCAGAAACTGGATGCTTACCAATATGAAGTGTATAATAAATTGGAATTTGATTTGAATAACATCGATGAGAAATTTCAGAATCGGAAAGTGATGAAGCCGGTGAAATTTATTTTCGACGCCATTGATTCCACCAATCCAAGTGAAAAACCACACCTTCCACTTTTCTTCAGTGAATCCATTTCTGATTTTTATTTTCTGAAAAATCCAAAATGTCAGAAGGAAATCATTAAAGGTTCAAAAGTTTCTGGTGTTGCAGATGCAAGTGTCGCCCAATTTACTGGTGATATGTACCAGAATGTGGATGTGTACGATAATAACATTCTTGTTTTTGGAAAATCATTTGTAAGCCCGATTTCAAATAATGGTGTTGCGTATTATAAATATTATCTCGTCGACAGTATGACGATTGATGGCCATTGGTGTTATCAGATTCAATTCAAGCCTAAACGAAAACAAGAACTTTTATTTGTTGGAAATGTGTGGATCGCTGATACTGCTTTTGCGGTGAAACGATTGGAGATGAATATTGTTGACGATGCGAATATCAATTACGTGAATTCTTTTTATGTGATTCAGGAATATGACAATCAATCCAGCGCATGGATGATGATTCGGGAAAGGGTGATTGGAGATTTTATCCTTGCTGATAAGAAAATGGGATTTTACGGAAGGAAAACAGCTTCCTATCGCGATTTTGTAATTGAGAAACCGAAGGAAGCAGATTTTTATCAGCGAACGGATAATCTTGTTGTGGAGAAAGGAGCGGAAAATAGAAATGATTCCTTCTGGGTTGCTTCAAGGCATGACTCACTCACAAGAACCGAAAAGGGGATTTATCAGATGGTGGATTCTGTTCAGTCCTTGCATATTTATAAATCTTGGGAATCCATTGTGATCACTGCTTATACCGGATACAAAGTGATTGGTCCATTTGAATATGGCCCTTGGTATAAAACAATCAGTGGAAATCCAATTGAAGGAACACGTTTTAGAGTGGGAGGAAGAACTAGTAATTCATTCAGTCGTTGGATGGAATTGAGTGGGTATGTTGCATATGGTACGAAGGATGAGAAATTCAAATATTCATTTGGCTACAAAACATTTATTACCAAAAAACCTCGACGACTAACAGGGATAAATTATAAAAACGATAATGAAATTCTTGGCTTGAGTAATAATGCCTTTACGACTGACAATATTATTGCAACACTTTTCAAACGTAATCCACTAAGTAATTTTACTACGGTAGAATCGTATGAATATTACTATGAAAGGGAATGGTTTAAGGGACTTGATACCAAGTTGTCTTTTACTACAAGAAATATGTTTCCTATTGGTGCTGTTGGATATGTACAGAACCAACCCGATGGAAGTACTCAGAATTTTCAACGCATTACAACAAGTGAAATAAAGTTAGGTGTGCGATTCGCGTATAATGACAAATATGTTGAAAGTGTTTTTACACGATCAAGCGTGGGTACGAAAGCTCCAATTATTCAGGTGCTTTATGTGGAAGGTTTGAAAGGTGTTTTCGGAAGTCAATATCAATATAGAAAACTAAGCATTAATTTGGATGACCGTTTACGTTTCGGAATTTTCGGTTACACGAATTACATTCTTGAAGCAGGAAAAACTTGGGGAAAAGTACCCTTTCCATTGATGACACTGCATGCTGGAAACGAAACTTACATTTATGATTGGTCAGCATTCAACATGATGAATTATTTTGAATTTGCGAGTGATATGTATGCACAAGCAACCATCATTCATCACTTCGAAGGATTTTTCTTGAATCATATTCCATTAATGCGGAAATTAAAATGGAGAGAAGTTGCAACATTCAAGTATCTGGTGGGAAGTGTCAGTGCTGCCAACAAAGCTGAAATGGTTTTCCCAACAACCTTGCATACACTCGATCACGGTCCGTATATGGAGGCTGCAGCGGGAATAGAGAACATTTTCAAATTCTTCCGTATAGATTGTTTTTGGCGCTTGTCCTATCTTGGCGCTGATCATCCCAACGTTGCACCTGTTGGCGTGAGATTTTCATTGCAAGTATTATTCTAATTTATAGTGATGTAATTAGTGTTCTGTAATCAGTAATTTTAACCTATGATTCTTGGCGCAGAAAATATTATAAAGAAATACAAAAATCGAGTCGTTGTAAAAAGCGTTTCGATTAACGTTCGCCAAGGAGAAATTGTGGGTTTGCTCGGACCAAATGGCGCAGGAAAAACAACTTCATTCTACATCATCGTGGGTATGATCAAGCCGAATGAAGGAAGAGTTTTTCTTGATGATTTAGATATTACGAATGAACCCATGTATCGAAGGGCACAATTGGGAATTGGATATCTCGCGCAGGAAGCATCTATTTTCAGAAAACTCAGTGTGCAGGATAATATCAAAGCAGTTTTGGAAATCACCAAATTGACAAAGGGCGAACAAGCTGCAAAATTGGAAGGCCTTCTTGATGAATTTGGATTGCAACACATTCGCGCCAATACGGGTGATTCTCTTTCGGGCGGTGAACGTCGTAGAACGGAAATTGCACGTGCACTCGCCACCGATCCGAAATTTATTTTGCTCGATGAACCTTTTGCAGGAGTTGATCCAATTGCAGTGGAAGATATTCAAGGCGTTGTTGCAAGCCTGAAGAAAAAAAACATAGGAATTCTTATCACCGATCATAATGTTCATGAAACATTGACGATTACAGATCGAGCCTATTTATTATTCGAAGGGAAAATCCTAAAAGCCGGAACCGCAGAAGAGCTGGCCAATGATGAACAAGTGAGAAGAGTTTATCTCGGAAAAAATTTCGAGTTGCGAAAACACTAAATCATTATTATTTCCCTACAGAATCTTTAGGGAATCTTTTCTTGAATTCTTCACTTCCTTCTTTCAAGTATTTTGCATAACGTTCAACGGGAGTATAACCATATGCAGAATCTGTCAATCTCTTTTCGTTGGCATCCAACAAAACATAAAGAGGTTGTGAATTCGATCCGTATCTATCAATCTGCATCTGACTCCATTTATTCCCCCACGTTTTGATTTTCACTCCGGTCTTCGTTGTGTATTTCAAATTTTCAGGAAGTTCTGCTTTGTCATCGCAATAAAGTGAAACAACAACGTAATCACTGCGCAATTGATTGACCACTGATGGATCAGGCCAAACATTGTCTTCCATTCTTCTGCAATTCGCACAATTGTATCCTGTGAAATCTACGAACAAAGGTTTGCCTTGTTTTTTTGAATATGCTAATGCTAAATCGTAATTGTGAAAACAACTTAGATTAAGCGGACAATGTTCAGGATCCACTCCTTCAGGCAAAGCTTCTTTTGATTCTCCAGAATTTCCTCCACCAGCGAAAAATGAAACATTTTCACTGTAATAGGATGGAGGAAGAATTCCACTCAATGCTCTCACAGGTGCGCCCCACAGTCCGGGAACCATATAAATCACGAATGAAAATGTGATGATGGAAAAAATTACTCTTGGAACAGAAATGTGTTTCACATCGCTGTCGTGCGAAAATTTGAGTTTTCCCAATAAATAAAATCCAATAAGAGAAAAACAAACAATCCAAATGGAAAGGAAAATTTCTCTTGTGAGAATTCCCCAATGGTAAGAAAGATCAACGTTGGAAAGAAATTTCATTGCCAATGCAAATTCCAATAATCCCATTACAACTTTTACAGAATTCAACCATCCACCCGATTTAGGAAGTGAATTCAACCAACCAGGGAACATCGCGAATAATGCAAATGGAAATGCAAGTGCAATGGAAAATCCCAACATCACAAACAAAGGTCCTTTGATTCCGATACTCAATGCTTGTACCAAAGCGGTTCCTACAATTGGACCCGTGCAGGAAAAAGAAACCAAGGACAAAGTAAATGCCATGAAGAATATTCCAATCAATCCTCCTTTGTCAGAAGCCTTGTCGATTTTATTTACGAAGGCTGCAGGCAAGGTTAATTCGAATGCGCCCAAGAATGAAATTCCGAAAACAACAAAAATGAGGAAGAAGGCAAGGTTGAACCAGATGTTTGCTGAGAGTTGATTTAAGGTTTGGGGATCACCAGAAACAAGCGTTACCAATAATCCAAGAGCAACATAAATTCCGATAATTGACAATGCATAAATCAATGCATCTTGAATTCCTTTTTTACGACTTCTAGCACGTTTCGTAAAAAAACTAACTGTCATTGGAATCATTGGGAAAACACAAGGTGTGAGCAAGGCAATTAATCCGCCACCTAATCCACCAAGAAATGCTGCCCATAATGAAGTCTCTTTTGCCTTTGGAGAATCTTTGGGATCTGTGTCAGCCTTTTTTGCAGCAGCAGGATTGGTTGTGGCAGTTGTTCCAGAATCCGCAACTGTTGTTCCTGTTGAAGCAACTGAACCTGTTGCACCTGTTGCAGCAATTGTTCCTGTTACACCTGTTGTTCCAGTAGGTCCTGTTGCGCCAGTTTTTCCTGTTGTGCCTGTTGCGCCTGTTGGAGCTCCACAATTGGAGCCATCGACTTTAAAAGTGAAAATTGGTTGAGGAAAAAAGTTGATACAACTTCCGTCATTGCAAACCATTCCATCAATTATTCCTGTGATGGTGAAAATGGATTTTGATTTCACTTTAATCCTTTGACGGAAGAGCGCTTCGTTTTCAAAAAACTTTATAATGTGATTATCAAAAACAGGTTCCGCTTTTTCAATTGGTTTTGGTTCTGATGTTTTTCCAATCAATTCAAAATCGTTTGATTTATCAAAAGTGAAAATCGTTGGCAATGGACCATCAGGAACTTCAATTTGAGAATAGAGATGATAACCCTTATCAAGAGTTGCTTTGAATACCAATTCGTATTCGCAATCGTTAATCTTGTTTGCAGTATAAGACCACTTCACATGCAAATCAACTGGCCCTGCAAAAAGCGAGCTTGCTGAAAACAACATGATCAACACCAAGGTTGATTTTCGAAATAAGGAAATTTTGTTTTTCATAAAAAAAGGTCGTGAACGGTACCCAAAAATAAGGGTAATACATTCACGACCGAAGTATAGTTAGAAATGATCAAGAAAAAGGCAGAAAATGCTTAAGGCTCGATCGAGATTGTAAAATCTTCATCATCGGGAGGAAGAATTTCTCCATCGCGACAAAGCATGTAATTGATAACACATTTAACAGCGAATGTTTCTGTGGAGGTGTAGCTGATATGTTGAACATACTGGGCTTTTCCTTCCAAACATTTCACTTCCATGCCAAGATCATTTGCATAGAACGAACTTGATTTTCCCTTCTCAGCGGGTGCTCCTACAATATTAAATGCAGGACTTGGATCAAATTCAATGTTTGTGGCTAAAGGACCATCTACGCCCGTCATGCTTTGGGAATACATTTTCCAACCACCAGGGATATCTGCTGTGAAATGGATATCGGCTTCACCTTTTTGGGTGTGAACAACGTAAGCAGTCCATTTGGCCTGAACAGCGTTGTCGGGACTACGGAAACCCGTCGTTAATGAAGCTAAGAGAGTAATAACCACCACCGCCGAAAGGCGGGTGATTGTGCGTGAGCGTTGCATTGTGTGTGTGTTAGGTGCGCGTTAAAATGAGGCGGTGTGTGAAGCCGTGCCCCAAATATGTGAGGTTAAACTGATATTGGAGAAAGAATGTTACGAAAGGACTGATCTTTTCGACGAATGGCGCTTTTTAGCTGATGATTTCCATTATACGGTTTATCGGAATTACCATTCCACTTTTCAAAATGATCCGAAGTTCAGTAACAGCCCAAATGGTTGTTTCAATCATTTTGATATTTTCAAGATCACTGAAAATTATTTTTACTTTATTATGATGTACGTTTCCTAATGTTAATGCTCTACTCAACTCACTTGTTCTCCTGGCAATTTGTTCAGGACATGTTAAAATCTCTACAGAAGGAAATCGCAAGTCTTTTACCTGATCTTTGTCGATCAATAATGGTGTAGTAGATGTAGCGTTCATGTTTTGGAAATTTTTTATGAATTGAGTGTTTACGAAATTGGTATACGCAACTTTGGTGTAAAGGTTTGGTTTGTTGAAAAAGGAATGGTAAAAAGGAAAAAATCAAAATATTTTTTCACCTTTTATCATATTGCTAGTGAAATTTTGAAAAAAATGAAATCAATTGAAAGTTTCTTAACAAAGAAATGTGTTGCTTTCATTGGTCAAAAATTGATTTTCCATTTACTACCTTTACAGGGCTGCTGATTTTTCTTGAAAAAATTTTCAATTTGTTAATAGCTTCGCATCTTATTAATTTGATTTAAATCATAAAATGGTTTTTATTTCAAGATGAAAAAGAAAATTCTTTTTATTGTTCCTCATCGTCCCGGGCGTTCTCCTGGACAGCGATTTCGTTTCGAACAATATCTTTCTTTTTTGAGGGAGAATGGATTTGAATGTGAGGCATCGTACATTATTACTGAAGCGGATGATCAACTACTTTACAAAAAAGGACATTACTTCGAAAAATTCAAGATTCATCGCCGTGCAATAAAAAAACGGGAGTTGGATGTTGCACGCGCAAATGATTTCGATATCATTTTTATTTTCCGTGAAGCTTTAGTTACTGGATCAGTAAAATTTGAAGAACTATTCCGAAAGTCGAAAGCGAAAATTGTTTTTGATTTTGATGATGCAATTTGGCACCTCGATGTTTCTGAGGCAAACAGAATGTTGGGATGGTTGAAAAAACCCGGAAAAACAGCAAGCATAATAAAGTTATCTGATCTTGTTATTGCTGGAAATAATTACCTCGCCACGTATGCAAGGAAAAATAATCCTAACGTTGAAATTATTCCAACAACAATTGATACTGTGAATTACCAATTGGTAGAAGGATTACGTCACGAGGAAAAGATTGTGATAGGGTGGAGCGGAAGCATTACCACCATAAAACATTTTGAACTCGCCATTCCATTTTTGGAAATTCTGAAAAAGAAATACGATAAGAAAATTGAATTTCGCGTGCTTGGAGATCCTGCGTATGTGAATGAAAAATTGGGAATAAAAGGAATTCGCTGGACACAGGAAACGGAGGTGCGTGAACTTTCCTATTTTGATATTGGAATCATGCCATTGCCGGATGATGAATGGGCAAAAGGGAAATGTGGCTGCAAAGGTTTGCAATATATGGCTATTGGAATTCCAACCTTGATGTCGCCTGTTGGTGTGAATTCGGATATTGTAGAAAATGGCGTGAATGGATTTTTGCCTTCAACAACTGAAGAGTGGTTACTACGAATTGAAGAGCTGATTGCTTCACCCGAATTGAGAAAAAGAATTGGTGATGCAGGGAAAAAAACGGTGGAGGAAAAATATTCCGTGAATGCTTGGAAGGAAAAATATCTTGGATTGTTTGAGCAACTTTTGAAGTGATGAAGTGATGAAGTGATGTGCTGATGAGTTGAAAAGTTGGCAAGTTGAAAAGTTGAAAGGTTGAAAGGTTGAAAGGTTGGAAAGTTGAAAGGTTGGAGAGTTGGAAGGTTGAAAAGTTGGAAGGTTGTTCCGATGGAATCCCTTGGGATAGAAGTGCAAATTTCAGATGTGTCTCAAAGGGACTCCTTCGGAGCTGATAAAATTTATTTATACACAATCCCTTTTTTAAAATCCGCGCAATTCGCGTAATACGCGGCAATTGAGAAATTTTGTGATTTCAACAGCAGAATAACAATGATTTTTTTGCGTGAGGGATAGAAGTGAAAAGCCCACAGCAGCGAGGCACGTGTGTGGAGCGAGGACTTGCAACGGATAGCCCGACCCCAACAGTAC
>CAIQQJ010000158.1 GCA_903873905.1 uncultured Flavobacteriales bacterium
TCACCAACGGCAACAATTTCAGCATCAACAAACATTTCCTGCTTTGGTGGTAATAATGGCGCTGCAACTGTGACTGCAACAGGTGGAACAGGACCATACACATATGCATGGACTCCTTCTGGTGGAAACACAGCAACAGCCTCTGGTTTAATTGCAGGTTCTTATACCATTACCGTCACAGATGCCAACGGTTGCTCCACAACAGCAAGTATTGTTTTAACACAACCTCCCGTTCTGAGTGCATCAGCCGTTTCAACGCCTGTGCTCTGCAATGCTGGAAACACGGGAAGCACAACAGTTACTGCTTTGGGTGGATCGCCTGGATACACTTACAACTGGGCACCTTCGGGTGGCACGGGTGCAAATGCTACAGGACTCATTGCTGCAACATACACCTGCACAGTTACAGATACACACGGCTGCACAACAACTGCAACTGCTACAGTTACTCAACCGACTGCACTCGCATCCACTATCAGCACAACTCCTGTTCTCTGCAATGGAGGATCAACAGGTACCGCAACTGTCACTCCTTCAGGAGGAACTCCTGCCTACTCCTATGCATGGGCACCTTCGGGTGGAAATGCCGCTGCTGCAACTGGACTAGCTGCTGGAACATATACCTGCACCATTACTGATGCAAACGGTTGCATTATTACCAAAACAATAACGGTCACTCAGCCTACCGCAATTTCCCTTGTCACCTCATTCGTACAATCAACCTGTGGCAATCCTAACGGATCGGCTTCCGTTGTTGCAAGTGGTGGTACTGCCGGATACACTTATGCATGGGCACCTTCGGGTGGAAATGCCGCTTCCGCTTCCGGTTTGATTGCTGGTTCATACACGGTCACCGTCACCGATGCAAACCTTTGCACTTCAACGGCAACTGTTGTTGTTCCGAATGCAGGATCTCCAACGGCAACGATTTCAGCATCAATAAACATTTCCTGCTTTGGTGGAAACAATGGTTCCATTACGGTAACAGGATCGGGCGGAACACTGCCTTACACCTATTCCTGGAATTCAGCTCCCGTGCAAACAACGGCAAGCGCCTCGGCATTGACCGCAGGCTCTTATACGGTAACGCTTACCGATGCAAACGGTTGCTCCACAACGGCAAGTGCAACAATAACGGAACCTCCTGCCCTCTCCATTTCAGGCACATCAACAAATGTTGACTGTTTCTCCAACGCAACAGGAACGGCAAGTGTGATTGTTACCGGGGGCTCACCTAACTATTCATACGCATGGACTCCTTTTGGGGGATCGGCATCGGGTGCAAGCGCATTGACAGCCGGTTCATACACCTGCACCGTGACCGACCTGAACGGTTGTGTAATAACACAATCCCTAACCGTCACCGAACCTCCCGTGCTTACACTCGCCTCGGCAGGATTCAACGTATCCTGCTTCAACACTTGTGATGGACAGGTGGTGGTCATTCCAACCGGTGGGACCCCTAACTATTCATTCTCCTGGAATACAGGTTGCACCTCACCAAGCTGCAACGGCATCTGTGCAGGATCCTATACCGTAACGGTAAGCGACGCAAACGGATGTGTGGCCACCTCATCCACAACCGTCACACAGCCAACAGCCATCTCAATTGTCACTTCCCAAGTTGATGCGCACTGCAACCAGGCTGACGGCTCTGCTGCAGCTATCGCTTCAGGAGGCACAGGCACATTGACATATCAATGGATCGGCGGACCTGCAAATGCAAACTACAACAACATTACAGCCAACACCTACTCGGTGATCGTGACCGATGCAAACGGGTGTGATGACACCACCACTGCAACGGTAAACAATTTGAATGGAGTAACGGCCGCCCTAACTTCAGTAACAAACCTCACCTGCTTCAACAGCAATAACGGAGCTATTGTTACAAGCACGCTGGGAGGAATCAGTCCCTATACCTATTCCTGGACGGCACCTGCGCTCAGTACCACAGGTTCAGCCTCCTCCCTCGCGGCAGGAAGTTACACCATGACCGTAACAGATTCCAGTGGATGTACAGCTACCCTCACGGCAACAGTCACACAGCCTCCCTTGCTTACCCTCACCGCCTCGGCAAACCCTGCTGTGGTTTGCAGTGGTGCAACAACACAACTTTCATCCACCGCTGGCGGGGGAACGTTGGCCTACAACTACACTTGGATGCCTGGACCTTTGCCTGGAAATACACAGAGCATAATTCCAAGTGCCACAACAACCTATACCGCATATGTAGTTGATGCAAACGGCTGTTCCGACAGCACAACGGTGCTCGTTACCGTCAACCCGGTTCCTGTTGCGATACTCGCGGGAGATGTCCTTTCAGGCTGCGCTCCCCTTTGTGTCAACTTCAATGACATGTCAACCATTATCGCAACGGGTATCATCAATTCCTGGTCGTGGGATTTCGGGGACAACTCTGCGATTTCAAATTCACAGAACCCTAGCCACTGTTTTGCCAATGCGGGAGCGTATACCGTTTCATTGGACATTGTCACCTCTAGCGGTTGCACAGCATCCATCACCATGCCGGCATATGTAAACGTATTTGCAAATCCTGTGGCCGCTTTCGGAGCATCACCACAACCCACAACAATACTCAACCCAACCATCGCTTTCACCGATTCATCATCCAACGCCGCCACCTGGAGCTGGAGTTTTGGCGATATCACAAATGCAAGCTCAACATTGCAGAATCCGAGTTTTACGTATGCCGATCCAACCTGTTATCAAGTGGTACTCACTGTCACCTCAATTGACGGATGCGTGGACACAACATCAAAGGAGATTTGCATCGCACCTGATGTCACCCTGTTTGTTCCAAACGCTTTCACTCCTAATGATGACGGAAAGAACGACCTCTTCATGCCATTTGGAACAGGAATAGATCCAGACCATTTTGAAATGTGGATTTTTGACAGATGGGGAAACATGATCTACTACATCGATGACATCAACAAGGGATGGGATGGAAAAGTACAAGGCGCTACGGAAATTGCACAAATTGACACCTACGTCTGGAAAATTAAAGCAATTGACGTATTGGGCAACAAACACAATATCGAAGGAAAGGTTAGTCTGATTAGATAAATTCAATTAACAAAAAAATTAACAAAAATCCTGTAAATACTACAGGATTTTTTTTGTGCGATTCACAACGCATCAAAAAAAACTCCCTGCAAAAGCCAAGAATTTCAACTGTTGATTCATTGAAATATCCAAATATTATTCTATCTTTAATATGGCTATAACACAGAGTTGCATTTATAATTTTCAAAAGACCATCTTTTTTTACGAAATGGTCGTTTGATCTTTTTATTAATTTGGTTCAAATGAAAAGTAAGAATTTCAATTCTATCGCTAGAGTATTTTTATTCGCGGCATTATTCGTGACCAAAATTTCTTTTTGCCAAAACACAATTAATGCAGGTCCCGATGATACAATTTGTCCTCCTGCTTCTGCAACATTGACAGCAACAGTTTCTACAACTTCAGGATTAAATGGAACAGCTTTAACCTTAAGTGATGATTGGTATTCAAATGCAATTCCATTAGGATTCAATTTTACTTTTTTTGGAAATACTTACAATCAAATAGTCGTCGGTTCCAATAACATGGTCACTTTTGATCTTGCCAATGCAAACCAATATGACCCTTGGTCAATTAGTGCAGCTATTCCCACAAATTCCGCTCCGATTAATAATTCCATCATGTGTCCATGGGAAGATCTTCTTCCTCCTGCAGGAGGGACTGAAGTATACACCACAACAGGAACTGCCCCCAATAGAATTTTCATTGTGTCCTACTGTTCCACTCCAATGTTTTCTTGCACCAATCTACTTTACACAGGTAGCATTATGCTTTACGAAACTTCGAACATCATTGAAACTCACATTGCAAATAAATATTCCTGTGCTTGGAATGGCAGTTATGCAATTCATGGAATTCAGAATGCAACAGGTACAATCGCATATGTAGTACCTGGAAGAAATTTTCCTTCCATTTGGACTACTGCAAATGAAGGATATCAATTTGTACCTACTGGTCCTACTACATATAGTCAAGGTTTTATTCCTTATGCTCCAATCATTCTGAATTCTCCAACAGGCGCAATTCAATGGTACCAAGGTTCAACATTAATTGGTACAGGGCCTTCCATTACTGTTTCACCAACTACAACAACTCAATATGTTGCTTTAATCGGAGGTTGTGCAGGAGTACAATCTGACACTGTCAATGTTGTCGTGCTAAATCTTTCTGTCAACGCGGGTGTGGATGATACAATTTGTCCAGGATCGCCTGTGCAACTGAATGGAACAAGTCCTGATCCAATTACAGGTTGGTCGTGGTTACCGACACTAGGACTTAACAATCCGAATATTGCCAATCCAATTGCCAGTCCTACAGTCACCACAACCTATACGCTTACGGGGACCAATGGCATCTGTTCGGTTACGGATATTGTCACCATCGTGGTTAACAATAGCAGTCTTACTTGTACTACTGCACAAACTAATCCGATGTGTTTTTCAAATTGTAATGGATCTGCAACCGTAACCGTAACAAGTTCAAATGGACCCTTTACCTATTTGTGGCTTCCTTCTGGAGGAACGGGAGCAAGCGCAACTGGATTGTGTGCAGGAACTTATTCCTGTACAATTACAGCACCATTAGGTTGTTCTTTAACACAATCGTTTACGATCACACAACCACCAGTACTCGCCTTTACTATGAATACAGTGCCTGCAGATTGTGATGCTCCAAATGGAACTGCCACTGCAACCCCAACTGGAGGAACTACACCTTATACTTATTTGTGGAGCAATGGTCAAACGACACAGACCGCAACAAATTTAGCAATGGGAACTTATGGCGTAACAGTTACCGATGCAAACGGTTGCACACAAATTCAGTCGATATCAGTCTTTCAGGCAACACCTCCTGTTGCAACT
This sequence comes from uncultured Flavobacteriales bacterium, assembly GCA_903873905.1. Classification (GTDB taxonomy): domain Bacteria; phylum Bacteroidota; class Bacteroidia; order Palsa-965; family Palsa-965. The sequence goes on from CAIQQJ010000158.1 coordinate 4,953, forward strand.
GTTACTGCAACTCCACCAGGATTTGTTCTTGGAGGAAGTTCGCAACTTGTTGCAGGTACAGGAAATTCTTACCAATGGTCACCAGCGACGGGTTTGAGTTGTACAAATTGTGCGAACCCAATAGCAACTCCACAACAAACAACTACTTATTGTGTTGTAGTAAGTGATACCACAATTGGTTGCAGCGACTCAACATGCATCACAATCAACGTTGAGATTCCTTGTATCAGCGGAGGGTTAGATAAATTAATGCCAAATGCGTTTTCACCTAACAACGATGGAGTCAACGATGAATTTTGCATTCCTCCGAACGTTTGTATTCAAACATTTGAATTGAAGATATTTGATCGTTGGGGAGAAAAAGTTTTCGAAACAACCAACATGACGAAATGTTGGGATGGAACCTATAAAGGAGAGATGCTGAACAAAGGATTGTTTGTGTATTACTTTGATGCTGTTCTTACAACAGGAGATGAATATCATCGCCAAGGAAATATCAGTCTGATAAGATAAAACATTGATGAAGGCTTTTCTGACTGGCATTCTTTTTTCGGTAATAACTTGCACGAACTGCTACGGGCAAGACATACATTTTTCTCAATACACATCAGCACCAATGTTGCTTAATCCTGCGCTTACCGCGTCTTGGAATGATATTCAATTGACACTCCAGCAAAAGCAGCAATGGCAATCATTGGAAGCATTCAGTACTTCTGGTTTGGCTTTTGAAATAAAGGCAAGTAGATTCAATTGGGAAAAGATGGATCGCATGACTGCTGTTTATAAAAAGAAGCTCATGAAAGGTCTCGCATTCGGAATAAACGTTTATTCGGATAGGGCTGGTGATGCTAGCATGAGAACGAATAATATTAATCTTGGTATTGCTTATCATGAACGAATTGATGAACTCAATGCAATTTCAGCAGGCATTATCGGAGGAATAATTCAAAGCAGTATTTCTGCGGATAAATTGAGATGGAATAATCAATATGGGGCCGCTGGTTATGACCCCAACATTAATCCGAATGAGAATTTTGATGCTTCTCGTATCTATCCTGATTTCGGAACAGGCTTACTCTGGACATACGGCAAAGTCAGCAGGACTATTTCTGCAAACAATGAGACTAACATTCATGCTGGAATTTCAGTGATGCATATCAACCGACCGAATCAGTCTTTTCTCGGAGGAGAAGACAGAATGCATATGCGCTTCACCGTTCATTCAGCGGCAACATTTGCGTTGACCAATACGAACATCGCATTATGTCCATCTTTATTAGTAATGAAACAGGGCAAACAAAAAGAAATAACCGCAGGCTTTCTTTTTAAATTTAATATGAAGGAAAGTTCCAAGATCACCGGTTTCAAAAAAGGATCTTCATTTTCAACTGGATGTTATTACCGATACAAGGACGCAATTGTTCCGTATGTGGGATTTGAATTCTCCGCCTATTCATTTGGATTCAGTTACGATGTAAATATTTCTGGACTAACAACAGTTACGAGTGCAAGAGGAGGAATTGAAGTTACATTCCGAATCGCAAATCCTGCTGCGTTCCTTTACCAGAATAAAACAAAGGCTTCTTTCAATTAAAAATAGTAGACCAAATTACTACTTCATTGCACTTTTGAAAGATTGTATCTCCTGATTAATTACTAACGCATGTGAATCGTATAGGTATGGGAATTGATAGTTACCGTACAAATATCATCGCAAGTTCCAGCGCCAAAATCAACAGTTCTAACCGGTTTATTATCTGGAGTAAGATTTAAAACTCCCGAGACAAAATGTCGTCGACAACCAATTGACATCACACGAATTAGTGGAGTCGTAATATCCACAGTGAAATTATGTCCATCTGCACTTTGCCCGGAAGCTGTTCCTGTAATTGAATACACATCATCACTCCACATCATAGTGCTTTCCCCTTGTGTCCATTCACGCAAACGATGTGAATTCCAGGTAACAGTTCCGCCACTATTAGCAAGAACAATTTGTCCATTTACATTGATATCGTAAACAAGATGTCCAGAACCATTGTGTCCAAGATTAGTCACCGTTTTTGTTCCCAATACCTGATTGTCGTTGACGAAATAATTACTGAATGTAATTGTATGCACAGAAGCAGAATCACGGTAATGACCTGTGTAATAAACATAGATAATTCCGCGTCGATTGCGGCCATCATTACCAGCACAATTAGTTGAACCGAAATCAATTTTTATTGTATCCTGATCTGCAGTGTAAAGTGAATCGAAAGAGATGGTTGCACAAGAAGACAACAAGCCTTCATTTCCAGCACCTAGTTTGTAATTACTTAAAGCACCTGAAAAACCCGCTTCATCAGAAATATTGGTAACATCATTAAATGTTGATTCAGCAAAAGCATTATCACCTGCGGCTGAGGTGTCATTGTCTTCAGACTTATTTTTTTTACATCCTGCCACTACAAATACAGTAATGGAAAGTGTCATAATTGAAAAAAGGAGAAATCGATTTGCTTTCATGTAGGGATTTTTTTGTGATGATTGATCTCTAATAAGACTTACAATGAGACACTAAGTTTAATGCAATTTAAAAAAAATGTTTCACTGCGCTTACGAACGCCGAACTTCAGCACAAACGATTGCTGTTGCAATGGCTGCATTCAATGATTCTGGGCCCTTTCCCGATTCATTTGTTAAATTATAGGAAGGGATGGTTATTTTCTGTGAAATAAATTTTTCAGTTTTTTCTCGAATGCCACTTGCCTCGTTTCCAATCACAATTATTCCTGCGCTTGCAAACTTGGTTTTGTAAACAGATGTTCCCTCGAGATAAGTTCCATAAATAGCAGGAAACTCAATCTTTTCATTCTCCGAAACTTTTTTCAAACGTGTGAAAAAATCTTCCTGATCAAATTCATGCACATGAACACGCAATAATGAACCCATGGAAGCCTGAACAACCTTTGGATTCCAAACTTCAGCCGAATCTGTGGAGCAAATAATATTCTTTATGCCGAACCAATCTGCAATTCTGATAATTGTGCCAAGATTCCCTGGGTCCCTAATTCCATCGAGGAAAAGAGAATAATTCTTCAGGACATATTTTTCATCCAATGCATATTTTGGAATGGAAGCAATGGCCAATACTTTTTGAGGTGTCACAAGGGAAGAAATGCGTGAAAGTTCATCCTCAGAAACGGAAATAAGCTCCGCTGCATGCTTTGCGATTTTGACATTTTCCTTCAGCCAGTCCTCAGTGGCATAAACAGTTTGAACCTCAAACACTGATTTCAATAACTCTGGAACGAGTTTTTCTCCTTCAGCAACAAAAAGGCCATGTTCTGCTCTGTATTTTTTCTGGCGAAGTGAACGAAGAAGGGTAATTCGCGATTTTGACAGCATAGTTGGTTAAGATCAAGTTGCCCGAAACATCATTTGGAACGGGTGCGGCATTATCTTTGCGAAAATACGCCGATCTTCCACTCTTCAAACGTGCAAAAAAATAAATCATACCTGCTTCTATATCTGATTGCCTTTTCGGCGATCACGGTTTGGATGGGCTGTACCGCAAGACGACTTGAGAAGGATGAGGTATTGCTGAAAAAAGTAATTATCAAATGTGATAATACAAAGATCAGCAAGGAGGATATGTATGGCTATCTCAAACAAAAACCAAATAGGAAATTATTCGGGTTCAATGTTCCCCATCTTTTCAAAAGGGGAGCAATTGGCAGAAAAGGTTTACTAACCGATGGTGCAGGCTATCCATTCTACCTTGCTATTCACAATCTTGTCAATCCAAAACGGGAATTAAGAAGGGAAACTCGGCGCGATTTACGTTATCAAAAAAAACAAGCTCGCTATGTGAACAATCCGAAAACTAAAAAAGGAAAAAGTCGGCGTGAACCAAAAAAACACAGAACCATTGGAGAATTTCTTTATGCCATAGGAGAACCACCTGTGATGCTTGATAGCAGTAAAACAAGTCGCTCGGTAAATCAAATCGCATCGTATCTCAATAACAAGGGATATTTTCACAGTACGGTTTCTGACACTTTGATTTATCCTTTATTTCAAAGGAAAAAGCACAACAAAGTGATTCAATGTTATATTATTCATCCTGCAACTGCTTACACACTTCGTGCAATTAAATGGGAAATTCAAGATGAGAACATTGCGTATGATTTGATGACTGACACTGCTTCAGAATTTTGTCTTTTGAAATTCGGAGCGAATTACGATGTGGATGTTTTCGAACAAGAACGCGATCGTATTACAAAATCATTGAGGAATAATGGATATTATAAATTCTCAAAAGACTACATACACTATTCACTTGATTCCACGCTTGGATCACACCAAGTTGATGTGACCATTATTATTCGCAAACAGCAATATCAAGTAAATGACAGTACGTGGGTTGAAACCAACCACCAGCGTTTTGCCATTCGCAATATTTATGTCAAATCACTTTTCGACTTGCAACAATTACGTGATGACAAAGATTTCTCCAATTATGACACCACGATCTTCAAGGAAATATTTCTACTTCGCAATGCAGATTCACTTGACAAAATTCCGATCGAGAAATTACTGAAATTCAAACCTGAAGTTCTTGCTTCACGAATTTCATTCCGCACAAATCTTCCATTTCGACAGAATGACTATGAAGCAACTTATCGGCAATTAACAAGTCTGCGTGTTTTCAAACAAGTTGTAATTGATCCTGTAGAAGTTGGTGGCGACAAGCTCGATATTTACATCAAACTATTTCCTGTTTCAAAACAAAGCTTTACTGCTCAAGTAGAAGGAACTACCAACAGTGGAAGTAATTTTGGAATTGGCGGATCCTATGGATATCAAAACAATAATCTCTTTAGAGGAGCCGAAATTCTTCAATTTAGCGTAAAAGCTGGAACGGAAGTTCAACACACACTTGCTGCCACTCAACAAACGAATACTACCGGTTTAGATTTTAATACCATTCAACTTGGTGCTGAAGCTTCCCTAAATATTCCGAGAGAGTTTTTCCCTTTTAATTTATTGGTTACAAAAAACAAGACGGAAGAAAAAAGAACAACGCAAGATCGCAGAACTGTATTTCTGGCATCCTTCAATTATCAGAAAAGATCAGATTATGATCGATCACTTGGGAATCTATCCTATGGGTATACTTTCCGCTATAAAAAAAATGGAAAGGTTTCCTTTTTTCCAATTGAATTGAATGTTGTAAAAGTGACTCCCAAAGCTGGACTTCTTGAATTATTACAAAATCCTGATCCGCTATTGCATTATCGATTTACGGATCACCTTATCAGAGATTTTCGCATTACGTATTTGTACAGCAAGGAAACTAAAAGACATGACATTTTATATTTTAAAATTGACGGAGAAACTTCAGGCCTTTTACTTCGCCCATTATTTGAATTATCAAAAGCAACACCAAATGCAAATGGATCCTATGAAATCGCAGGAATTCCTTTTGCCCATTATGTGAGACTTTTACTAGAAGGAAAAATCAATAAATCAATTGGTGACCATCAACGATTAGTTGGTCGTGGACTTATTGGTTACGGGTATGCACTTAGTAATTTCCCAACACTTCCACTTGAGAAAAGTTTTTATGCAGGTGGAGCAAATGGTATTCGTGCATGGGAAGCAAGAACCCTGGGCCCTGGGTCCTACATCATTCCAAACGACCAGAAATACGCTCAATTCGGAGACATTCAGTTGGAATACAATCTTGAACTTCGCTTCCGAATTACCAAAACACTTAATGGTGCAGCGTTCATTGATGGTGGAAATGTGTGGACCTTAAAAGCGGATCCATCTCGTGTAAATGCTGATTTTAGTTTCAAGCAACTTCGTTTTATCAATGATCTTGCCTTCGGTCCTGGACTTGGTTTGCGCTACGATTTAAGTTTCTTCATTGTTCGTCTCGATTGGGCCTTCAAACTCCGTGACCCTTCCATGGCTGTTGGCGAACGATGGTATGTTCCAGGTCAAAGAAAATTGGGAAGTAATTTGAATTTTGGAATTGGTTACCCCTTCTAGCTTTGCGAAAGTGTTTTTTTAGTGTAATTAGCTTAAAACCAATCTTCCAACTCCCAACTCCCACTTCCTAGCTCCGAACTCCCGACAATTTTGCTATTTTTGCGACCTTGAACTAAAAGCGATGGCCCTTTCTAAAATTAATGAACTTCTTGGCAAACAGGCTGATAGCCTTCTGAGCCACTCGTGTAAAACCATTACTAAGGAACAAATACATCTCCCTGGAGCTGATTTTGTTGATCGAATGTTTGCTCCAAGTAATCGTAATCCTCAGGTTTTACGAAGTCTTCAAGCCATTTATGGTCATGGACGACTTGCAAATACTGGATATGTTTCCATTCTGCCAGTAGATCAAGGAATTGAACATTCTGCAGGAGCTTCTTTCGCACCGAATCCTATTTATTTTGATGGCGAGAATATTGTGAAGTTGGCAATGGAAGGCGGATGCAATGCAGTTGCCACAACTTTCGGAGTCCTTGGATCCGTTTCAAGAAAATATGCGCACAAAATTCCATTTATTGTAAAAATCAATCACAACGAATTTCTTTCTTACCCGAATAAATACGATCAGATCATGTTCGGTTCGGTTGCTGAAGCTTGGAATTTGGGTGCGGCAGCAGTTGGAGCAACAATTTATTTTGGTTCCGATGAATCTGCACGACAAATTGTTGAAGTAGCAAATGCTTTTGAGGAAGCGCATCAATTGGGAATGGCAACAGTCCTTTGGTGTTACTTGAGAAATCCAGGTTTCAAAAAAGATGGTGTCGATTATCATGCTGCAGCAGATCTAACTGCACAGGCTAACCATCTTGGCGTTACCATTCAAGCAGATATTATCAAACAGAAATTGCCAACCAATAATGGCGGATATACAGCTGTAAATTTCGGAAAAACACATCCGAAAGTTTATTCTGAATTAAGTTCTGATCATCCGATTGATCTTTGCCGTTACCAAGTTGCAAATTGTTACATGGGACGAAATGGGTTGATCAATTCTGGTGGAGAATCAAAAGGTGCAACAGATTTGGCAGAAGCCGTTGCAACTGCAGTAATCAACAAACGCGCTGGTGGACATGGATTGATTTCTGGAAGAAAATCCTTTCAGAAACCGATGAAAGAAGGAATTCAATTATTGAATTCCATTCAAGATGTTTATCTAGCGAAGGAAATTACGATAGCATAATCAGTTGTCAGAATTAAGTTGTCATTTATTACAACTAAAAAACTGATAGCCGAAAAACTTACTAAATGAGTTGGTTTAAAAGAATTAAGGGCGGAATAACAACATCAACGAAGGAGAAGAAAGAAACTCCTGAAGGATTGTGGCATAAATGTTCTTCCTGCAAAAAAGTATTTCCTACCAATGAGCACATGACGAATTATTTCGTGTGTTCCAATTGCAATCACCACGACAGAATCGGTTCTGAAGAATATTTCGCAATCCTTTTTGATGAACATGAATATATAGAACTGGATCCAAATCTTATTTCCGCCGATCCTTTGAATTTTGAAGACACTAAAAAATATCCGGCTCGTTTAATTGATTCAATGAAAAAAACCGGATTGAAAGATGCCTTGCGTTCTGGACACGGAAAGGTGAATGGCAAAGATCTCGTTGTATGTTGTATGGACTTTACGTTCATTGGAGGATCGATGGGTTCTGTGGTTGGAGAAAAAATTGCGCGCGCAATTGATTATAGTTTGAAAAATAAATATCCGTTCATGATTATTTCAAAATCTGGCGGAGCGAGAATGATGGAAGCGGCACATTCATTAATGCAAATGGCCAAAACAGCGGCCAAACTTTCTTTGTTGGATGATGCTGGAATTCCATTTATCTCCTTACTCACCGATCCTACTACAGGAGGCGTTACCGCTTCTTACGCCATGTTGGGTGATTTGAATATTGCTGAACCTGGCGCATTAATTGGCTTTGCTGGCCCTCGCGTTGTAAAAGAAACTATTGGGAAAGACCTTCCAAAAGGCTTCCAAACCTCAGAATTCGTCCTTGAACATGGATTCTTGGACGCCATTGTTAGTCGCAAAGATTTGAAGAGCACTGTTTCCAATCTTCTTGAGATCTTCAAGAATTAATAAAAGCCTTGCCTTTATTAGGGAAAAGACTATCTTTGCGTCCCTGAAAATCAGGAAATATCGGCTTGGGCTGATATTAATCTTAATCCACAAACAGCAAATCTTATGTACCTGACGTCGGAAATTAAGAAGGACATCTTCAAAAAATTTGGAAAATCGGAAAAAGATACCGGTTCTTCTGAAGGACAGATCGCCCTCTTCACACATCGCATTAACCATCTTACTGAACATCTTAAGAAAAAACACAAAGACAAAAGCACAGAACGCTCTTTGGTTTTAATGGTAGGAAAACGTAAAGCACTTCTTGATTATTTAAAGAAAAACGATATCGAGCGTTACAGAACAATTCTGAAAAAACTCGAAATCAGAAAATAATAATGAGAAAAAACAAAAAACAAAAAACAAATTCCAATCAATTTATATTGGAATTTGTTTTTTTGTTTTTTTGTTCCGAAGGAATCCCTTCGGGAAAATTTAATAACAAGCATCCCTTTATGTCAGCAGGGATGCTTTCTTATTTATGCGACCCGCTGACGAGCTGCAATTAAAAAGAGAAAAACAAAATGAAATTAGGAATTACAAAAACATTTGACATCGGCGATGGCCGCATGATCAGCATTGAAACTGGGAAACTTGCGAAACAAGCTGACGGTTCTGTAGTTGTCACAATGGGAAACACCATGTTACTTGCAACTGCTGTGTCAAATCCAGATGCAAAAGCAGGTGTAGATTTTATGCCACTCACTGTTGACTACCGCGAAATGTTCGCATCAACAGGAAGAATACCAGGAAGTTTTTTCCGTCGTGAAGCAAAACTTTCTGACTCTGAAGTTTTAACCTGCCGTCTTGTTGACCGCGCACTTCGCCCATTATTCCCTTCCGATTATCATGCAGATACACAAGTACTCGTGTACCTCATTTCATCCGATAAAACATTCATGCCCGATTGTCTTGCAGGATTTGCCGCAGCTGCAGCACTTGCTGTTTCAGACATTCCTTTCAACGGACCAATTTCTGAAGTTCGTGTTGGTCGTGTAAATGGTCAATTCATTGCTCAGCCAACCATTGAGCAAATGAAAGATTCTGATATGGATATGATCATCGCTGCTACTGAGAAAGACATTCTCATGGTGGAAGGTGAAATGAAAGAAATTTCAGAAGCGGATATGCTTGAAGCAATCAAATTTGCGCATACTGCCATTCGCAAAATGATCAAATGCATTAACGAACTTTCTGCTGAAGTTGAAAAATCAAAGGTGAAACGTACTTATTGTCACGAAACAAACAACGAAGAGCTTCGCGAAAAAGTAAACAAAGAATGTTACGATAAAGTTTTGGCGGTTGCGAGAAAAGCAAATCCGAATAAGGCACAACGTAAAATTGATTTCAAAGCAGTGTTCACAGAATTTTGGGATGCATTGTTAGAAGAAGAAAAAACTGACGAGAAATTAGCACACGCGAAAAAATATTATCACGACGTTGAAAAAGACGCGATCCGTAATATGGTTCTCGAAGATCGCATTCGTCTCGACGGACGTGGCCTTTCCGACATTCGCCCTATCTGGTCTGAAGTGAATTATCTTCCAATGGCGCACGGTTCTGCTGTGTTCACACGTGGAGAGACACAATCATTGACGACAGTTACACTTGGAACTAAATTGGAGTCTCAATTAATTGACACTGCAGTTGTTCAAGGAAACGCAAATTTCCTTTTGCATTATAACTTCCCTCCTTTCTCCACTGGTGAATCAAAACCAATGCGTGGAACTGGCCGTCGCGAAGTTGGTCACGGAAATTTAGCCTTGCGCGCTTTGAAAAATATGTTGCCTGATGACAACGCTTACACAATTCGTATTGTTTCTGATATTCTTGAATCAAACGGTTCGTCTTCTATGGCAACAGTTTGTGCAGGAACATTAGCATTGCTTGATTGTGGTATCAAAATCAAAAAACCGGTTTCTGGAATTGCGATGGGATTAATTACCAACAGCACTGGAAAATTCGCAGTACTTTCTGATATCCTAGGCGATGAAGATCATTTAGGTGACATGGACTTTAAAGTTTGTGGAACACGCGATGGTATCACTGCTGTGCAAATGGATTTGAAAGTGGACGGACTTCCTTATGAAGTAATGGCGCAAGCATTGGACCAAGCAAAACAAGGTCGTGCACACATTCTTGGTGAGATGATGAAAACATTGAGCGAACCTAGAGAGGAACTCAAACCACACGCACCACGATTGGTACAACTTATCATTCCACGTGAATTCATCGGCCAAGTTATTGGGCCTGGTGGAAAAATCATTCAGGAAATTCAACGAGTTACGGGTGCAAAAATCGTTATCGAAGAAAAAGGCGAATTCGGAATTATCGATATCGTTTGTTCAGATAAAGACTCAATCGATGCAGCAGTTGCTCGTATCAAAGGAATCACAACTGTTCCAGAAGTTGGATCAGTTTATGATGGAAAAGTAAAAACCATTATGCCTTTCGGTGCATTCGTAGAATTCCTTCCAGGAAAAGATGGCCTGCTTCACATTTCAGAAGTAGATTGGAAACGTCTGGAAAATCTCGATGGCATTTTGAAAGAAGGCGATGCTGTAAAAGTAAAACTCATCGAAGTGGATGAGAAAACTGGCAAATTCCGTCTTTCTAGAAAAGTGTTGATGCCGAAACCTGAAGGTATGACGGAGCGCCCTGCACGCACTCAGGAGAAGCCGACTCAGCAGTAGTAATTTGGGATTAGTTAATAGTTATTAGAAGAGTCTTGGGAAACCGGGACTCTTTTTTTATTGGTTACTTGCAATCCTTTATATCACAAAATGGAATGTCGTATAATGAATATCGATATTCAATAATCAAACTTCACACTGAAAAGTCCGTTTGGTACGAATGCCTCCATTCCTCCTTATGGTTGAATAAATTAAGAATTTCTATAATTTATTATTGCATTAAATAATCGACAACAAATGACTGTAAACAAAGCCCGTAACCTCCCACCAATCAACTAGTTTTGAACACTTTCCCAACACGCTGTAACCTTTTCAATTTTGATTCGTTTAGTCTGTATCATCCCCAAATCCCAACGAATGAAACAATAATTACTAATCACTTAGTATACCCTTACAATGCGTCAACTCAAAATATCAAAGCAAGTAACGAATAGGGAAACGGCATCCCTCGACAAGTATTTACAGGAAATCGGCCGTGTCGATTTGATTACCGCTCAAGAAGAGGTTGATCTTGCCCAAAAAATCAAAAAAGGCGATCAACTTGCATTGACAAAAATGGTTAACGCCAATTTGCGTTTCGTCGTTTCTGTTTCCAAACAATATCAGAATCAGGGATTATCTCTTCCTGATTTGATCAATGAAGGAAATCTAGGATTGATAAAAGCCGCGCAACGTTTCGATGAAACACGTGGTTTTAAATTCATTTCCTATGCTGTTTGGTGGATTCGCCAATCGATTCTTCAAGCACTTGCTGAGCAGTCTCGCATTGTGCGTTTGCCCTTGAATAAAATTGGTTCAATCAATAAAATCAATAAGACTTTCGCACGTCTTGAACAGGAATTTGAACGTGAACCAAGTGCTGATGAAATCGGCGTGGCGCTTGATCTTTCTCCAGAAGATGTCAAGGAAGCAATGCGTCATACTGGCCGCCATGTTTCCATGGATGCTCCTCTTGCATCAAGCGATGAGAACACCAGCAACATGTATGATGTTTTGCAAAGTGAGGATTCTCCAAGTCCCGAGAATTCGCTCATTAGCGAATCACTTCGTAAAGAAATTGAACGCGCACTTGCCACACTCACGACCCGTGAAGCGGATGTCGTTCGATTGTATTTTGGACTCAATGGCGAACATGCTTTGACACTCGAAGAAATTGGTGAACGTTTTGACCTTACGCGCGAACGTGTTCGTCAGATCAAGGAAAAAGCAATTCGTCGACTCAAGCATACCTCAAGAAGTCGTTTGCTGAAAACATATTTAGGCTAAACCTATCAGGACTGGAAATGCGTCCATCATAATTCATTAAAAGAGAGCAATTCTGCTCTCTTTTTTCGTTAATTTTATTCCTCTTTCGTTTGCTGGTAGGCATTCTGAAAAACATTAATTTCACATCAGAAAAAATATTCCCTTCATGAAAAAAATATTACTCACAATTTTTATTTTAACAGGTCATTTTGCAAACGCACTTTCTGGTGGACCTGATGGATTCGGTTACACATGGAAAGACAGCAATGAACCAGGTGGTCCAACTTATCAATGGTGGGATATTACTAGTACAGGCACACAAGTAAGTGGACTTGGTGACGATAATTTTGTTGGCCCTGTTCAAATTGGATTTCAATTTTCTTACTACTGGTATACCGAAAGTAAAATATGGATCGGATCGAATGGTTATTTAGGATTCGGTCCAGGAAATATCGCGGCGAATTTCCCTCCTATTCCGCAAGTTGGTGGTGTAAATAATTATATCGCTGCATTGATGGCGGATTATACTTTTCTTGGTCTCAACAATCCAGGCGAGTGTTATTATAAGGCAACTCAAGATTCTTTTTGTGTTGAATGGCTGAACGTTCCTTTCTGGGACCAAAATCCGCCGAGTTATAATGGCATGAACACCTTTGAAATTGTTCTCAGCAGACTGGATTCTTCCATTACTGTAAATTTCCAATCGCATTCTGGTACTTCTATCAGTAATTTTTCAAGCGGAATTGAAAACAATATTGGCACAATGGGATTGCAACCTTTGACTTATTTGCCAGTTGCTCCCAACTACACCATCAAATATTATTATCCAACTGGAAATGTTTTGCA
>CAIQQJ010000159.1 GCA_903873905.1 uncultured Flavobacteriales bacterium
AACCATTAAGGGCTGAAATGTCTAAAACAAGAGAAGGTCGTGAATTTGTGGACGCAGTGAAAAGAGCAGTGATAAAATAACTACAGCTAACACGGGTTTGGCAAAAGTGGCGGTTCAGTGCTCCGCAGACACATTTGTGGTAAATCAAAGTTTGGTTCTCCGCATCAACATTTGTGGTGAAAATCGCCACCTTCGCCAAGCCCGAAACCGCTTATTGGAAAATATTTTCCTTAATTATTGAATTCAAAACAAACTCGTATTTAAAATTACGCTTAATATAAATTGAGATTCATGTGCATTCGAATTATTCTTGCTAAAGATGAATCGTTGTTTTTTATTCACTAGCACAATTCTCAGCGTCAGGTGTTCTTATTTAGGATAAAAAAAGGTGAGGATGAATATTGTTGAAGAGAAGGCTTTATTATTTGTGTTTTTTGAATTGCCCCGTAAAATTTCACACAAATTTTCGGTTATGAGCTTCATGAATGAAAAATTGCATCGTGTCTGTGAAGAGCTAATTCAAACACACATTTTGTTGAAAAGCAATTCAATTTGTTTTTGAAAAATATTCGAAATTAAAATATTCAAACAAAACCTTTACCTAAACATTCTTGCTCTTCACCTTGTTTTCCGGAAAAATGGATTGGATAAAAAAATATTCTTTCAAAGGATGCGTTCGATAGGTAGAACACCTTTCAAAAACACTTCAATTCAAAAGAAAAATTGGTAAAAGGTCTTCGTGACCTCAAAAAAATATCGTCACAAAAAAAGGAATGTCTAATTTTTTTAAAACTAAAAAAATGAAAACGGTAAAATTATTTTTCATTTGCATAATCGTTTGCTCAGCAAGTATTATGTATGTTGGATGCAAGAAAGAAACAAATCCTTTACCCAATCCAACGAATCCCATTTCGCCAATGAATCAAGCAGGAAAAGTTGCTCTTGAAAATGCTTCCATTCAAGGTGCATTTGCAGATGCTTTTCAACAAGTGGATTTGGTGATCCATCAAAATGGCTTGCGATCAACTCATTCAAGTGTAATCATAACCATTACGCCAAACGATCTTACCACCTATCCAAAAGATGTTGTTATTGATTTTGGAACATCTAATACTGGAAGTGATGGAGTAGTAAGAAGCGGACAAATTCTTGCGCACCTAACTGCTCCTTACATTGATTCAGGTTCAGTGACCACAATTTCTTTTAATGATTATCATGTGAACAATCGATTGATTACAGGAACTGAAACAATCAACAATGCTGGAAAAAATTCAGTTGGTCATTATGTGTTTGATGTAATTATCCTGAATGGAAATCTTTACAGTCCGGATGGCGTAACAGTTTATAATTCCCATCAGCAACGAGAGTGGATTGTTGGTGACAATACGTTGCTTGATTTAATGGATGATGTTTATTTAGTTACTGGAACTGGAAGTGGAACCACCACCGACAATGTCAATTATACATTGAACATAACAGAGGCATTGCAAGTGGCAATAGCTTGTGCTTGGGTTGAAAGTGGTAAAGTCGATATTACTGAACCAAATATTCCTGTCATCACTTTGGATTATGGCAATGGCAATTGCGATGATCAGGCAATTGCGACATGTGGAGGTTATACTTATGCTATCACTATGCAATAAATAATTTTTCACCAATCATCAAGTTGAATCAAGTTTGGTGATTGGTGAAATTCACTTTGCTGATTGCAAAATCGAAATACGGATCACGCCTGACTGACCCATTAAATTGGAACAGTATCTTAAATCTTCAATTACTGAATGGAACTTTAAACCAATCTAAACTTGACACTCCATTAAAGGATTGGATAAAACAAAGCAACATTGATAAAGTAAACCAACTAATTCCTGACTTTAGCTTGGACATTGCAGACTTCAAAGCATTTTTGACAGAGCGAAACAAATGCTCATTGACCAACTCAAGAAAACGGTTGTATGAAAACGGGCAAAATTCGATAGCTCATTTCTACGCTTCTTTATTGCTAAAAAAAATCGAAAGCGATTCTTTTCAATAGAACAAATCGTGTGCCTGAAATGGACACACGATTTGATTTGAAATTCTATTTTTTAGGAAGAGGATTGATTGGCAAAGACCTGTCGACGTATTGTTTTTTAAAACCGTACATAAACTATTGCTTTGCTTTGTAAATTGAATAATTGATTAGTAGGAAAATCAACTACGTTTACATCGCCATTTACTTCTTCGTAAAAAACCACACAAATTTTGTGTGGCTTTTTGTTTTGTGGAGGCTGGTAGCTTATTGGCGAATTTATGCTTTCAAGATTTGGAAGTTTTGATGGATATGTTAAATGGAATTAGATAAAGTGTTTTTTTTATTTTACGTTATATTTTTACATCCACCCATTAAATTTCTCCCACAACCTCGTCCGCCATTTCCAATAAAAAAAAGCGGAAGACTATTCATCTTCCGCTTTTCAATTTCAATTATTGCAATTTATTTCTGAACTGAAATTTTCTGTGTTTTCTGTTCTCCATTTGCAATGATGTGCAAGAGATACAATCCTGATGCTTGCGTATCAAGACTAATCTGTTTTACAAATCCGGAAAGAACGTTATTCTCGAGTGAAGAATATACAACTCGTCCCTGCATATCTGTTACTATAAGAGTAAGATCACCAACGTTAGCATCAACAGCTATGTTGAATGTTCCATTGTTAGGATTTGGGAAAATGCTGATTCCATTTGACAAATTTTGATCTACAATACCAGTACATGCATTCACAGTAATTACAACTGTCGCAACTGCAGAACATCCATTTGCATCTGTGTAGTTGTAGCTTGCTGTTTGTGCTCCAACTCCTGCTGTGGCTGGTGAGAAGGTTGACGCTGTTACACCAGAGCCACTCCATGTTCCACCAGCAGGTGCTCCTGTCAATGCAATTGATGCGTCTGGCAAACATGCTGTCGTTGTTGTTGCAGTTCCTATTACAGTTGGTAGTGGATTCACTGTTACAGTTGTTGTTGCCGTATTGGTACAACCATTAGCACCAGTTCCTGTTACCGTGTAGGTCAATGTTGCGACGGGAACAAATGAAACTGCATTTGTTACTCCACCAGACCATGCGTAAGTTGAAGCACCACCACCTGTGAGTGTTGCACTTGTTCCTGCGCAAACTGAAGCTGCTGTGCTATTTGCTGTAACTGTAGGAAGTGGATTCACTGTTACAGTTGTTGTGGCTGTATTTGTGCATCCATTTGCACCTGTTCCTGTTACTGTATATGTCAATGTTGAAAGCGGAACAAAAGAAACTGCATCCGTAGCGCCGCCAGTCCAAGAATAAGTTGAAGCACCTCCACCTGTAAGTGTTACAGCATTTCCTGCACAAACTGAAGCTGCAGTTGAATTCGCTGTAACTGTAGGGAGTGAATTTACCGTTACAGTTGTCGTTGCCGTATTGGTGCAACCAGCAGCACTTGTTCCTGTAACCGTGTATGTCAATGTTGAAACGGGTACAAAAGAAACTGCATTTGTTACACCACCTGACCATACGTACGTTGATGCACCGCTTCCTGAAAGGGTAACGCTGCTTCCAGTACAAACTGCGGCAGCTGTACTGTTGGCTACCACTGTTGGAAATGGATTAACTGTTACTGTTGTTGTTGCAGTATTTGTACAACCATTAACACCTATTCCTGTGACTGTGTAGGTAAATGTTGAAACAGGAACAAATGCAACTCCATTTGTTACACCACCTGACCATGTGTAAGTTGATGCACCACCACCTGTAAGTGTTACAGAATTTCCAACACAAACCGCTGCTGCTGTACTGTTGGCAGTAACTGTTGGTGGTGGATTTACCGTTACAGTTGTTGTTGCCGTATTGGTGCAACCTGCAGAACTTGTTCCTGTAACAGTATATGTCAATGTTGAAAGCGGAACAAATGAAACAGCATTCGTTACGCCACCAGACCATGCGTACGTTGATGCACCACTTCCAGTTAGTGTCACGCTGCTTCCAGAACATACTGCAGCAGCTGTTGAATTTGCAACTACTGTAGGTAAAGCATTGATGGTAATATTTACTCCGTTGTCAGCGCCTGTTGTTACTGGATTTGAGGCGATCACTCTTATTCTATAGAGTGAAGAGGTTGTTGTATTGGATGGAATTGTACCGACGATGGTTCCTGTGGTTGTACTGGTGAGTGATCCAATGTTTACTGGACTTACAAAGCTTCCGCTTGCATCACTGAGTTGCGCCGTGAAAATATTTCCACCATTAAAAGTGCCAACAAGTGAGAAAGGGACATTGACACTTGCACCTGCACAATACGGACCTGCACCGACTGTGTTACTAATGGTATTCAGTCCCAAAACATTATGTGTATAAAGATTGGCATTGTTCCATTCATACAAAATATGTGTTACAGGATTATATTGCAGACTTGTCATGTAACTGTTCCCATTTGTCCAAGGAATAGATGCGGCGGCACCAGTGGAAGTGCCTGTGTTGTATGTATAATTCACGGTTTGATTAATTATGCCATAATCATCTACACAATACACAATTCCATTTATGACAATGGCATTGCCCATTTGGTTTTTTGGTTCAGAGTTAGTGTTCCAAGTATTGGTAACAGCCAATGTTGAAGAATTCAATTTACTCACTACCAATTTGCCAGTATTGGCTGCGGTGGAATACATCACCCACAAGCCCGATTCATCCACAGCAAAATCAATATCGCTGTAGCCACCCCAATTGTAACAATAGGTATTCATTGTACCAGCATTAGGCAATGCAACATCCAGTAACACAGTGTGTGTCGCCAAATTGTATTTGATCATTTCATTGGTGTTGTATTTGTTGTAATACAAATTACCACCCCAAACAATATGTCCAGTTCCTGCAAAACTGAAGGGCAGGGTATAAGTCGTATTTATTGTATTCGTCAACAAATTTGCCATCGAAGTATATTCATAAACTGTATTAGTTGTGTAATCAGGGATAACCCAAAGTTTTCCAGATGCATCTGTTGCGTCATCCATAAAATCACCGTGGGTTGGATTGTATGCACAAACAAAGCTTGGTCCAGAAAATGTAACCTGGGAGTAAATTGCAGATACTGAACAGAGCAATAAAATAAGAAGCGTAGAAATTTTCTTTTTCATAAGGGGTTGGTTTTTGATTGTTTTTTTTGCTGAATGAAAGATAAAAAAGTGGTCGTGCTAATTTTGGTAATTCAAATGTGGTTGTTTAGCAAGCGAGAGGCTTGCACTTGAGATCATGTATGCAAGAATATTTTTGTAAACCTTCTTCATGATCACGATTTGTTTGATTAATAATATGTAATGAGTATATAAAAATGACATCGAGTCCACAACCTAAGCAGGAATCCAATTTAGTAGTTGGTGACAGATGTTTGATAAAATGGGGTGTAAAGCTTGTGCTGCTAAAATAGAAAAAATAGCATTCAAAAAACAAATCTCGGATATAGAATTTATTTTTTGTTAATCCAATATTTACTTGGGGATACTCGCTGCAAGTTTAAATTTCAGTAGCGGCAAAAGTGAAAAGGGCGATTATTCATTTCTCCTTATTGTCCACTTCCTGCTTTTTTCAGTTCGAGTTTATTGCGTTCGCAAAAAGTTTAAAAAAACGCAATAGGAATTTTATTTTCTGTTTATCCAAACATGGACATAAAAAATATAGGTTGTTCTATAAAACAACTACGTTTACACCACCATTTTTTATTTTGTGGAGGCTGGTGCCACATTGTAGAACTTGTTCTTTCAAGATTTGGGGATTTTGTGTGGTGTTGTAAATGGAATTGAGTAAAGTGTTATTTAATTTATGTTTCGTTGTAAGTGATGTGTTGGAGTAGGAGCTGAAAAGAAAATTGTCATATGAAAACACCCGTTTTCAAAGAAAATTACAATTAATTTGATGCCTGTATCTAATTGAGCATTTAAATATTCCAAATTTTGGAAACCTAAAAATAAATTCAAATAAAAATCTGGAACTTGTTTTTATAAGGCCTAAGTCTATTAATTTGCAAGACAATTCGCCCGCTTGGAAGTGCACTCTAGATTTAGTGATCTTCTAGGAAATGAGGAAATCATTGCCAGTCTGATTAGCAAAAAAGCAAATGAAAAAAACACTGTTCATTTCTATTCTAATTTTGTTTGCTATTTCTTGCAACCAACAATCCACTCAACCGCTCCCAAAAACATTTGCACCAAAGGTGGTGGAAGCAAAAGGCTATCTGGTTCCCAAAGACAGTGTACAAGAACCCAAAGCAATACTTGCAGGCAAACCGGAAATTGTAAAAGCCGGAAATCCAAAAGTTGTTCCCACAAATACAAACATTGTACTTGCAGGAAAACCGAAAATTATTTTGGCGGGAAAACCAAGAGTAATTAC
>CAIQQJ010000160.1 GCA_903873905.1 uncultured Flavobacteriales bacterium
CAGCATTGTTGGGATTGGGGTCACGCCCGAATAAAAAGGAGACAGGAAAAAAAGCGGCAGGAGGCAGGCAAAATGCGTAATTCGTAAATCGTACATTTGTTCAGTGGCAAATAATTTTCTCGAGACACCAATAGAATATCTCAAAGGCGTTGGACCAGAACGTGCGAAACTTCTCAAGCAGGAGTTCGACATTCTTTCCTTCGGTGATTTGCTGCGCTGGTATCCGTATCGTTATGTGGATCGCACAAGGTTTTATAAAACAACAGAAATTTCGGGTGATCTTCCTTATGTGCAATTGCGCGGACAAATTCTTGGATTGAAAACTTCCGGTCAGGGAAAAAGTATGCGAATGACAGCGCAATTGGTGGATGCAAATGGAAGTGTTGAACTTGTTTGGTTTGCAGGATTGAAATGGTTGCAGGGAAAATATAAACCGGGATTGGAATATGTTGTATTCGGAAAACCGACTGTTTACAATGGAAAAATAAATATTGCGCATCCGGAAACGGAAGAAGTGACGGAAGATAATTTGAAACGTGCGAGCGCTTTGCAACCGATGTATTCCTCTTCGGAACGTTCGAAGATGAAAGGATTGGATTCGAAAGGCATCATGAAATTGCAGAAGACACTTTCGTTGATGATTGACAAGCAAATTGAAGAAACACTTCCTGAAAAAACAATTTCCAATTTAAAATTACTTTCGAAAGAAGAATCATTAAGACAAATTCATTTTCCATCGAATCCTCAAATTCAACAACGTGCTGAAGCGCGAATCAAGTTTGAGGAATTTCTTCATATTCAATTGCGTTTGTTGCGCGTGAAAATGATGCGTCAGGAAAATGTGAGGGGTTGGGTTTTTGACACAGTGGGAGAAAAATTCAATTCTTTTTTCAAGGATTATCTCCCATTCCCCTTGACGAATGCGCAGAAACGCGTGATCAAGGAAATTCGGCAGGATATGGGAAGCGGCAAACAAATGAATCGTTTGTTGCAAGGTGATGTTGGCAGTGGAAAAACAATTGTGGCATTGATGTGCATGTTGCTTGCGAATGACAATGGTTTTCAAGCTTGCTTGATGGCGCCAACAGAAATTCTTGCCGTGCAACATTTTAATTCACTGAGAGAGTTATTGCAAGACATGCCTGTTCATGTTGGTTTGCTAACTGGAAATACAAAAACGAAAGACAGGAGAATTTTGCATGAAGCCTTGCGCGCTGGTGAAATGCATATTCTCATTGGCACACATGCGCTGATTGAAGATGAAGTGCAATTCAAGAATTTGGGATTGGTTGTCATTGATGAACAACATCGTTTTGGTGTGGAGCAACGTTCGAAATTGTGGAGAAAAAATTCCAATCCCCCGCACATTCTTGTAATGACGGCAACGCCAATTCCTCGCACCTTAGCGATGACACTTTATGGTGATTTGGATTCTTCCATCATTGATGAAATGCCACCGGGAAGAAAACAGATCAAGACCGTTCATTATTATGATTCGCAACGTTTACGCGTTTTCGGTTTCATGAAAGAACAGATTGCAGCAGGACGACAAATTTATGTTGTGTATCCCTTGATTGATGAAAGCAAAACAATGGATTATAAAAATCTGATGGATGGATACGAAAGCATTTCACGCGCTTTCCCATTGCCAGAATTCAAAGTGAGTATTGTTCACGGACAAATGAAACCTGCCGATAAAAATTTCGAGATGCAGCGTTTTGTGAAAGGTGAAACCAACATCATGGTGGCAACAACAGTAATTGAAGTGGGTGTGAATGTTCCAAATGCAAGTGTGATGATTATTGAAAGTGCAGAACGATTTGGATTGTCACAATTGCATCAATTGCGTGGTCGCGTGGGAAGGGGAGCAGAACAATCATTTTGCATTTTGATGACAGGAGCAAAACTCGGAAAAGATTCCAAATTGCGAATGGATACCATGGTGCGAACGAATGATGGATTTGAAATTGCAGAAGTGGATTTGAAATTACGTGGTCCAGGAGATTTGGAAGGAACACAGCAAAGTGGTTTACTCGGATTGCGTTTGGCGGATATAACAAAGGACGCCATCATTCTGCAACATGCACGAGGAGTAGCTGCGGAAATTTTGGATGACGATCCTACACTGGGAAAATCGGTTCATGCAGCCTTGTTGCAAGAGATGAAAAGAGAACAGAAAAGTTCCGTGAATTGGGGAAGGATTTCGTAGCCACAGATTTTTTGTTAGCCTTCGATACATTTTTCTTATTTGTCAGACTGAGTTTTCGAGGTACGGGAAAGTTTCAAAGTCTGACAAATAAAAAAACACTCAGTCTGCCAAAAAAAGTTCCCTGAAATTATTTCACCGTATCCAACAAGGTATCCGGAACAGAATCATCAACAGGTTGCGGAGGCTCAGCTTTTGGCATCTTCACGCCAATCAGATTCATCTGCGCCAAAAATTCTTTTTCCAAATCTGTTGCGCCATAAACATTCGCCATTTCAACAAGTGAAAACATGCCACTGCGCATATCGGAAATATCTCCTGGGATTCTGTTGTTGCTGAAGGAGGCATACCAACGATAGGTGTTGAAATAATTCAGGAAGGAAATTCGTGAAAGATCTGCTGCTAATTCTTTATCATCGGCGATATAAGCGGCGTTGATCAAATCAAGCCAAGCATTGTCAGGGGCAATTTGTGTAGCAGGAATTTCTGTTGTGCATTTTTTAATTACATCAATGGCTTCTTTTTTCTTTCCTGTTTCCGCCAATGCATTTGCCAGAACGGAACAAGTAAATCGCATTGGATCAGCAAACATTCGTGAGGATGTTTCATCGGCGTAAACTTTTGGATTTTTCAATCCGCCATATGCAAATGTGTTCATCACAAGATTATAGGATTTTTCCAATTGAACTTGCGGTCGAGCAGCAAGACTTTTATCCTGACGATTATTTTTTACTGGGACCATTCGATAGGCAAGACCTTCCAATTGCAAATAATCATCGAGTCCAGCATAACTATTTCCTGGCATGTTTACTGCGAAATACACTGGCCGTTTCCAATTGTTGTGAGCGAGAATATCAAGAATTGCAATCTGGTCTTTCATGATATAATTTCCACGCAAACGGAAATAGATGGTGTCTTCAATGGCATTTTTGCGCAAATTGGAAAGAGAATTCGTTTTCAGAAATTCATCTTTATCGACTTTCAACTTCGCATTGCGTGTAGGAATATAATTCAACGTGTCGCCATATGAACTGACAAATTTGTCGCTGAATTTTTCTGAAGTGAAAAGACTTACCATTTTTGCGAGATCCAAAGTGTCTTGTGTGTCTTCGAAAATATTCAAATAATCACGCGTTCCATCACGATAATCCCAACTGTTCATCGTGATTGGTAGAGGATCAGAATTGTATTGTTGTTTTTTCATTTGATCGATATACCAATCGCTTCTGAAAAGGGAAATGCAAACAATTCTTACATCTCTACGAATTCCCAAAACTTCTTGCGCGTACCAGAGTGGGAATGTGTCATTATCTGCATATGTAAATAGAATTGCATTGGGCTCGCAAGAATTAAGAAAATTAATCGCAACGTCATTCGCAACCGTTCTTCCTGTACGATTGTGATCATCCCAATTTTGTGCAAGGAGAATCATTGGTGAAGCAATACTACAAACCATTGCAATTGAAACAGCGAGAACAGATTTTTTTATACTGGAGAAAAATTTGAAAATGGAAATTACTCCAAGTCCAATCCAAATTGAAAATGCATAGAATGATCCCACATAGGCATAGTCACGTTCGCGCGGTTGCCATGGCGTTTGGTTGAGATAAAATACAATGGCAAATCCGGTAAAAACAAAAAGCAATGTTGTTACGGCGGCTTCATTTTTGGAATTTTTAAATTGCCAAGCCATTCCGAAAATTCCAAGTAGCAGTGGAATTAAATAATAACAATTTCTTGCTTTATTGTCGCGTTGAATTGCGGGAAGCAAATTCTGTTTTCCAAGTCGCACATCATCTAAGTAGGGCATTCCGGTTAACACATTTCCTTCCACATCATTTCCATAACCGAGATGATCATTTTGCCTGCCAATGAAATTCCATGCAAAATAGCGTGCATACATCCATCCACATTGGTAGGTCAGGAAATACTGAATGTTATCTGCGAGTGAAGGAATGGTTGCAGTGCTAGTGACTTTTCCATTTGGATCAGTAAAAACAGTTGAATCACCTTTGACACTCACCCATGAATTATACGCTTGTCCGTGTGAAGAACTATACATGCGAGGGAAAAATGAACATCCACGCTTATCGTAATTTGCTTCTGTTTGTTTTCGCGCATTACTGACAATATATTTTTTGCTTTTTGCATCCTTCACATAAACAGGTTCACCATCGGTATATGGAGTTACGGGATCCAATGGAGTGTTGTAACTCTGTCCGTACAGCAATGGCCAATCACCATATTGTTCACGATTCAGATAGGCAAGCATTGAAATTGCATTCGAAGGATTGTCTTCATTAATGGGAGTGCCTGCTTGTGCACGAATGACAAGCACGAAAAAACTGGAATAGCCAATGAGTAAAACAGTAAAACAAAGTATTGCAGTGTTGAGCCAAATTATTTTTTTGCGATGGGAAATGAATAATCCAAGTGTTATGAGAAGGATAATCATTACGAAATAGAAAATGGTTCCGCTATTAAATCCGAATCCAAGTTTGTTTACAAAGAACAATTCTGTTTTACCTGCAAGACTTACAATTCCGGGAATGATGAAATCTTGAATTCCACCAAGAAGAGCAAGGGCAACAACAGAAGTGATGATTAATCCCCAGACAGAAACTTTCTTTTTGCGGAAATACCAGATGAAAACCATTGCTGGAATTGTCAGCAAATTCAACAGGTGAACACCAATTGAAAGTCCCATGAGATAAGCAATGAGAATTAACCAACGATCACTATGAGGTTCATCCGCGACATTTTCCCATTTGAGCATGGCCCAGAAAACAAGAGCAGTAAAAAGAGAAGACAATGCATACACTTCACCTTCTTCTGCTGAAAACCAAGCTGAATCGGTAAAGGCATAAGACAAAGCACCAACAGCACCGGCAGTTAAAATGATAATGAATTTTATTTTCGAAAAATCCTCTTCCGCCTTCAACAAAACTTTTTTCGTGAGATGCGTGATACTCCAGAAAAGAAACAATGCCGTAAATGCACTGGCTAAAGCTGACATCGAATTGATGCAAGCTGCAACATGTTCTCTGTTACCAAATGAAAAAAGCGAAAAGAAATTGGAGACTAAAAGAAAAAATGGTGCGCCTGGCGGATGGCCAGCTTCCAAGCCGTAGGAGCATGCTATATATTCTCCGCAATCCCAGAAACTTGCTGTGGGCTCAATTGTTAGACAATAAATAATTGCAGCAAAAACAAAAACTGCCCAGCCTACAATGAGATTGTATTTGCGAAATGTATCTGCGTTAAACATATGGCGGCAAAGATACAGGAAGGAAAGGAATTTGTGTGGTTAGGTAATTGGGTGATTAAGTGATGGGGTAATTAGGGAATAGTGTTAGAGGCACCAAACTGTTTTTTTGTTTTAAAATCCCTCAATACTTCAATTACCCCAATTAACTTAATTACCTATTTTTGCACCATGAAAATTTCTCTCAACTGGCTCAATGATTATCTTAAAACGGAACTTTCTCCTCAACTAATAGGTGAAAAATTAACGGGATGCGGATTGGAAGTGGAATCGATTGAAAATTTCGAATCCGTTCCAGGTGGTTTGCGTGGACTTGTCGTTGGAGAAGTGAAGGAAAAAGTGAAACATCCCAATGCGGATAAACTTTCATTGACAAAAGTGGATGTTGGAGGAGTGGAATTGTTGAGCATTGTTTGTGGCGCACCGAATGTAGAAGCTGGACAGAAAGTGATTGTTGCAACAGTTGGAACAACAGTTCATCCAATTTCTGGAGAAGCTTTTGAAATAAAGAAATCAAAAATAAGAGGTGAACTTTCTGAAGGGATGATTTGTGCGGAAGATGAAATTGGGTTGGGCGAATCGCATGATGGCATTATGATTCTCGATACCAATGCAAAAGTTGGAACTCCTGCTGCGGAATATTTTGGAATCAGTAATGATCATGTGTTTGAAATTGGATTGACACCAAATCGTGCAGATGCTGCTTCTCATTTTGGCGTGGCGAGAGATTTATCTGCTGTTTTATTGGCAGATGAATTACAAAAAAATCCAGCAGCCGAACATCATGCGGCGCAACTTCCTCCAGCCAACGCTTTTGCTGATGATTTGAATGAATCTCCTATAGAAGTTGAGTTAATGAACCCAGAAGCCTGCATTCGTTATTCTGGAATTTTCATTAAGGGATTGGAAGTGAAAGATTCTCCCGATTGGTTACAGAATCGATTGAAAGCAATTGGTTTGCGTCCAATTAATAATGTGGTTGATGTTACGAATTATGTTTTGCATGAATTGGGACAACCGCTTCATGCATTTGACGCGGATAAAATTGCAGGCAAAAAAGTCATTGTTCAGAAAGTGGCGAAGGAAACAAAGTTTGTTACACTCGATGGCACAGAACGAAGACTTTCTGAAAACGATTTGATGATTTGTGATTATGAAAAACCGATGTGCATTGCAGGAGTTTTCGGCGGAATGAATTCAGGTGTTTCTGAAACCACAAAAAATATTTTTCTTGAAAGCGCAAGTTTTGAGCCTGTGCACGTGCGCAAGACTTCCAAGTTCCATGCTTTGAAAACTGATTCCTCTTTTCGTTTTGAAAGAGGAGCAGATCCTGAAATTACAGTTTACGCCTTACAGCGTGCTGCAAAATTGTTGCAGGAAATTGCAAATGGAGAAGTGGCTGGAAAGTTGGTCGATATTTATCCGATAAAGGTTGAGCCGAAAGAAATTGCTTTTGCGTTTGATCAATGTGATGTTTTGATTGGCAAAAAAATCGAAAGCAACACCATCAAGAAAATTCTTCATGCATTGGGAATCAATATTTCTTCAGAAGGAAAGGACGCATTATTACTTTCCGTTCCCCCTTTTAAAGTTGACGTTACTCGACCTGCTGATGTGGTGGAAGAAGTTTTGAGAATTTACGGATATAACAATATCGGTTTTCCTGATCGTGTGCATTCTTCACTTTCATTTGCCCCAAAACCTGATCCTGAAAAATTGCGTGAAATTTGTTCCGATTTGCTTTCCTCCAATGGGTTTCAGGAAATCCTGAATAATTCATTGACAAAAGCTGCCTATTACGATTTGATCAAAACAGATGCAGCAAGCAATGTGAATATTCTGAATCCATTAAGTTCTGATTTGGGAATTATGCGCCGATCATTGTTATTCGGTGGATTGGAAACGATTTCCTATAATCAAAAACGTAAAAATTCTGATTTGCGTTTGTATGAATTCGGGAAGACATATTTAAAGAAAGCAAACGTTGAAGAAGGAAAGTGGCCTTACATCGAATTACAACGTTGCGCAATTTTCATGACGGGAAGATTGCAACCAGAATCTTGGAAAGCATCTGCTGAAAAAGTCAGTTTCTTTGATTTGAAAGCGAGTGTTCAGCAAATCCTGAATCGCCTTGGATTTTCAGAAGCGAAAATGGATCTTGTTGAGGCAACAGAATTTTCGGAAGCAATGAAAGTTGTTGTTCGCAAAAAGGAAGTCGCACGTTTTGGACTCGTCGCAAAAAATATTCTCAAGGCACTTGATATTTCCGGTGAAGTATTTTACGCCGATTTCGATTGGGATGCAGTCTTGAATCTTGTGGGTACTTCCAAAGAAATTCGTTTCACAGAAGTTCCAAAATTCCCAAGTGTACGTCGTGATTTAGCTTTGGTGATTGACAAAAAAGTTTCGTACAAAGAAGTGGAAGAACTTGCTTGGCAAACAGAAAAAAATCTCTTGCTCGAAGTGAATCTATTCGACGTTTACGAAGGTGAAAAATTGGGCAACGATAAAAAATCCTACGCCGTTAGTTTCATCCTGCAGAATTTCGAAGCAACATTAACTGATGTGCAGATCGAAAAAATTATGGAGAAGTTGACGAAAGTGTACGCTGAAAAATTGGGAGCGACGATTAGAATTTAGTTATTGAAGCCTGTTCGAGCGAAGTCGAGAACCAAATGTGACAAAGATTTCGCTTGTTGAATGAAATTCAATTCGCATCTTCAAAAAAATATCATTTCGAATGCAAGATTTCAATTATTAGCGCTCTCGACTTCGCTCGAGCAAGCGGAAGTTCTATCTTTTCTTCTGAAAAAAAGTCTTCAATAAAGTAGAGCTTTCTTCCTCCAACAATCCACCGACGACTTCCGTTTTCGGATGTAAAATATTTTTCTCCAATCGCAAATAGCCACGCTTTGGATCCTTCGCACCAAAAACAATTTTCTTGATCTGCGACCAATGCAAAGCTCCCGCACACATCACGCAAGGCTCGAGCGTAACATATAGGGTACACTCATTCAAATATTTTCCATTTAGAAAATTAGCCGCCGAAGTAATCGCCTGCATTTCTGCATGAGCAGTGACATCTGTCAATTTCTCAGTCAAATTATGCGCCCTCGCAATGATTCGATTCTCGCAAACGATAACCGCTCCAACAGGAACCTCATCATCATCAAAAGCCTTTTGAGCCTCTTTCAATGCTTCACGCATGTAATGTTCGTCGGAGAAAATTGTCAATTCCATATAAGTTGGAAAGTTAGAAAGTTTTAAGGTTGAAAAGTCAATCAATATCTGACAATTTGCAAATGGGAAAAGCATAAACAGTATACTCCGAACTCAACACTCCGAACTCACAACTCTTTCGTAACTTCGCTTTCTCTAAAATCACCCTATTTATGCTTCGTTCACACACTTGCGGCGAATTACGCCTTTCTGATGTTGGTAAAAATGTCACACTCGCTGGTTGGGTTCAAACTTCACGCGATTTCGGCGGATTGACTTTTATTGATTTGCGCGATCGTTATGGTTTAACACAACTTGCTTTTAATGTTGCTATCAATGCAAATCTTGCGGAGGAAGCAAGAAAACTTGGACGTGAATATGTGATTCAAGTTGTGGGAATTGTAAATGAACGTTCTGCGAAAAATCCGAAAATGCCAACGGGTGATGTTGAGATTGTTGTGAATGAAATTAAAATCCTGAATGTTTCTAAAACACCGCCATTTACCATTGAAGACAATACGGATGGTGGTGATGAATTGCGAATGAAATATCGTTATCTCGATTTGCGCCGTACTCCTGTTCGTGAAAGTATTATTCTCCGTCACAAAGTTGCGCAAGCTACTCGTGCTTATCTGAATCTTGAAGAATTTATCGAAGTGGAAACACCGGTGTTGATTAAATCCACACCTGAAGGTGCGCGCGATTTTGTTGTTCCTTCTCGAATGAATGCAGGACAGTTTTATGCATTGCCACAATCACCACAAACATTCAAGCAGTTGTTGATGGTGGCTGGTTTTGATCGCTACTATCAAATCGTAAAATGTTTCCGCGATGAAGATTTGCGTGCCGATCGTCAGCCGGAATTCACACAGATCGATTGTGAAATGAGTTTCGTTGAACGAAAAGATATTCTCGACACGTTTGAAGGATTGATTGCTTCCTTGTTCAAAACAGTAAAAGGAGTTGACATTGGAAAATTACCACACATGTCGTATGCCGATGCCGCAAAATATTATGGCAATGATAAACCCGATACAAGATTCGAAATGAAATTCGTAGAACTAAAAAACGAATCGGAAGGCATCCCTCTCCTCGGGAGAGGGAAAGAGGGTGAGGTCACATTCAAAGTTTTTGACGATGCAGAATTGGTTGTTGGGATTTGCGCGAAAGGATGTGCGAATTACACACGCAAACAAATTGATGAACTCACGGAATTTGTAAAGCGTCCACAAATCGGCGCGA
Source organism: uncultured Flavobacteriales bacterium (assembly GCA_903873905.1). GTDB lineage: Bacteria > Bacteroidota > Bacteroidia > Palsa-965 > Palsa-965. Next base: position 9,933 of record CAIQQJ010000160.1, read on the forward strand.
CTGGTTTGGTGTATGCACGATACAATGATGACGGCACAATAAAATCTTCCGTTGATAAATTCTACAAGGAAGATGAATTGAAAAAGTGGATAGTTGCTTTTGGTGCGGAAAAAGGTGATTTGATTTTATTGATGGCTGGTGGAATTGACAAAACAAGAAAAGCGCTTTCCGAATTGCGTCTCGAAATGGGAACACGTTTGGGATTGCGTGATAAAAATAAATTTTCCTGTTTGTGGGTAATTGATTTTCCATTGTTGGAATACAACGAAGAAGAAAAACGTTGGTTCGCGATGCATCATCCATTTACTGCACCTTGGCCAGAAGACATTGCGAAACTCGATGATGAAAAAACACGAGGCGAAGTTCGTGCGAATGCATATGATATGGTGATCAATGGCGTGGAAGTAGGAGGTGGTTCCATTCGTATTTTCGATAAGGAATTGCAAGCGAAAATGTTTGGCGTTTTGGGATTCACTCCTGAAGATGCACAAGCACAATTCGGTTTTTTGATGAATGCTTTCGAATTTGGAGCACCGCCACATGGAGGAATCGCTTTCGGTTTCGATCGTCTCTGTTCACTTTTCGGTGGAGCAGATTCCATTCGTGATTTTATTGCCTTCCCTAAAAACAATTCCGGAAGAGATGTGATGATCGATTCACCAAGTGTGATTGATGAGAAACAAATGAAGGAATTGTGTATTAAGACAACCGTTTAATATTTAACTATGCCGCCGTGCCGCTGTGGCAAAAAAAAACATGAAGACTCCCATCAAACATAAAATCTTCAACGATCCCGTCTACGGTTTTGTCACCGTGCCTTCCGATTTGGTTTTCAGTTTGATCGAGCATCCTTATTTTCAAAGACTGCGTCGCATTCGTCAATTGGGATTGACCAATCTTGTTTATCCGGGCGCATTGCATACACGTTTTCATCACGCCATGGGTGCCATGCATTTGATGCGCGGCGCAATTGATGTAATCCGGTCGAAAGGGCATGAGGTTACCGAAGAAGAAGCACAAGGAGCAACCATCGCAATTCTATTGCACGATATCGGGCACGGACCATTTTCGCATGCGCTCGAAACAAGTATCGTTCACAATATCAATCACGAGGATTTGTCGATTGTATTCATGGATCGGCTCAATTTGGAATTCAAAGGACAATTGGATTTGGCAATAAAAATCTTCCGAGACAAATACAAAAAGAAATTTTTGCATCAATTGGTTTCAGGTCAACTTGATTTGGATCGATTGGATTATTTGGCACGGGACAGTTTTTTCACTGGCGTTTCCGAAGGAATTGTGAGCAGTGACCGTATTGTGAAAATGCTCAATGTGGTGAATGATCAGTTGGTGGTGGAAGACAAGGGAATTTATTCCATCGAGAATTTTTTGGTTGCGAGACGATTGATGTATTGGCAAGTGTATTTGCACAAGACCGTTTTGAGTGCGGAACATTTGTTGGTGAATATTTTGAAGCGTGCAAAAGAATTAGCAGAGAAACAAGTGGAACTTTTTTGCTCACCAGCGTTGAAATTTTTTCTTTATCAAAAACATTCGAAAAGCGCATTCCTCAATAAACCTGAAGTCCTCGAGTCATTTGCAAAACTCGACGATTACGATATCATGACAGCCATAAAAGTTTGGGCAGATCATGAGGATAAAATTCTTTCATTCCTTTGCAAGAATTTAGTGAACCGAAAACTTTATGCTGTTGAGTTACAACAAAAACCTTTTGCAGGAAGTTATGTTGACGCACTTCGGAAAAAAGCCGCAAAAAAATTCGGATTGACAAAAGAGGAAATCCCGTATTATGTTTTCACCGGCGCAGTGGAAAACAAAGCTTACATGAGCGATTCTATTCGCATCAATGTTCAATTCAAAAATGGCAAGGTAATTGACATAGCTGAAGCAGCGGATCTTTTCAATATTTCAGTTTTGGCAACGCCGGTAAAAAAATATTTCTGTTGTTATCCAAAGGAACTCCGCGGTTAATAATGCTTGCATGAAGACTCGTGTAATTTTGCTTTTCTTATTTGCAGTCGCTTCACTCTCATTTACCAAGCATGTAAAAAAGACTTATCCATTTGAGAAATGGAGATCTTCCCAATTGGACAGCGCTAACACCGCAAAAAACATCAAGTCGCTTTCTGATGATGAGAAAAATGTAATTTTTTTTACGAATCTCGTTCGTGTGAATCCAAAATTATTTGGAGAAACCTATGCGCAGAATTATATTGATTCCACAAAAGATCACAGCAGTTTTGCGCAATCCCTATTGACAGAGCTCAAAACAAAAAAGGCACTTCCTCCATTACAAGTTGATTCCGTGTTGTGTGTAACCTCTGCTGATCACGCAACAAAAACCGGAAAAGCTGGCACTGTTAATCATGATGGGCAAGAGGAGCGATATGATAAAGTGAAAAAGCGTTTTGGAAGTTGGGGAGAGAATTGTGATTTCGGAAAGGGAAATGCATTTTGTATAGTTATGCGTTTGTTAATTGATCAGGATAATGCAGATTTCGGACATAGGGAAAATATCCTTGCTGACGATTTCACACATATAGGAACAGCCATTCGTCCCCACAAAATTTATGGTTTGGTTTGTGTGCAGGATTTTGGTGGATAGTTCGTTTGTGCAAAAAGCATTTTGCACAATCCTATTCTGCAATTAATTTTCCGGACGCAATTGCATTTCCACCCAAAGTCAATCTGTAGAAATAAATCCCATCTGAAAGATTTCCTCGCTCAATGAGAAGACGCGAATTGGTAATTGTTTCTCGCGTCACTTCTTTTCCAGTTACATCATACATCACAAAAATCAAATCGAGATTGGAATTCAGGAAAGCAGGATTGATTTCAAGTTGTGTCATTTTTGAAAATGGATTTGGAAATACTTTAAGTGGAATTCCATTTTGAAATTCATTTGCAATTCCTGAAGGAGTAGGACACAATCCACATGGACCTGCGGTGCAATAAGTAATTGTTGCTGCAATTGTACCTGCATTTATGTCAAAAGGGGTGTTTGGTGTAGCATCACAAATATCTAATGTTCCAATAACATCCATTGCATTGATGAAAAAGTTGGCGATGCAATATTTTCCGTTTCCATCAGCCACACCGGAATTGGTCCAGTTGTTGGTTGAGATGCTGCCATTATTCGTGAAATTATCGCTTGTTATGAGGTATTGAGCCACACAAATTTTTCCGGTATTTTCATTTACAAAAATGCCACTCTGGTCCAATTCATTTGAAATTGAAATCGTCCCATAATTATTCATGGAATTTGTCATTCCGACAGCCAAAACCCCCGTGGACATGTATCCTGAAATTATTGCATCGTCGCCACCAAGGGCAATGGTGTCATTTCCGAGGTCAATCAAGGAACCGATGGCCGTGACTCTGAACATGGCTTGTCCGTCAGCAATATTCTGGTTAAAAGTGACAGCAGTATTGACAATAATAGAATCATCAGCCAAAGTTGGAACACCAGTTGGACTCCATATGGCAGGATTGTTCCAGTTTCCATTCGCAATAGAAATTCGAGTGATTTGTGAATGGGAAATATTTCCAAAGGGAATTAGGAAAAGGAAGAGGAAAAATTGTAATGAAAAAGAGCGTATTTTATTTTTCATGGGATAATTTTTAGTGAAATATAAACCAAAAATCATTCCAGAAAGTTTAAACTTTTGACCCTTTCGTTCGTCCTAAAATCAAATGAAGGATGAACTTTTCCAAATTCTGCTATCGTCGATTTTTCAGATCTTGTCAGGTCTCTGCATTTTTGCAGGATTGGCAGGTGTCGCAGCGCTTTTTCAAATAATCATAAATCGCCTGATGAAGTGGTGAAATCACGGCCCATTTCCTTCGATATTTTCGCTAAATTTACCCAATGAAATTTTTGGCAAAAGAAATCGCTGCTTTAGTCGGCGGAAAAGTTGAAGGCAACCCCGATGTAGCAGTTTCAAAACTTGCAAAAATTGAGGAGGGTGTTGAGGGGTCACTTGCATTTTTATCAAATCCCGCATACGCATCATTTATTTACACTACTAAAGCTAGTGTTGTAATTGTCAATGATGATTTTTCTCCTGAGCAAACATTAAGTTCTTCATTGACTTTAATTCGTGTTGCAGATGCGCGTGCCGCTTTCGCAAAAATTCTTGGTGCGTATAATCAATATCGACTTAATAAGACTGGCATTGAGCAGCAAGCATTTGTTTCAGCCACTGCGAAAATGGGCAAGAACGTTTACATTGGTGCCTTCGCGTACATAGGCGAAAATGTTGTTGTTGGCGATAACACAAAAATTTATCCGCATTGCTATCTAGGAGATAATTCAAAAGTGGGCAGTGATTCTATATTCTATTCTGGCGTAAAAATTTATCACGATTGCATAATTGGCAACGATTGCATTTTACAAGGCGGAGTAATAATTGGCGGAGATGGATTTGGTTTCCAACCGAACAGTGAAAATAATTATGTAAAAATTCCTCATATCGGAAATGTGATTCTTGAAGATCACGTTGAAATCGGAGCGAATACAACGATAGATCGCGCAACACTGGGGTCAACAATTATTCGCAGAGGTGTGAAGCTTGATAATTTAATTCAAGTCGGTCACAATTGTGAGATTGGTGAAAATACGGTGATCGCCTCTCAAACAGGAATTTCAGGAAGTACAAAAATTGGTCGTGATTGTATGATTGGCGGACAAGTTGGAATGGTTGGTCATTTAACAATTGGAGATCGCGCAAAAGTTGCAGCGCAATCAGGAGTTGGAAATAATGTTGCAGATGATGAAATTGTTCAAGGGTCACCAGCATTTGGAATCGGCGATTACAAACGTTCCTACGTGGTTTTCCGATCGCTTCCAGATTTAAGAAGTAGAGTAAATGATTTAGAAAAAAAAATCAGCAAATAAATAATTCAACCGCCGAATACAAATGGGTACAAAACAAAAAACAATAAAATCCAAGATTTCAATTTCTGGTGTTGGATTACATACGGGCAAAACTGCAACATTGACTTTTCATCCTGCACCCGACAATCACGGTTTCAAATTCCGTCGTGTTGATTTGCCAGGACAACCAATTATTGATGCAGATTGTGACAATGTTGTTGACACAGCACGTGGAACCACATTGGAGCAAAACGGAGCACGCGTATATACAACGGAACACGTTCTTGCTGCAGTGGCAGGTTGTGATCTTGATAATGTTTTGATTGATCTTGATGCTCCTGAAGTTCCGATCATGGATGGAAGTTCTTATCCATTTATTGAAGTGTTGGAAAAAGTTGGTATCGTTGACCAAACTGCAGAACGAGAATATTTTGAGTTGAAGGAAATTCTCTCTTATGAAGATCCGATCAAAATGGTGGAGATGCTTGCCGTTCCGCAAGATGAATTTCGTGTTACCGTAATGGTTGATTATAACTCGGAAGTGTTAGGAACGCAGCACGCGGGTATGTATAAACTTTCGGAATTCAAGGAAAATATTTCCCGTTGCAGAACATTTGTTTTTCTTCATGAATTAGAAATGTTGCTACAGCACAATCTGATTAAAGGTGGAGATTTGGATAACGCCATTGTATTGGTTGACAAACCGATTTCAGATGAACACTTATCACATCTTCGCAAAGTTTTCAATAAGCCAGATGTGGAAGTGAAAGGTGGCGGTGTTCTCAACAATACAAAACTTCATTATTACAATGAACCTGCTCGTCACAAATTGCTGGATATTGTAGGTGATCTTGCATTAGTTGGCGTGCACATGAAAATTCATATTCTCGCAGCTCGTCCGGGTCATGCAGGAAATGTTGAGTTTGCAAAAAAATTAAAAGCCCTCGTAAAAAAATCGAAAGCAAAAAAGGCTGAAGAAATTTCTTTCAATCCTGAAGCTCCTGCAGTTATGGATGTGAAAGGAATCATGTCGATTCTTCCTCATCGTCAGCCTTTTCTTTTTGTAGATAAAATCATAGAACTTAATTCAGAATTTGTTGTGGGCGTAAAAAACGTTACCATGAATGAATTTTGGACAGTAGGACATTTTCCAGATGAGCCGATTATGCCTGGTGTTTTACTTGTTGAAGCCATGGCACAAACAGGCGGAATATTTTGTTTGAAAACTGTTCCTGATCCAGAAAATTATCAAACTTATTTTCTGAAAATGGACAACGTGAAGTTCAAACAGAAAGTTGTTCCTGGTGATACTTGCGTTTTTAAATTGGAATTGATTACACCAATTCGTCGCGGACTTTGTCACATGCAGGGAAGAACTTATGTAAATAATAAAGTGGTTGCAGAAGCAGAAATGCTGGCGCAAATAGTGAAAGTAAGAAATGTTGAATCTAGAAAAGCTGAACCCGCAACAGTATGATTTCTCCGCTAGCATATATTGACCCCAAAGCACAAATCGGCAACAATGTAACAATTGAAGCATTTGCCTTTATTGAAGGCGATGTTACAATTGGTGATGACACTTGGATTGGGCCACACGCTGTATTGATGAATGGCACTCGCATTGGAAAAAAGTGTAGGGTATTTCCTAGTGCAGTTATTGGTGCTATTCCGCAAGATTTGAAATTTGCTGGTGAAGTTACCACTGCTGAAATTGGAGATGGTACTACTATTCGTGAATTCGTTACAGTGAATCGTGGTACAAGTGATCGAATGAAAACGGTGGTTGGTGAGAATTGTTTGCTCATGTCATCCGTACATATTGCACACGATTGTTTGGTTGGAAATAATGTCATTCTCGCAAGTTCTGTAATGCTTGCTGGCCATGTTACAGTTGATGATTGGGCAATTCTCGAAGGCTATGTGGGTATTGTGCAATTTATACACGTGGGTGCACATAGTTTTATTGCTGCGAAATGCGGCTCAAGAAAAAATGTCCCTCCATTCATTAAGGCTGCTCGTGAGCCATTAGCGTATGTAGGTGTCAATACATTGGGAATGCGTCGTCGTGGATATTCCAATGAAACGATTCAACAGGTAGAAGATATTTATCGCACACTTTATTTGCGCGGACACAATGTTTCGAATGCCGTTGCGATCATTGAAAAAGAACATCCTGAATCAAAAGAAAGAGAATTGATTCTTGAATTCATCCGTAATTCAAAAGACGGAATTATCAGAGGAATATCTTAGTTGTCAAGTTTGAAAGTTGGAATGTTTTTTGCAATTAGAATCTTGAACTTTTCAACTTTCCAACCTTTCAACCTTTCAATTTTTTTCCATGAAAAAACAATTTCTCCTTTTTATTCTTCCGCTTGTTTTCCCACTTGTTGTATCAGGTCAAGGCAGTGTGAATACAACTTATTCTGAAAGTTGGGACAGATGGAATATCAATGTGGGAGCTAGTGGAAGTATCAGTTCCACCTACAGCAACAGCTGGGACAATTGGGAAATTCATTTCGGAAACATTTCTGGAAGTATCCGTACAACTTATTCTTCGAGTTTTGATAATTGGGAAATTTCCGTTGGTGGAAAATCGTATAAGCTGCAAACTACTTATTCCAAATCATGGGATAATTGGGAATTAAGTGGAGGTGATCTTTCTTCAACAATAAAAATTAGCACCACCTATTCCAGTTCCTGGGATAATTGGGAAATGGATATTCCTTCCGGTGATTTAAAAATAAGTACAACCTATAACAAGAGTTACGACAACTGGAATATTTCTGGAAGTTTGGATAATGCGAATAATGGTGTAAAGGCAGCGGCCGCATTTATTCCTGTTTTTGTTGCAGCCATTTATAATAAAGGGCTAGCGAAATGAAACTTTTGTTTTTCTTTTTGCCCATACTTTTTTCTTTTTCCCCTAAGCAATCTATTCAAGATTTAGCACCTGAGGGGCGTGTTCGAACTGAGTTTACTGGAAAAATAGAAAATTGGGAAGTAACACTTGGAAAAGAGAATGGAACTTTTGAAGGCTATTTAATGAACGATGTAAATCGTTGGACTTTTACAATTGGGAATTTACAAGGAGAAGTGAATAGCGAATACAATGACAAATTGAACAGTTGGGAAATTACCGTTGGAGAAAAAAAATATCATTTGAAAACATGGCTCACCAGTTCATGGAACAGGTGGGAACTTTCGGGTGATGATCTGAAAGAAAAAGTAACAATTCAAACTTTGTATAATGGAAGTTGGGATAACTGGACAATGAAACGGGATAGTGTGGAAGTTGATTTTGCAACCTATTATAACAACAGTTACGACGATTGGAATATCACTGGTGATTTAGCAAAAGCCACAGACGGAGAGAAAATCGCAGCAGTCTTCATGCCCATTTTTGTTTCGAGGATTTATAATAGAAAACTGGTGCATTAAAGAACAAATTCATATTTCGTTCGCCTCTGTAATTCGTATATTCGTGCACATTATTTCCCAATGAATATTCAATTAGAAAACGTAGGTAAAAAATTTGTCCGTGAATGGATTTTCCGTGGAGTAAATCATTCCTTCGAGACAGACAAGCCGACTGTAATTTTGGGTTCCAATGGTTCTGGAAAATCCACTTTGCTTCAGGTAATTTCGGGAAGTTTGATGGAAGGAGAAGGGAAAATAGTTTATTCCATTAATGGGAAAAAGATTAGCCAAGAAGAAATTTATAAATCCATTACCATTGCGGCTCCGTATTTGGAACTAATGGAAGAGTTTACACTGATTGAATCCATTTCCTTTCATGGTAAATTCAAATCATGGAAAAATGGTTTGAATGAAAAAAGTGTTTTGGAACGATCAGAACTGACCCATGCAAAGGATAAACAGATAAAGAATTTTTCCTCCGGGATGAAACAGCGTGTGCGTTTGTTACTCGCAATTTTAAGCGACACGCCCTTGTTATTACTTGATGAACCATGTGCCAATCTTGATCGGGCAGCATGCAATTGGTATGGTGATTTGATTCGTGAACATGGAAATGGGCGGACGATAATTGTCGCATCAAATCAAGTAAAGGAAGAGCATTTTTTCTGCGTGAATGAATTGAAAATGGAAAATTTCAAGAAGTAATCCTCCATTATTTTCCATGCGATTGATTGAAAAGCTTTGAAATTTTGATTGGAATGAAATGCAGATCATAAAAACTGCATTTTAGAGGAGAAAATGCCGTTTTTATTGGTCAATACGGCTATTCATGAGTCTCATTTTCTTATCTTCGCTATCCCAAATAATTACAAATAAAAATTAATACCTAGCAAAAATGGCAGATACAGGAGATGTAAGCCTCGGAACTTTTTTAAAGTATAACAACGAGCTTGTTCAAGTTGTAGAGTGGCAACACCGTACACCAGGAAATTTGCGTGCGTTTTACCAAGGTAAAATGCGCAACCTTCGCAATGGTAAATTGGTTGAAAATCGTTTTCGTTCTGGCGAAATGGTTGAAATCGTTTATGTGGAATATAAAAACCTGCAATTCATTTATGCGGAAGATTCCAATATTGTTTTAATGGATAAAGAATCTTTCGAACAGATTTATCTTCCTAAAGAAGCAATTGGTGATGGTATCAATTATCTCAAAGAAGGAATGGATGTGAAAGTTTGGTTTGAAAGTGATGAACCTATTTCGGCAGAAGCACCTGCAACGGTAGAATTAGAAGTTACCTATTGCGAACCAGGCTTGAAAGGCGATACCGCAACCAACACCTTGAAACCATCTACCTTGGAAACTGGCGCGAAAATAAACGTTCCTCTTTTTATTAATATCGGTGATAAAATAAAAGTAGATACGAAACAACATTCCTACATGGAGCGCGTGAAAGCATAAAACGATTAATAATTAATAATTAAAAATGCTGGATGGGAAACTGTTCAGCATTTTTTTTGAAATGATTAAAATTGACGTGTAGATTATTGATTCAAGTTTAATCGTGGCTTTTCAAGCTTTGGTCTAATTTCCAGGTGATAGAGAAAAGCAATCCTTATATTCGCTTAAATGAGGCAGAGAAATCCAGTAACCCCAATGAGAGCACGTCAACCCCGCATTAAGGAATTTAAACTCAATGCGCTTTTGGAAGTAACCAAGGCAATCAACAATAATTTTTCCACAAAGGAACTCCTTACCATATTTGAAAATATCATTCGCGAAAAACTCGGAATTGGGAAACTCGTTTTGTTTAGTCACGATGGAAAAATTTGGAATTGCCTTTTGAGTATTGGTGTTGATGTGGAAGTAAGTCAAATTAATGTTGAAAAAGAATTTAAGGGTATCAAGGAAATTTCCACCATTGATATTGATTCCACAAAAGGAGTGCTTCACAAATCATTTGAAATTGTAATTCCGGTTTATCACAAGGATCAACCACTTGCATATGTTCTAATTGGCGATATCAATGAAGAGGAAGGTGGAATGAGTGCATCCATCAAACATCTTCCTTTTGTTCAAACACTCACCAATCTGATTATTGTTGCGATTGAAAATAAAAAATTGGCGAAAGAAAATTTGCGTCGTGCAGCCATGCATCGCGAATTGGAATTGGCATGGGAAGTACAACGCATGTTGTTTCCTGAAAAACTTCCTTCCAATGAAAATATGGTTATGGATGCCGTTTATCTTCCTCATCAACAAGTAGGCGGTGATTATTATGATTTTATTCAAATCAATGAAAACGAAGTTGCGTTTTGTGTCGCCGATGTTTCAGGAAAAGGTGTTCCTGCCGCATTGTTGATGTCAAATTTCCAAGCGAATCTTAGAATTCTACTGCATCACATTCCTAGTCTTCCTGAATTGGTTCGTGAACTTAACACAAAAGTTTCCGTTAGCGCAAAAGGAGAAAAATTCATCACGCTCTTCATTGCGAAATACAACATGGTTACTCGTGTGTTACATTATATAAATGCCGGACACAATCCGCCTTTGGTTATTGATGACGACGGTGCAAATTTATTGACAGTGGGATGCACAGGATTAGGAATGTTTGACGAACTGATGAAAGTGCGCGAAGGAATTGTGAATGTTGCACACGGCGCTTTGTTGATGTGTTACACCGATGGACTCGTTGAAACTACCAATGAAAAAGAGGAGGATTTCGGATTGAAACGTGTCCAACAAATTGCATTGGACAACCGAAAACTCAGTCCGCAGGAATTAAATGCATTGATTATTGAAAAAGTAAATATTCATAAAGGTGACATGGCTTTTATAGATGATATTGCTTTGGTGACTTGCCGATTGCTTTGAAAAAAGTGATTGCTTCTGGGTCAGAATAATTCCAACGAAAATTTTTATCGAAGGTTATTTTAGATTGCGAACTGCCGTTTCTTTCCATCCACTTTTTTTAATTAGGGCGTGTCCTTCGGTCGGGCTATTCGTTGCAAGTCCTCAGCCGCAGTGTCGGGTTTGCCACATCGTGGCCACAATGTGGAAAACCCAACACATCGTCTTCCGGGCTTTTCACTGCTATCCCTCACGCAAAAAAGAAAAAACACACGAAGTTTCTAGATTAATTATTTTTCACCAAACATCAATTTTCACCCGTCACCCGTCACCCGTCACCCGTCACCCGTCACCCGTCACCCGTCACCCGTCACCCGTCACCCGTCACCCGTCACCCGTGACTTGTCAC
>CAIQQJ010000161.1 GCA_903873905.1 uncultured Flavobacteriales bacterium
AATTAACATGATCTGAAGAATAACCATAAGCACTTTCGCACTTTTCTGTTTTTTCTCCTCTTCTGAATCATCAGCCTCTTCCATCTTCTCATGAATTTCAGAAGTTGTTTTCGCCAAAAGAAATACGCCACCGCAGAATAAAATAATATCTCGACCACTGAATCCATTTCCGAAAAGCGTAAAAAGATCCGCCTTCAATCCGATAATCCATGTGATTCCAAAAAGCAAGCCGATTCGCATGAGCAAAGCCAATATCAATCCAATTGCCCGTGCGCGCTGACGCTCCTTTTTATCTTGAACCTTTCCGGCAATAATTGAAATGAAAATTACATTGTCGATTCCCAAAACGATTTCAAGCAAGGTCAAGGTCAACAAACTCAATAATCCGTCAAGGGTGCACAAGTGCTGTAATTGATGAGAAAAGTCCATATCGAAAATATAATCCTGATTAGCGGTGGGCAAATGTAGCTGAAAAGATCATTTAATTGATTAGTCGAATTTTTATTAAATTGATTTTCAATAAGATATCTATTATTCATGTACTATGTCTTGCATAGTACTAAAGTATAGATATATCTTTGCATCGTACAGGTTTGGATTTGTGTTTTAAAATTCGAAATGTAAAACAGACCTAGAATACATTCTGAAAAACACGGAACAAAAAATGACAATAGAAAATACAAAAGCAAACATCGAAAACACTAAAGCGCAAATGCGAAAGGGTGTATTGGAGTTCTGCATTCTGTCAACACTATCAGAAGGTGATGCCTATCCGACAGAAATCATTGAGCGAATGAAAAAAGCAAAACTCGTTGTAGTGGAAGGAACATTATATCCACTTCTTACGCGTTTGAAAAATCTTGAATTGTTATCCTATCGTTGGGAAGAATCTACCTCCGGACCTCCGCGAAAATATTACCGACTTACAGAAACAGGAGAACGTTTTTTGCGGGAACTTGAATCTACTTGGGATGAATTGGTCAATTCTGTGAATGAAGTCACTAAAAAGAAAAAATAAAATTCGAATATTATTTCAAACGACAAAACGATGAATAAGACAGTCACCATAAATATCAGCGGCATCATTTTTCATATTGAAGAAGATGCATACGAGAAACTCGGAAATTATTTACGCACTGTTCGGAACCGTTTTTCGGAAGAAGATGGTCGCGATGAAATCATGACCGACATCGAATCGCGCATTGCCGAAATTCTCAATGAAAGAGTTGGACCATCCAAACAAGTTGTGCTCTTGCTCGATGTTGATCATGTGATTTCGTTGATGGGAGAACCCGATGCGATTTCTGACAAGGAAGAAAAAGAAGAAACGAAATCTACCAATGAAGATTCGCATTCTAGTAACCCAAATCGTCGCCGCAGACTTTACCGCGATACGGATGATAGAGTAATAGGTGGAGTTTGTTCAGGACTTGGATATTATTTTGATCTCGATCCGATTTGGATTCGTCTTGGATTCGTTCTGATCCTTTTTGCATTCGGAACTGGAATTCTGTTTTACATATTGTTGATGCTCATTATTCCAAAAGCTGAAACAACAGCCGAAAAGCTCGAAATGCGGAGAGAACCTGTTGATCTAAATAACATCAGCAAAACAGTGAAGGAAGAATTCGATGGATTAAAAAAACGAGCGGAAGACTTTGGTCAGGAAGCAAAACAATATGGAAAAAAGTGGAAGGATGATTCGCGCGATTGGAGAAAAAGAAACAGCGTACGAAGGGGATTCGAAGATTTTTTTAGTGGTATTTTCCATATCATAGGAAGAATATTTGCATTCGCACTTCTGATAATAGGAATACTTTTTTTAATCGGTCTTCTCACTTCAACATTTTCATTGACAAATTTCGGTCCGAGAGCATTTGGAGATAGTATTGAAAGTCTTTTCCCTGGTAGTTTTCACTATGCAATTGCAATCGCATCTTTTTTACTGGTATTTGGAATTCCAGTTGTAATGATGATATACAAAGGCATTCGATTAATTTTTCGAATCAAACGCAGCGACACGATTATCGGAATAAGCGCTTTGGTTTTATGGATTATCGGAATTGTGGGATGCACTTATTCAGTTGTCTCTGTGTCAAAAGGTTTTTCAGAACAAGTTTCCATTCACGAATATTTCCCAATGAAAAATGCGAAAATGGATACGCTCTATTTGAATGTAAAGATTGATCATGACATGGTCAATGAAGATTATCATTCGAAATGGAATCATCGTTATCATTTCGAACGTCGTTGGAAAGCGGTGAGTGTAAATGGAAGCGAAGTGAAATTCGGATATCCTGATTTGAAAATTGTCCCATCTGATAATGACAGTCTACAAATGATTATTTACAGTTCTTCCTATGGATCAGAAAAAAGAGAAGCATTGGATCGATCGAAAGCAATTAGTTATCTAATTCAACAAAAAGATTCATTAATAACTTTCAATTCCTATTTCACCATTGGAGCCAATCAGCATTGGAGAGCGCAGCGGGTTCGCATAGAATTGCATGTTCCAAAAAACAAAGTTGTTTTTCTTTCAGGAACGATGCGTGATATGTTGAATGAGGTGGATAATCTTTCCAATGCCCTAGAAGAAGACATGGTAGACCGCAGATGGAAAATGACAGATAAAGGATTAGAATGCATCGATTGCGCAGGATTGGAAGTTTCTGATAATCCTAAATAATAAGTTGGAATTATGAAAGTTGAAAAAAAATAAAATCTCTTCAGAAAAAACTTTCTTATAAATAGAATCAAAAAATTTTCCAACTTCTCAACTTTTAAACTCAAATGTTAAATTTCCAAAAATCTGACGAATTAGGAGTAACAAACTACCAATTCCTCCGTCTTATAGTTGAACACCCTTTCTGAAGGTTAGGTTAGGCAGAAGGAAAGGTTCTGTTTCGTGCATTTGGTGTGCAGAAGGCCAGGTTTCGCAGCTCTGGCCTTCTTTTTTTTGAATATTTGGTTGTTAACGAAATGCACAGAGTGAAGGTCTTTGAGCCTTTTTGTATGTATCTTTGCAGTAAACAAACAAACAAACAAAGACCGAAATTAAATGAACCTTTTCATCAACAACCTAGCTTGGGCAACAACAGAAGAAGATTTGCTCGGAATGCTTTCCCAATACGGAGAAGTAACATCTGTAAAAATCATTGTTGACAAATTCACCCAACGTAGCAAAGGCTTTGCATTTGCTGAAATGCCTGACAATGATGCCGCTAACAAAGCAATTGCTGAGTTAAATGGTGCAAATATCAAAGGCCGTAACATCAATGTAAATGAAGCCCGCCCAAAAACGGAGCGACCTTCAAACTTTGACAGAAAAGACCGCTATTAAGCGATCTTAGTAGGTGATATTACATTTCTTTAGTAGGACTGCAATTTCACCACTATCCCATTTTTAAAAACAACCGTCTGATCAGTATTTGCTGTTAGGACGGTTGTTTTTGTAATCATTTTCCCTTTCCTCAACAATACTTTCATTGAGACGAAAGGGAAATTTTAGTGCACGAGAATTAATCAAAAACCGCCAATGTCCAAAATATCCTTCAACAACAAGCAAACAGATTTCACCATTGCCCTTAAGAAAAGCGTAGAGGATTATTTTTCCTCTCGAAATATTAAGACAACGGGAAACTGGAAACTCTATGTAAAGACGGCAATCGTAATTGCTACAGCAGTTACAACTTATTGGTTGCTCCTTTTTATACAACCTGCTGCGTGGATCAGTCTTCTGCTTTGCGCAATATTCGGAATCAATCTTGCAATTATCGGTTTTAATGCCATGCACGATGGAGCACACGGAAGCTATTCACAAAAACATTGGGTGAATGAAATCATGGCATACACACTTAACATGATGGGAGGAAGTTCCCTGATGTGGAAAGTGAAACACAATATCATTCATCATACCTACACGAACATTGAAGGGCAAGATGATGATATCGACATCAAGCCATTTATTCGTACAAACGAGAACCAGAAAAAATACTGGTTCCATAAATACCAACACATTTATTTCCCAATTCTTTATTCCTTGACATTGTTGTGGTGGATTTTTCAACGCGATTTTTCAAAATATTTCACAGGCAAAATTTCTGGATTCAAAATCAAGAAACTGACATTAGTGGAGCATTTGATTTTTTGGGTTACAAAATTGGTTTACGTTTTCGTTTATCTTTTACTTCCAATGTATATGGTTGGAATTGGCCCTGCAATTCTTGGATATTTGATTGCTTCCTTGGTTTGTGGTGTGGTATTGGCTGTTGTATTTCAACTGGCACACGTTGTTGAAGATGCTGATTTCCCAATGCCAGATGCAACAACAAATATTATGGAGGAAACTTGGGTTATTCACCAATTCTCAACTACCGCTGATTTTGCAACACGTTCCAGAATCATTTCATGGTTGACAGGCGGACTGAACTTTCAATTGGAGCATCACTTGTTTCCGAAAATATCACACATCCACTACCCTGCCCTTCATAAGGTAATTCAGGATCTTTGTAAAAAATACAATGTTCCAATAATCGAATATCCGAATTTGCAGAGAGCATTAAAATCACACATCTCCTATTTAAGAACTGTTGGCGCTATGGCCTAATAAATTGATTCCATATTCTCAAAACATTTTTTTATACTTGTATCCGCATAAACAACAACAACATGGAAAATAACGCACACACAGACAATCACGATAGCCACGCAACCGAGGGCGATCGCCAATCTTATCCTAAAGGATGGTGGATTCCAAAAGTTGGGTTATTAATTATCGCACTTGGATTTACTGTACTTGGAAGTGTAATCTTCAGTCATGCAGGAACTGATCGTTGGGGAAAAACCGAACAATGTGAGAAAAATGGAAAATGTTGTGCGGGAGAAAACGCCAATGGAGCGAATTGCAAGGATGGAAAAGAAGCTACAGGAACAAAAGCAAAATAATATCTTCTGGAAATTTAGCTGGAATAATTTTTAGCTGTGAAATTGCAAAGGGAATCTGAAAAACAGATTCCCTTTTTTTTATATTAAACAATATCAAACTTTCCTTAAAATTATTTTTATTTATTGTAGCGATACAAGCCTTCCAAGATCCACATTTAGCCAGTAAAATGATTAATTTTATGGCAAATACCTCCGTCGGGTTAAATTCAAAAAACCGCCATTTAAATGAGTAACGTAGTCGAGAAAAACGCTTCTGTTTCAAAAGAAAAATTGCAGGAATTCAGAAACATCATTTTGAAGGATTATCGCATTGCCAACGAGAGCCGTGAAGCTAGTTTAACAGGAAGAAAGGAAGTGCTTACCGGAAAAGCAAAATTCGGAATTTTCGGAGATGGAAAAGAAGTTGCACAGATTGCAATGGCAAAATCATTTCGTGAAGGTGATTTTCGTTCTGGATATTATCGCGATCAGACTTTCATGTTCGCCACTGAAAATCTCACTATTCGTGAATGGTTTGCTCAACTATACGCACACACAGATTTAGAAGCAGAACCTTCTTCAGCGGGTCGCCAAATGAACGGACATTTTGCAACACGCAGCTTGAACGCAGATGGCTCATGGAAAGATCTTACAAAAATCAAAAATTCTTCGGCTGATATTTCTTGCACTGGTTCACAAATGCCACGCTTGCTCGGACTTGCACTCGCATCAAAACATTATCGTCAAAATATAGAATTGCAGTCTTTACAGTTTTCAAAATTCTCCGATAAAGGAAATGAAATTGCCTTTGGTACCATTGGTGATGCTTCCACTTCTGAAGGATTATTTTGGGAAACAATGAATGCTGCTGCTGTCATGCAAATCCCAATGCTTGTTTCTGTTTGGGATGATGGCTATGGAATTTCTGTTCCGAAAAAATATCAAACCACAAAAGAAAGTATTTCAGAAGCGCTTTCCGGTTTTCAACGAAATGAAAACCATACAGGCTTCCAAATTTTCAAAACAAAAGGATGGGATTATGCTCATCTGCTTGACACCTACGAAAAAGCTACAAAAATTTGTAGAGAAGAACATGTTCCAGTATTGGTTCACGTAGAAGAAGTAAATCAACCACTGGGCCATTCCACTTCTGGCTCGCATGAACGTTACAAGACAGCGGAACGAATGCAGTGGGAAAAAGATTTCGATTGCATCAAGAAATTCCGTGAATGGATTCTTTCATCATCTATTGCAAGCGTTGAAGAACTTGATCAATTGGAAAAAGATGCAAAAGAAAAAGTTCGCAATGACAGACGTACTGCATGGGATGCTTTTCTTGCTCCAATGAAAATTGAAGTGACTGAAGTGCTTGCTTTGCTTGATGAACTTGCGAAGCAATCCAGTAACGGAGTATTTGTTTCTAAAATCAGAAACGATCTTGCAACAAGTACTGATCCACTTCGCCGCGACATTATTACTGCAGCAAAAACTGCATTACGTTTTGTGAAAAATGAAAATAATATCGCGCGAACAAATCTTATTAGTTGGTTAGAGCTAACCAAAATTGCAAATCACAAGCGTTATGCTTCCAATTTGCAGAGTGGAAAAGCGCTTGACATAAAAGAAATAAAACCTACCTACAGTGAAGAAGAAAAATTGTGCGATGGAAGAGAAATTCTCCGCGATAATTTTGATTCATTGCTCGAAAATAATCCTGAACTCGTCATCTTCGGGGAGGATGTCGGATTTATTGGTGGTGTGAATCAAGGTCTAGAAGGCTTGCAAAAAAATACGGAGAAATTCGTGTCTTCGATACTGGAATTCGTGAAGCAACAATTGTTGGGCAAGCAATAGGAATGGCCATGCGGGGTTTACGACCTATTTGTGAAATCCAATACCTCGATTATCTTCTTTACGGATTGCAGATCATGAGTGATGATCTTTCCACTTTACAATGGAGAACAGTTGGTGGACAAAAAGCACCAGTCATCATCCGTACGCGCGGTCATCGATTGGAAGGTGTTTGGCATTCTGGTTCTCCAATGGGAATGATCATCAACGCACTTCGTGGATTATACATTTGCGTTCCGCGGAATATGACACAAGCTGCTGGAATCTACAATACATTACTTTCCGCTGACGAACCTGCATTGGTTGTTGAATCACTTAATGGCTATCGATTGAAAGAACGAGTTCCTGAAAATTGGGGTGAATTCAAAGTGCAATTGGGTATTCCTGAAATTTTACGAGAAGGAAAAGATGTGACGCTGGTTTCTTATGGCTCAACATTGCGCTTGTGCATGGATGCTGCGAAACAATTACAAGAAGCTGATATTTCAGTGGAAGTAATTGATGTGCAAACCTTGTTACCATTCGATAAAAATAATTCCATTGTTGAATCTGTCAAGAAAACAAATCGACTGCTTGTTGTGGATGAAGATGTTCCAGGAGGAGCTTCTGCATTCATTATGCAGAATATTCTTGAGAATCAAAATGGCTTCAAATATCTCGATAGCGAACCAAAAACATTGACTGCAAAAGAACATCGTCCTGCTTATGGTTCTGATGGTGATTTTTTCAGCAAGCCAGGTGTCGTTGATATTTATGATGCAGTTTATTCAATGATGAATGAAGCTGATCCTGTTAAATGGCCTGCTATTTATTGAGCCTTTATCAGGAATTCCCTGTTTTAAGGACAATATTTTAACATATTCATTGGCACCTTAACTTATCGGAGGGTATGCTTCAATTTCCTATTTTTACACGTTCACAAAAAAACCATTCCGCCACGGTGGATAAAAAAAACCAAAATGAAACATTCTTTACTCACGCTTGCAGCTTGCGCATTTGTTTCTGCTTTGTCTGCACAAACAACCATCACTGAAAACGACATGGCTCCAGTGATGACGATGTTACGCATCGCAAAAGACACCCTACCCGATACTTCCTTGGTTCATCCAGGAAATATTGGAGCAAATCAAACTTATAACCTCGCTGGGCTTGCCAACAATTCAGTTGACACAATGAATTTTTCATTGCCTTCATTTACACCCTACGGAAATTTGTACCCAAACTGCAATCGTGTAATTATTCAAAGTCCTTCTGCAAGTCCTACTTATGCTTTTTGCACTCAAAATTCAACTGGACTTTACATGAATGGTGGCGTAGCTGATCCTGGAACTGGTTCACCTGTTAATCTAACTAATACACCTGCTGAAACCAACATCACTTTTCCTTCATCCCTCGGCACCACCTTTTCAAATAATTTCACTTCTCATGCAAAATTCTTTTATGGTCAAGATCCAGGAATCGGATTTGTATTGGATTCCGTTGAAATCATTTCTCATATCGTGAAAACATCTGTAATTGACGGATGGGGAAGTGTTACAACACCTGCAGGAACTTTTAATTGTGCTAGACAAACAGTTCTCCGCACAAACGTAGATAGTATTTACGGCTATGCAATGTTTCCTCTTTTTGGATGGGCTTTCTTGATTTCGCAAACAGATTCCAACCGTGTTTATTCTTATTGGGCAAATGGAATTGGGTATCCTGTTGCTCAATTAACAGATGCACATGAATTCGGAATAATTACTTCTGGAGAATATTTTCTGTCAACTGCCATTGCGGGAATACAAGAACATTCCAACGCTTCCTTGATTTCAGTTTATCCAAATCCTGCAAGTGACAATATTAATTTCAATTCAAAGGCAAATTCAGTTTCAATAATTGAAATTTATGATGTGAATGGACAATTGATTTCATCTCAAGCATTAATGAATGCCAATACATCAATTAATGTCAGTGCATTCTCCAATGGAATTTATTTCTACAGCGCAATTGATGTGAATGGAAATACAATTGACCGTGGCAAATTTAGTGTTGCACATTAATAAAATACTGCTTCAATAAAAAAACCGAATTCAAATGAGTTCGGTTTTTTTATTTTGGTTTGGCTGGACTTTTCGGAATTGGTTTTGCCTGATTTTTAGGAGGTGGTTTTTGATTTGATGGTGGAACAATTGCCTCGCTGGGTTTGAGCAGAACAATCTTTTTATCGATTTCAAAGATATAATCGGATTTGTCGAATACATTTACTCCCAATGAATAATCCAAATATCCATCACTGGAAACAACTAATAAATATTTTCCAGGCCCAACTGCAAAAATAAAATTACCTGTTTTCGAATTTGCATTCTCAGAATCAATAAGCTCTTTCGTTTTCGGATCAAGTAATGAAACTGTCGCAACAATATCTTTTTTAATTGTGTCGTTAGTTGAAATTGTTCCTTTCACAACAGTCAATCGCTCAGCCACTCCATTAAAAACAACTTTGTAAATATCAAGATCGCCAAAACCACCTTTCCTCACTGCGGAAACATATCCATCACGGTCATTTTCTGCCAAGGTAAATTCCATATTGTCTTCCGGTGTGTTAATCGGATAACCAACGTTTTCCGCGCTTCCAAAAGTTTGTGATTCAGGATCAAATTTCGATCTGAAAATATCATAACCTCCCATATTTGTATGCCCTTCAGAAGCGAAATACAACACTTGCTTATCATCATCGTAATACGGGAAGGCTTCTTTGTATTTGGTATTCACATTTGGACCAAGATTTATTGGTAAACCCCAATTTCCAGTTGGAAGCTTTTTAAACATCCACAAATCCGTTTCACCTAAACCTCCTTTTCTGTCGCTGGAAATAATTAATATGTTTCCTTCATCCGCAAGACAACCTTCCAATTCCAAAAAATCTGTATTCACAGGATCGTTAAATCCAATTGGTTTTTGAAAAGTCTTATTCTTATTGGTGGTGGATTGAAAAAGATCACCTGAAATATTATCATTATCAAAATAGATGATCATATTTTTTCCATCGGGTGTTACAGAAACACACTCTTCATCTTCTGCCGTATTGATTACGGTTCCCATATTTTTCGCTTTCGTCCATTGACCAGATTTTACTTTTGAAAAATAAATATCTGCCGTGAAATAGCCTTGCCAACTCGTATTTTTACGTGAATTACCTTCCCGTCTTGAAGTAAAATATAGTGTTCCCTCATCTTTTGTAACGAATGGATAATAATCTGGAAAAGGCGAATTCACATCTTTTCCTAAATTTTCAAACGTAACATCGAGTGGGCTTTTCATCAACACTTTTGCACTTTCACAATCTTCAATCAGATGATCCACCATTTCATAATTTTTGGAAGATGTCTTTGAACGATAAGTATTGAAATGGGAAATGGCAACATCAAATTTGTAACCATACATGTATGCTTGTCCGAGATAAAGTTGAATGTCCTTTATCAATGGATCTTTTTTGCTTGCAAATTCTAAATATGGAATTGATTTTGAACGATCGTCATTTATCTTAAGGTAACAGAAACCAATATTAAAATTGAAACCAATATCAGAAGGATTGTCCTTATACAATTTCAGAAACTCCGTCAATGCACGATTGTAATCTTGCATGTCGAGATATTCAGTTGCAGTGAGAACTGGTGCTGGTTGTGCCCTAACCTTTGCAATTGAAAGGAGGATACAGAAACATACCATTACACCATAAATTCTCGCCATATGCTTCGGAATTTTGACATTACTAAATTACTTTTTTATAACGACCTTTTTCTAAAACCAAATCAAGCAAGAGAAATTTTGTTGAACTTTTAACAAAATCGACTTTCCATTTTTTGGAAAGCAGCAGCCCGTTTCGCCCATTACCTCAATTTCCTTAATTACCTTTGCAAACATGGAACGTATTACGGAATCGGAATCCAATTACAATCATCTCGAAAAGATGAGCGTGAGTGAATTGCTGAACAACATAAACACTGAAGATAAATCGGTCGCTATTGCGGTTGAAAAATGTATTCCTCAAATTGAATTGTTGGTGAGTGAAGCAGTGGAAAAAATGAAAATTGGCGGACGATTATTTTATTTAGGTGCTGGAACAAGTGGACGATTGGGAATTGTTGACGCCTCTGAATGCCCACCAACTTATGGCGTGCCGCATGGAATGGTAATAGGATTAATTGCTGGTGGAGATGCAGCCATTCGCAAAGCTGTTGAATTTGCAGAGGATGATCGTGAACAAGGGTGGAAAGATTTACAAGAACACGCAATAGGGAAAGAAGATGTTGTTATTGGAATTGCCGCTTCTGGAGGAACGCCATATGTAGTTGGCGCATTGGAAAAATGCAATGCGAATGGAATTACAACTGCTTGCATTACTTGCAACCCTGCTTCTCTTGTTTCTTTAACTGCAAAATTCCCAATCGTCGCAATTGTTGGTCCAGAATTTATTACTGGAAGTACGAGAATGAAATCGGGTACTGCACAGAAATTAATTCTGAATATGATTTCCACTTCCATCATGATTCGTCTTGGACGCGTAAAGGGAAATCGAATGGTTGACATGCAACTCAGTAACAATAAACTCATCGACCGCGGAACAAAAATGGTGATGGACGCTACGAAATTATCATATGAAGAAGCCAATAATTTATTGAAACAATTAGGAAGTGTTAGAAAAGCTATTTTATCAGTGACAAGTGGCAAGTGACAGGTGCCAAGTAAAAAAACAATTCCACAAAATCTTAAATGACATTTTAAACACCTGTCACTTGCCACCTGTCACTTGCCACTCTCCCGTATGCACCAAATAGAACCTTATTTCAACTGGCGTCATTTTTACATCGCAGAAGAGGATGAAAAATCTCCTTTTTTCGGAAGGGAATATTCTGAATTTGAATTCACGAATCAGCTTTACAATTTCCTGATTCACCCGCAATGGGATGAATTTGGTTCTTCTTCCTTATTCATGAAAATAATTTTTGCCGATTATGACTTGAAATGTTGTGTGATCGAATTGCTAGGTGAATGGAATGATGCATTGAATAATGACATCATGATTATCAAACGTGATATTGTGGAAGAATTACAATTGCACGGCATTAATAAATTCATTTTCATTGGTGAAAACGTACTCAATTTTCATTACTCCGATGATTCCTATTATGAAGAATGGTTTGAGGAAGTGGAAGATGGTTGGATTGCATTGGTAAATTTTCAGCCACACGCATTAGCCGAAATGAAAAAAGCAAGAATTGACTGGTATCTCCATTGGGGTGGCCCGTTGGATGAATTGCCTTGGAGAACCTATACTCCTGCACAATTATTGGAAGTTGTTGACGACATCATTAGAAAAAGAATCGGATAAAATTTCAGAATGAAAATTACAGCAAATAGAAAATTCGAATTATCAGGTCACCGAGGAGGAATTTACGGATTGGCGAATAGTGAAAATCCAGCAATACTATTCAGTGGTAGTAGTGATAAATTTGTTGGTGCATGGAATACAGTTGAGGGAACACAGGAAGAATTCGCCATTGAGTTTCCTTCACCTGTTTATTCCTTGTTGCATTTGCCGAAAACAAAAACACTTCTCGCAGGCACGGGCATGGGAACTTTTCATGAAATTGATATTGATAAAAAAACAATTTTAAAAACAAGTCATCTTCACACTGGCCAAATATTTGATCTCGCCTTTTCACAAAGGCACAATTTGGTTTTCACTGCAAGTGCAGATGGAAGTTTTTCAGTGCTTGATGCCACTACTTTTTCATTAGTTGAAATAAAAAAAATCACCAAAGAAAAAGTCCGGGGCTTTGCCTTGGATCCAAATGAAGACTTACTTGCTGTTACATGTGGCGATGGAAACATCAAAATTTTCTTTCTGCCTGAAATGCAAGAAGTGAATTCATTTCCTGCGCATGATTTATCCGTCAATACAGTTTGTTGGCATCCTAGTGGAAATTATTTATTGAGTGGAGGACGTGATGCTTATTTGAATGTTTGGGATCCAAAAAATAATTTTGTTTCGATCAAGAAAATCCCTGCACACAATTTCGCGTTGTATCATATTGCATTCAGTCCCGACAATAAATTATTCGCTACAGCAAGTCGCGACAAGTCGATGAAAATTTGGGATGCGGAAACTTTTGATTTGTTACTTCGCTGCGGAAAAGACGGACAAGATGGTCACAAAAATTCCGTCAATAGATTAATCTGGAATGAACTCGGATTAATTTCCGGAAGCGATGATCGTACGATGATTGTTTGGGATGTGAATTACTTTTAACTCCCCGCCTCTACATTCAAACTTGCACACATTTCAGATATTTGCAAAATAATATTTCATTGCACTATTAATTATTGGCCATCATTCTTCCTCATAAATTCATAAACCGCGCGCACTTCCTCATCGCTAGGATTTAACTGTGGCATTCTCACAATGTATTTTATCAAAAGTGCTTTTGCCGTCGAATCCTGATTTAACATGACATCTGTATTCGAAGTGAAATTCATAATCCATTCAGGAGAAAAACGCGAGGTTACACCTTTCCATCCAGGACCCACAAGTTTTTTATCGTCCAACTGGTGGCATCCAATACATTTTGAAATAAAAACTTTTTGTCCCTTGGTAACCATTTCCTGATCGAGTGGTGATTTCAGTTCAACCTTGGTGAATTTCCCAATTCCCAAACTCGTATTTGTAGTTTCATGCGACGAACCTGAATTGCTACAGGAAAATAATAACAGATTTATTATTGCAAGAAAGATTAGTCCAAAACTTTTTTTCATGTTCATTATAATTTCATTTCAAAAGTATTCGATTTTTTTGCAATTCGTTACACTTGCAAAACAATCCATTTTCAATATTATGAATGATTATTTTCAAAAAAAAACCTCCACATATTTTTGCAGAGGATTTGGTGCATTCATAAAATTATTAATTCAAGAATTTCAAATAATTTTATTGTAATTTTTTAAGGCCTGTTATTTTTCCCCATCATTCTTGCGCATGAATTCCAACACAGCTCTTGCTTCTTCATCTGCAAGATTAGGTGGTGGCATTTTCACAAGCCAAGTTGCCAACAAGGCTTTTGCCTTAACGTCATTATTGAGCATGTATTCCGTATTGGTTGTAAAATTCATTATCCATTCCGGCGTGAATCGAGATGTTACACCTTTCCAACCTGGGCCAACTAATTTCTCATCCGTCAATTTGTGACATTGAAGGCATTTGGACGTGAAGATTTTCTCTCCATTGGCGACCATTGCTTCATCGAGAGGCGTGTTGAGTTCCACTTTGGTGAATTTTCCAATTCCCGATTTCCCATCCGCTCCAGTTGAGGCAAAAGTTGTTGAAGCTGGTTCGCTATTCGCAGAACTTGAATTGCCGCAAGCAATAAAGAATAGACTCGCGGGAATGAAAAAGATTGCAATCAAATATTTTTTCATAATTGAAATTTGTTCCATGAATTCAAAAATTGAATTCAATCTGCAAATTTATATGTTTTATCGTCTTTTATCATGTTTTGTCAAATAGCAAGGAAAATATCTATTCTAATTTATTGAAAAATAAAAACGTTCCGGGTTTGCCGGAACGTCTTATTTAGGAGTTGGTAAAGTATTGTTATTTCGCTGGTGCGGGCGGCAATAGAACTTGGTCAACCACATATACAACACCATTGGAAGCCGGTACTGTTCCAATAATATTGGCACCATTCACTGTATACTTTCCGTCTTTTACTCCTACAGTAACGTTTCCTAAATTCACCATATTCAACACTTGTCCATCATGTAAATTTTCAAGTTTGAGAACTCCCACAAAAACGTGGTATTGTAATACATCTGCAAGAGCATCTTTTTGCTCAGGCTTAAGCAAATTATCAACTGTTCCTGCTGGCAATTTTGCAAACGCATCATTCGTTGGTGCAAAAACAGTGAAGGGACCAGCATTTGAAAGTACATCTACTAATTCCGCAGCTTTTACGGCTGCAACAAGGGTGGTATGATCTTTAGATCCAACCGCAATCTGTACAACATTTTTTTGCGATTGATCATCTTTAACGGCAGACTGTCCTGTTCCGTCAGTTGATCCACCTGATGTAGTTGCAGTAGAATCTCCATCTTTCTTACCAGCAGCATCAGAACCACAAGAAGTGTTTAGCATTAGAAAGGAAGCGAGAACAAAGAGGCTCGTTGTTATCTTTTTCATATTGTTTGCGTTTAGTTTTTAACTTATTTTATGTACCAAAAATATTTTTTCTGTTTGTATTTAAATATGATTTATATCAATCTCTTAGTTCTTTTTCAATATTTCTTCATCCAAATTGATTGATATCATATTTTCAATTTATGTGGAATCACAAAACCTCATTTTCAAGGACTTATGTGAAACAAAACTCATATATCTTTTCGGTTAAACCTTCGAATACAAAGAAGTAATGGGATTATTATCCAGACAAATAGCATTGCAAAGGCAAATACCATCCCAATTGAGCTTCCGAGGAAATCACGATAGATGGCGCCGGTATATCCCATAATGGCTGAAATATCAAGTTGAAGCAGGATATAAATTCTGCCCAAATCAATTGGATTCAATGCGCTCAATGCTACCATTGACTTTTCCATTGGATAATCACTGAACGTGAACAGGATTAGCAGCAACAAGCCATCATAAATCAAACCGAAATAAAGCCATAACAAAATCACCACTCCAATACCTTTTGCCTTATCACGCGTGAGCACAGAGGCGAGCATTGCAATGGATACAAAAACCCATGTCAGTGCAATACTTACAATCAGTAACGTTAATCCAGTGGCATTGGGAGAATAAATCAAGATGGGAATTCCCATTCCCAATAAAACGGCAACGGAAAGCGCCACTGCAAGTCCAGCATAAACACTGATGATGATTTGCTTTCGTTTAATCGGCATTGTTAAAAGCAATTCAATAAATTCTGCGGAGTTGTAATAATAAATGGTTCCGAAAATGATGGAAACCAAAGGCACAATCAGCAAAGAAATATTGAGAAGTCCGAGGATTCCTTTTACAGGATTTGAATCAAGATTGAACAATGAAAAGGAAATCGCAAGAAGAACCACGAGATAGGACAATACAATCCTATTGCGGATGAGATCGAGAATTACGTATTTGCTAATTTTTCCCATAATATTAATTTACAAGCGCTGCATTTTTCTTCATGACACTTGCAATCGCGCGGGCAAGTTTTTCTTCTCCAGTATCGTTACGCAATTCATCAATTGATTTATGAAAAAGCAAATCTCCATCTTGCATATAAATTACTTCGGAAGTAATTTCATCGAGATCACTTAATATGTGAGAGGTGATGAGAATTAATTTTCCTTTGTTTTTTTCTGCGAGAATTTTTTCCTTGAGTTGTTCTGCTGATAATGGATCAAGTCCTGCAGTCGGTTCATCAAGAATAATAACAGGTGGATTAAAAAGAAATGCAAGACATGCACTAACTTTTTGTCGTGTACCACCAGAAAGTGTGCGCATGGTTTTGTCCTTCATCTTATCGAGTCCATACGTCTCGATTAATTCATGATCTTCTTTCAATCCGTGACTCTTTCTTATATCACGAATCATATCAAACAATTGTTCAATACGGATATTTTCAGGAAACCTTCCGATCTGCGGCATGTAACCGATTTTACTTCTATAATCGCTGTTGCCAACAATATTGGTTCCATCAAAAACAATTGTTCCTTTATCGGCAACAACAAGTCCAAGCAGACTTTTTATAAAAGTTGTTTTCCCAGAGCCATTCGGTCCTATTAGAGAAATTGATTGACCATTTTTCAACGACAGAGAAACGTTGTTCAGCGCAACCAGTTTTCCAAATTTTTTTGTAAGATTTTCAACTTCAATCATAACGAGACGACATTGATTTCATGAGCGGACGATTATCAATTAGATCAACCGGAGTCATTCCGGGAATTACTTTTTCAGCTTTATCTAGAAGATTGGTCATCGGACTTCTAAAAAGCATTAATGCAGAAGGTATTTTTTGAATGATTACAGAATACAATCCGACTGGTCTATAAGGCACATCCCCTATTCCATTTCTATCCAAATCATAACCTTCATATTTATCCCAATAATTTCCATCGAATTTTGTCAGCACGAGATCGCCATTTGTAGAAATGTCAAACGAATTTCCAACGAAACAATTATGCGTTACAACAATATCCATGCAACTTGCTTGTACTTGTGCTGCCCATCCGTTTGAAAGAAATAAATTATTTCTGAATTCCATTCGTGTACTTCCTTCGATGTGAACAGCCTCGGTATTTTCCTGAAAAGTATTTCCCTCAATTTTACTGTCTGAAATATCTTTCAACAATAAACCATAAGCGGCATCTCCCCAATTCAAAAGAAATTTATTGTAAAGCATTGTCAAATTCTTCGTGTACATAACTGCTACACCAGCTCCATTTTCCTGGAAGATATTTGAAGTGTATGTATCACTATTTGAAAACATAAAATGCAAACCATACCGTTCATTGTTGTGGCTAAAATTTCCAAGGATCAATGAATTGGTTACAAATTCAAAATAAATTCCATCGCGCTGAGAGGAAATATTATTCTGAAATATTCTTAAGCTATCGGAATGCCAACAATGAATGCCATTTCCAGACATCATTTCAGAAGCTTTCACGCCATGAATGAAATTGTTATAGATAAAACAATTGGTGCAGCCCTGTAGGTAAATTGAAAAATAGGCGTGCTCAATGATATTTGATCGAATCTCTACATGATGGCCATTGAATATTTTTATTGCAGCCATGTCGTTAATATCAGACCTTCCTGCGTTAATAAATTTCAATCCAGTTATTGTAACATAGTTTGCTTTAGTTTCAAGAATCTCATTTTTGTCTTGCCCATCTAATACAGGGAAATTTTCTCCCTTTATGTATAACGACTTGTCAACGACAATTGTGGGTTCTGCATAATTTCCTGAAGGAATAATTAAGGTGTCGCCACTTTCTGCTCTAGCAATAGCAGTAGAAATGGTTTCTCCTTTATTTTTTTCTACCCGCAATACTCTTGAAAATAAAGATTGCGATGAAACAAAAAATAAAACAAGGGATAAAACAATATGTCGAATCCCTTGTGAATATATTGAAGTTTTATCCAAAATCATTTTGTCAGTTCGTCCCAAGTTATTGGTGATCCCTGAAGTTCACTGATAGCCTTTTGTCGTGATGCTGCATCTTTGAATGCTGCAATATTTCCACCCATTGGCGTGTGCAATGCTTCACTTTTCATCAGAAATGCCTTGTCCGCAAGAATAAAACCTCCGTCGCCTGAATAATCAAGGAGGTAAACATTTCCTTCGTTTTCTTTTTTTATCGCACCAGATTTCTTGTAATCAACAATGCAGCGTGCATCATCGAATTTGAATATTTTTCCTTTTGAGGTAACAATTTCTCCTCCGAATTTTTTGTCCATGATGGTCATTTTGCAATGATCACAAGGATCTTTTCCAAATCGAATTGTTTCCGGTCCAGAAGTGCAACCCATCATTGACAAGGCAATAATCCCCATTGCAATCGGTGCAATTTTATTCGCAAGGCCAATTCCCGCTTTTTTCTCGCGACGGCTTTTTAATTTTTCTACAAGTACACCACCCAATAATAAAACTCCACTTGAAACAATCATCCATCCGCCAATATCAGGAACAGAGTAAGCTCCGAAATTGAGCAATTGTTTATATCCAATTAATGGTGGCTGATAAGATTGTCCAGGAACTTGAATTGGTGCTTCTGGATTAAGGTTATGTCCATAACTATATTCCCATCTGTAAAAATCAACCATCGCAATAACAGCAAATGCAATAAATAGGAAAAAATAAATGTGAAATATTTTCTTTTTGTTTAAAGCAGCTGCAAGAATTCCAAGAAAAACAAAAGACCAAATGATATAGGGCAATATTGTAAACTCGATGAATTCATTTGCATGCAAAGTCTTCATACCGATGTAATGGTTCAATCCATTAATGATATCGACATCACTACCTAATTTATTCGCCCAAATGTAAAGGCATAATCCTTCAGGATATTGTGGAGCTGCAAGTTCAATTCTCCAAATGGGATAATAAATAGCAGCAATCATGCTAAGTGCTGCCAATAAGGTTAGAATTCTAGTTACGATACTCAGCTTTTTCATTTTCCCACAGATCGAATTCTGCAATTATTTACCAATGTGATTTTTGAAAAACGGGTGAGATTTTCATCTCACCCGTTTTGAAAATTTTATTTTCCGCTTCCGTCTGCTGGCAAATTCGTACCAGTACTCCAGGATAAAGGAACTGTACTATTTGCAACCGACACTCGAGTGTAACCTTGCATCTCTTGGTGCAATGCACTACAGAAGTCTGTGCAATACATTGGAACTACTCCAACATAATCAGGAATCCATTTCAAGGTACAGGTTTCACCTGGCATGATCAGAAGTTCAGCTGTGGCTGCACCTTTAATAGCAAATCCGTGTGGAATATCCCAATCCTGTTCAAGGTTGGTTACGTGGAAATACACTTCATCTCCCAATCTTACACCTTCAATATTATCAGGAGTAAAATGTGAACGGATACAAGTCATGTAAACATCAACTCTGTTTCCAGTACGAACAACTTTAGCTTCTTTTTCTCCATTGGTGAAATAAGGATTTTTGTTTTCCTCAATTTTGAAAAACTTAACACTCTTGTCTTTTATCAAGGCTGCAGGACAAGCTTGTGCATAGTGAGGTTCTCCAATTGTTGGGAAGTCAAGAAGAAGTTGCATTTTATCTCCAGAAATATCAAACAATTGAGCACTCTGACAAAGTTCTGGACCTGTAGGCAAGTAACGGTCTTTTGTAATCTTGTCGTAAGCAATCATGTATTTTCCGAAAGGCTTGCGACTATCTCCGCCAGGAACACAAAGGTGACCAACAGAGTAATAAGTAGGAACGCGATCTACAACTTTAAGATCTTTGATATTCCATTTTACAACTTCAGAAGTAACGAACATGGAAGTATATGCAAATCCATTTCCATCAAATTCTGTGTGCAGAGGTCCTAGTCCTGGCTTTTTAACTTCACCATAAAGAACAGACTCATACTTAAGAACTGGAATACCTTGGTAATCGCCATCAAATGCATTATCAGCAATTGCCTTTTGGATTTTCGTAAAAGAGAAAACAGGAATCAAAGCTGCAAGTTTACCACTACCAACAATGTATTCTCCTGAAGGATCAACATCACAACCGTGTGGTGATTTTGGGCAAGGCATAAAATAAAGTAAGCCAGGGCATTCTTTTGGATCAAGAACAGTTACAGACTGCTCGATTGTAGAAGTTGCCATGTGTTTTTTATCGTCGTATACGTTATGTGCATATTTTGCTGGTGTAGCGTGTCCTTTTCCTGCAGCAACATATTCTTCAGCTTTTTTCCAGTTCACAGCCATGATATAATCTTTGTCATGTTGGGAAGCGTTTACTTCAAGCAATGTATTTGCTTGTTCAGAATTATAGCAACTGAAAAACATCCATCCGTGTGATGGTCCTTTACCTGCGTGTGCAAGGTCAAAGTTTACACCAGGGCACATAATTTGAAAAGCAATTTTCATATTGCCATCATCTTTGTTGACACTGATGAAACTTACAGTTCCTTGGAAGTTCTGTTTGTAGGTATTAATAGGAACATCGCGATTGTCACCCATTGGAACGCTAAATCTTGTACCGGCAACAACGTATTCAGTACTCTGTGTAATGAAAGGAGAACTGTGGTTACCAGCACTGTTTGGCAATTCAATAATCTCAGCTGTACGGAATGTTGTCAAATCAATTCGCGCAATACGAGGTGTATTGTTTCCATTGATAAAAACCCATCTGCCATCAACTTCGCCTTCTGTTTGAGAAAGTTCAGCATGGTGAGAATCATCCCATGGAATAAATCCGTGAGAAGTGTTCAACATTGGCTTTGTTTCTTCACTATAACCCCAACCACTTTGTGGATCAACAGAGAAAACAGGAATAACACGAAGTGTTCGTCCTGATGGCAAACCTACAACTGACATTTGTCCGTTAAAACCGCCTGAAAGAAAGTTATAGAATTCATCGTATTTACCTGGAGCAACGTATGCTTTTTCAGCTGCGTTTCCAGCAACAACTTCTTCAGTTGTTTTTGGTTTACAAGAATATACTAAAGACATTCCTGCAAGTAAGAGAGAGATTGAAATTATCCTGGTGGATTTCATATGATTTGGAATTAGCGTTTAGATTTCAGAGGGTATAAATTTGGTTATTATTTTGCAACATCATTTTTGCGCATGAATTCCAGCACTCCACGTGCTTCTTCATCAGCAAGATTTTGATTTGGCATTTTCACAAGGCATATTTCCAACAACGACATTGCTGTTGCATCCTTATTTAGCATTTCTTCAGTATTGGTTGCAAAATTCAAAATCCATTCCGGAGTACGACGTGATGTAACGCCTTTCCAACCTGGACCAACCAATTTCTCGTCAGTTAATTTGTGACAAGCCATGCATTTTACATCAAATACTTTTTGTCCCGTGGCAACCATGCCTTCATCGATCTGATCAGCAATTTCCACATTTTTAAATTTTCCAACACCCGCTTTATCATCAGATTTTGGTGCAGTGCCAGTTGCTGCTGTATCACCGGTTGCTGGTTTATCGGCAGTACTAGAACTTCCGCCACATGCGATAAAGAAAAAAGTTACTAATACTGTTAAGGCTGCTATTGAAGTTTTTTTCATGATATGATTGGTTTTTAAAATCTTGCACAATATTACGGCACATTTATCCATATAAAATGATTTAAATCATAGATCATCCTGCGGAATGACATTTCATGAATTTATTCATTATCTTTTAGTTCGCATAATTCATATTTTGGATATTATCATTAAAAAAAACCTTTTTCCCTAATTTTACCCTCCTTTTTGCTAAAATTACCCTCCTTTTGTGCATTATTTTCTTTTATGATCCATATCATACTTTGATCGTTATTTAGAAAGATACCTTTACAGTCTGACGGTTTTTATGAAGCAACAAATAAATTTCACTGGATCTCCCGCAAAATGGATACGTATTGCGATTCTAAATCTGATGATAGTAGCTTTAGCTGGTGTTTTTAATCGGTATAAACTATCCTACGCACTGCCTCAAATTGATTTCATGAATTTGGTAAATGCACATTCCCATTTTGCATTTACGGCCTGGGTTTCAACGGCATTATTCGCAATCATTGCTGCATTTTTCCTGAGCCCAGAACAACAGGAATCCAAAACCTATTCCAGACTTTTTATTTTAAATCAAATTGCCTCCTACGGAATGCTGGTAAGTTTTCTAGTGCAGGATTACGGACCGATTTCCATTGCATTTTCCTCCTTTTCAATGC
This sequence comes from uncultured Flavobacteriales bacterium, assembly GCA_903873905.1. Lineage (GTDB taxonomy): Bacteria > Bacteroidota > Bacteroidia > Palsa-965 > Palsa-965. The sequence goes on from CAIQQJ010000161.1 coordinate 22,211, forward strand.
TGGTCTGTTATGGTTATGCTTTTTTCCTTTGGAGAGATACGCGCAAGGATTCCCATTTATTGGCTATAAAAGCACTTCGATTTTCATTGATTTGTCTTGTGCTTTCCTCCTTTGGGCCATACGCTTTAATCATCATGAAATCCATGCATTTTTTCAATCTTATTTATTACAATAATGGCGTTTATTGGTATTTGCATTTTCAATATAACGGATGGTTTTCATTTGGAGTAATAGCACTTGCAATCCACTCCTTTGAGCATTCATTAACAGAAAAACAACTTTCCAAATTCAAAACATTTGTCAACCTGATGATTTTTGCTCTTCCCCCAACCTATTTGATATCAATTTTGTGGACACTTCCTGCTGCCTGGGTATTCATAATCGCTGGGATCGGTGGTTTTCTTCAATTGATGGCCGTATTTTTATTATGGTACGAAGCACTAGAAAGAAAAAATGATGTAAGAAGGATAATAAAAGAATCGGGTGGTTGGTTGTTATTGATTTCATTCCTTTCTGTTTCAATAAAACTTGTTCTTCAATTTTTCTGCATTTTTACTGAATTGAACAAATTTGTTTTCGGCCATCGTCCTGTAATTATTGGGTACTTGCATCTTGTATTAATAGGATTCATTAGTTTTTTCCTTATTGGAATTTGTATCCGTCAGGGCGTGTTGAGTTACAGAAAAAAAATTGCGGGTGTTGGAATAATCACATTTATTGTAGGATTTCTGATAACAGAATTTACACTTGTTCTGCATGGGATTGATCTAATGACCATGTCTCCTATACCTGGATTATCATTGATCTTGTTTATTGCAGCTGTTACAATGTTTATTGGCATTGTGCTTTTTGCATTGCCCCAGGAAAGATTCGCTAAACATTCGGAGCTGAAATAAAAAACATCGGCCGATCCGAAGACCAACCGATGTTCAACAACAAACAATTTTCTTGTTCTAGAAGAAAAATAAATTCAAAAATCTTTTCTTTATTTTTCTTTCCACTGGATTGGGCATTTTTCCCTCGTGAGAAATGGTTTCATAAGTAAGAATCGCATCAAGTGTTGCGAGATAATCGGCATCATTCACGTTTTCCAATTTCTGTGTGATGCTTTTTTTGAGTTGAGATACGTAGATATTCATAAATAAATAAGTTTAAAAGTTGTAAAGTTTGAATGTTGTAAAGTTGAATTCTATATATAAGGCAATAATTAACAAATGTTCAATTTAAAAGTTGTGTGATAAGAAAACTTGCAAACTCTCCAACTTGCAAACTTTCCAACTCCATAAATCACTTCATTTTCTTTTCCAAATCTTTCAAACGCAGTTCCAATTCCATGAAACGATTCGTATCGGGTTTCTCGATGTCTTTTGTGATGCGGGCTTCCACTTGCCAAACTTGTCCAACGTCTTCGGATTTCACGGCATAGGATTCGTACACTTCATTGTCGGAACGCAATTCGAAAACATTATTTCCCAATGGGAAAACACGCTTTGCAACAATGCTTCCATCGTGCAAAACAAAAATGTAAACGTTTCCTTTTTTGACATGCGCCAATTCTTCTACATAAGAACCAACCAACATATCGCCGGGATGAATTCCTGGAAGCATGCTATCGCCTGTGATTTCAAATGCGCGAAACGTTTTTCCGTAAAAGCCGGGCAAACGGAAAGAAGGAAGTTTAGCAATGAAATCGGGATCGGATTGGCCTTGCAAATATCCTGCGGCTGCTTTGCGATCGACCATCACAATATTTTCTTCCTCGTCGTTGGCGATTTGCACCACTAAAGGAAGCGCACCAGATTTTTTCTTGGCCGCATCGGAAATATACATTTCACCTTTTCCGTCCATCAGCCAAAGCGGATCGATATTGAATTTCGCGACGATGGCTTTATATACATCGTAGGAAATCCCATTCTTCTCACCTTCTAATTGTGAGAGGGAAGTTTGCGTAATGCCAATGTCGTTGGCAAATTCCGTCTGACTCATTCCGAGTTGCTTGCGGATAATTTTAATTCGTTGGGCGAGTGTCATTTGGATCGTTTATGGCACAAAGTTAATAAAATATTTGGATATCTATTAAGTTTAACTATATATTTGTGTCGTGATGCTGCTTCTATATGAGCAACTATAAGCAAAGTTAATAATAATGATTCAAAAATTGGGAGGAACATTTAGATGAACTTATCAACTAGAACGAACCAAACCTTATCGATTGGTGCATTGATTTCCCAGGTAATTATGCCTCTTGGCGTCCTTAATGGCAACAACTTACCTCCCGCGGACGGAACTATCCGGAACGTAACATCACAAAACTTATTCTTATTCGAAGAGCGTGACCCCGTAAGGTCAACGGAGCGCGTGCCGGAATGCTCTTCGAGCCAAATAGATCGGGATTGGTCTGCCAGCAGCGGTGCCTCCGCCTGCCCCGGAACGACCAACCCGTTCTTTCAAGTTGAAGCGGCGTAGTTATGCTTCGATACTTTCATTCCCGAAAGCTTTCGGGAATGAAAACTCAGCATAACAATAAAAAAGTCGCCACTTCAAAACGCATAACGTCCCGACTCTCTTTTGTTTCCTAAAGTGAGTCGGGACGTCTGCATTTTGTCTATTATTGCCCCTTGTTCTCGCAATACTATTTCAATTTCATTTTTTCGAATACCTTAATATGAAACAAGTAAATTTCATCCTGATACTGGCGATAGCAACACTTTCATTTGGCTGTCCTGCAAATAAGACAGAAAATCCAGAGACAAGCAATAAGGATACGGTTAAACTTGCGGATTCCATGATGCCGCCACCTCCTCCACCAATACCTCCTCCACCACCAGTACCCAAAATAGACTGGAAACAAAAATAAAATTCAAAGTATGTAGATAGAGGAAAAGGTAATTCTGTTCGGGTAAGGATTTATTGAAAACAAACTACTGTTGCACCAACACAAACTCTGTCCTTCTGTTCTTCGCTCTTCCTTCTTCCGTTGAATTTTCTGCAATCGGTTTGGATGAGCCGTATCCTTTTGATCCGGTGATTTGACTTTTGGAAACTCCGAATTTTATAAGCGCTTCGTAAACTGAATAAGCCCTTTCATTAGACAAACTCATATTCGCACCTGCATCGCCCACATTATCGGTGTGTCCGCAAATTTCTATTTTCATATTCGGATGTTCCTTCAGATATCCAGCGAATTCCTCCAATACAACCATCGATTCCGGTTCGAGAACGGCGGCGTTGGTTGCAAAATTAATGTCGTGAATGGTATAGGCTGAACCTTCCTTCAATTTCCCAATATTCATTGGCTGAACAGCAACTGAAACAGTTTTGAAATCCTGTTTCGTGGAAAAAATCTGAGAATTAAATGCTGCGCTGTCTTTCTTCACTGAAATCACGTAATCGTTTTTCTTTTCCACTCTCACAGCCGCGGCAAAACTTCCCATGATGGTGTCAACAACGGCAAAAGATTTTTTCTTGGTCTGAACATTTTTCACTTCAACCGTTGTTGCTCCTGTGAGTGGATTTCCATATTCATCTTTCAAATCACCCTTTAAGATAACAGTGGCTTCAGGACGCGCTTCCTTGTAAAGTTCAAATTGATAAACATCGTAACCTCCAATACTTCCAGGCAATTGACTATTGGAAGAGAAAAAGCCTATTGTTCCATCAGTGCTAACAAAAAAACCAAGATCATCGCCAGTTGTATTAATAGGCAACCCTAAATTTACCGGCTCCTGCCAATTATCTTTCGCATCGAGACGGGAATAAAAAATATCATAACCACCAACACCGGGATGACCATCGGAAGAAAAATAAAGTGTTTGGGAATCGGAATGAATGAAAGGCGATTTCTCGTTACCCGCTGTATTGATTTTCGGACCAAGATTCGTTGGCACTTGCCATTCACCATCAGGCCCTTTTGTTGTCATCCAAATATCAATTCCACCTTGCCCACCAGGACGATTACTCGCGAAATAAAGAATTGTTCCATCACCGGAAATTGTAGGTTGGGAATCCCAATAAATTGGATCATTTACTTTTTCACCAATGGAACGGATGGGCGTCCAAGAACCGTCATTGCAATCAGCTGTATAAATATCTGTATTCGGACCATCAGGTCCATCTTTTGAAATGGTATAAAAAAGATGCTTGTTGTCGATGGTCAAAGTTGCCGCACCTTCATTTGGATTTCTGTTGAAAGGATCATCCATGAATTCCCCTTTGTCAAATTCCCCATTCGCCTGCATTTTGCTCATGGTAAAAACCTCTGCAGTTTGAGAAGTTTGCCACACACGATCAACTTGACTGACAGGCACACGACGAATGTATAATGCTTCCGTATTATCAGGAGTGATGATGGCAAGATATTCATCCTGCTTTGTGCAAATTCCTTTGACCGTACTTGGCGCAAAAGGTCGTGGATGATTTTTTATATCCACATAAAATTTCGCCCATCTCAACATTTCAGTTGCTTGTCCGGAATTGAATTCATAATTCGCTCCCAATTTTTTTGGATCATCCGTATCATAATTCAAATATTTCGTGAGATAGGTAACTGCATCAGGATAATTTTCAACCAGATAATATTGCGTCCCCAACCAATAAAAAGGCTCCGCTCCTATTTTCGGACAATTATCAACAGCAGCTTTTAGAAATTTTATAGCAGCGGGGTATTGTCCTTCATTTCCATCCGCTTTTGCTTTGGTCATTATCATTTTCGCCATTGCCAAATTTGCTTCCGCCCATGTTGGCTCAGCAGCAAGAGCTTCTTCTAGAAAACCTTTTCGTTCATCCCAATTATATTTTTTTCTGTCTTTTGATTTTTCAAAATCCTTCTGTGCATCTGCATTATCGATGGTTTGACAATCACTGTTGGATGCGTTTTTGTCGTCATCCTGTGCAGCAAGAGAAATCGGTCCCAAGAAAAAACCTGAGATAATGAGAAGCTGAAAAAATAATTTCGTTTTCATTCGAGCAATTCTATTATTCTATAACGAATCCTGTGCCAAGATTAGTATTTAGTGTTTAGTTTTTAGTTCAGAGAATGAATTTTGGAACTATCTCCGAACTAAAAACTCCTAACTGCTAACTCTACTCCTAACTCCTAATGGCATTTCGCATCATGATCGGCTTGTGCTTTTGTATTTGCATCCAATTCTACTTTATCAGCTTTTGCTTTTGCTTGCTTATTTTCATCAATCGCTTTTTTGCGAGCGGCATCTGCCAATTTTTTATTTGCAATTTTTTGAATCGGATTGTTTGAACTGTTTTCAAGTTTTGTTGCATTATCATTGGCAACTTTCAGTCCGTCGTCAGCAAGTTTATAGGCAGCAACTTTGGTATTGGCAGCTGTTATTTTCGCAGCATCCAATTGTTTTTGAGCTTCCTCACAAGCTTTATTGGTGGCATTGGTGATTGTATTTTTTATAATTGCCTTTGCCGTATCCACAACAACATTTTTCAATTGATCAGCAAGATTTACTCCTGCTTCTTTCAAATTTGTTTTTACTGTTGGATTTGTAACTGTTCCGCCAAATAAGGCCTGCACATTCACAACATCGCCCAATTTTACAGGAATTCCTTTTGCTGTTGCGGAAGAAAGCATTCCGTTCAATGCAGCATTTGCAGGACCGAATTCATCACGCGGAATGGCCATATCCATAATGTAATTTATAGATTGGTCAACTCCGGTAGAACCACCCATTTTACCAGAAGATTTCCCAACATTAAAATCAAATGGATCAGAAGAGACACGACCGTTTTCGATTTTAAAACTGATTTGTTTGATATCGGAAATCATAACTTTTTTGAATTTGTTCAACTTCAAAGCATCATCCAATTTATTCAAGGGTTCGAAACCGGCAATCTCAACTTGTTTAGTACTCAATGTTCCTTTTCCATTGACAGTGGTAACAATCGGCATCATGTCGTGACCGAGATCACTTGAATAATTCATCTTCGTGGAAAACTTTCCTTTCGAATATTTTGAAACCGGTGCAAGTTTCTGAATGGTATTGAATGTTTTAAACGTTTGCTGAATATCAAAATCTGTAATATCAAGAGTGAAATTCACTTTGGGAACCATCACATTTGCCGTTGAATAATTTCCATTCATAGCCATGCTACCTCCCATCAAATTCATTTTCAAATTGCGAATGTCAACCGTTTTGTCTTTTAACACAACCATTCCTGAAACATTATCCATATTGATGTCCGTGTAAATCAATTTCTTTATCGTGGAGTTCAATGTGAAATCAATATTTCCAGGAACTTCAATCACCACCATTGCAGAAGTGTCAGGAGTTGCGGTGGCTGCTGTTGTACCATCACCCATGAACTGATTTAAATCCATCAAGGCAGAAGTCATATTGAAAGTTCCACGCAACAATGAATCCTTGAAAATATAATTCATCAAATTGTCAATTCTTCCATCGGCATGAATATCGTTCTTGCCAATTTTTCCATCGAATTTTGAAAGCGCCACATATTGCGGAGTAAAACTCATATCCATTCCGGAAATGTTCACGTCATAAGGAAGATCTTTAGTTTTGTAAAGCATGTCAATAATGCCCACCGTTCCGCTGCACTGAAATTGATCGTATTGTGATTTTTCAATTTGCGACATGCGACCTTTCATTTTCACATCCGCATTTATTTTTCCATTCAGTTCGTCGCCTTTTTCCATTGGCATTACATCTTTCAATGTTGCCAAATCCAATTTGCATTTCAACCAACCATCCATATTCGCATCGGAAACAGGACTTGAAACGTGCAAGCCTGCATCAATTGGATTTCCTCCAAAATTGATGTGAAACGTTTTCAAATCAATTATTGTTTGATCCGTTACACCACTTGCATCATCGATTTTGCAATCAATATTTATTGCACTTACAGATTTCGGAACAGAAGGATATTGAAATGAACCTTCGGAGATTTGAAAATTCAAACCATAACCAGGCATCTTGTTTTGTTTTTCACTATACAAACCTTTTGCATAACCGTCGAAAGCCAATTTGCCGGAAGTCTTCACGTTCGAAAAATCTTTTGTGTAGGCTCCTGGTATGAGCGAAAGAAAATTCTTGAATTCACTTTGTTTCGCCTTGAATTTCAAATCCATATTGTAATCGTCACCCGGCATTGCAAAAAAACCATCAAGGCCCAAACCAAGTTCATTGAGATTGAATTCATTTTCCTTGAAGGTAAATTTCCAATTCACCATGTCCATATCAATTTCCGCTTTCGCTACAGTTTTGACTTTATTCAAATAAGTCATTCCTCCATAGGTCAATGAAAATTGTTCAATATTCAAATCATTCTTCATGAGAAAATTATCCTGCGTAAAATCGCCGGCGAGTGCGTAAGTCATGTCACTTAAAATGGTTTTCATTCCAAGTGAAGCATCGTCATAAACGATATAGGCATTGGTAATCGAAAGTTTCTTAAGCGTCAATTTATATTTTGTGGGTTCAGCTGGTGCTGCAGTAGTTGCAGATGGTTCCGATTTCACAATATCCCAATTTGCTTTTCCATCCGCCAAAACTCTTGCAAGAATTCGTGGTTTATCAAGTGAAATGGAATTGATTTTATATTGACTTCCACTGATCACACTCATCAGATCAAGATCAATTTTCAATTCAGGCAAATTCGCCAAAGTATCTTTTGCAAAAGCTCCTTTACCAATAACCTTAACGTTATCAACGGTCAAACGAAAATCAGGAAATGTACTGAGAAGAGATAAATCGAAATTTCCAAATGTGACAGTTGCGTCAAGTTTCTTATTCACCTCCTCTTTCGCCATCGCAATTAATTTATCCTTGAAAATAAAAGGAAGTGCAATCGCAACAATAATTAAAACAAGAAAAGTTATTCCCGTCCATTTCATGATTCGACGAGCAATACTTTTTTTCTTTTTAGGGGCTTTTTCTACTGACATAATTTGCTTTTAAATAATGTTATTCAAAGATAGGGATTGATGTGTAGATTACAGATTACAAATGTGCAGATTACAGATTACAAGGTGTAGATTACAGATTTTGATTGGAGATGCACAAATGGAATGGAGTTCCCAAATGCACTTGTTAAAAAACCTTAATCTGCAATTGAAAATCTACACATTTGAAATCAATTGTGCTTTTTGACGCATTAGATGATCAACCAAAACAATAGCACACATTGCTTCTACAATTGGAACCGCGCGTGGCACTACGCAAGGATCATGTCTCCCGCGTCCAGTCATTTCCACAATTTGACCTTTTGAATTGACTGTTCTTTGTTTTTGAATGATGGTTGCAACGGGTTTGAATGCCACGCTGAAATAAATTTCTTCTCCATTGGAAATTCCACCTTGAATTCCTCCAGAACGATTTGTTGCTGTAATGATTTTTCTCTTTTCAGAACCTGGAATGAAAACATCATTGTGTTCAGACCCTCGCATTGCCGCACTTGAAAATCCAGAACCAAATTCAAAACCTTTTACTGCATTAATGCTCAACATTGCTTTTCCAAGATCAGCATGCAGCTTATCAAACACAGGCTCACCCATTCCAGCTGGAACATTTTTAGCAACACAACTTACAATTCCTCCAATGGTATCACCTTCCTTTCGAACTTTTTCAATGAGTGCTATCATTTCATTTGCAATCACTGCATCGGGACAACGCACAATATTTTTTTCTGTTTGAGAAAGATCCAGTTCAGAATAGTTTTTTGTAATTCTGATTTCTCCGACTTGAGAAACATACGCGTTAATCGTAATTCCACTTCGAATCAAAATCAATTTTGCAATTGCACCTGCAACTACACGTGCAACCGTTTCGCGCGCAGATGACCTTCCTCCGCCACGATGATCACGAAAACCATATTTCGCATCATAGGTAAAATCGGCATGAGAGGGGCGATAAATATCTTTCAATGCATCATAATCATTGGAATGTGCATCGGAATTTTTTACAATAAATCCAATCGGCGCTCCGGTTGATTTTCCTTCGAAAATTCCAGAAAGAAATTCCACTTCATCGTCCTCTTTTCTCTGTGTAACAATTTTCGATTGCCCAGGCCGACGACGTTTCATTTCGGAGCGGATAAATTCTGAATCGATAATAATTCCAGAAGGACAACCATCAATAACACCACCAATGGCAGTGCCATGCGATTCACCAAAAGATGTTAAGCGAAATAAAATGCCGAATGAATTTCCTGCCATGATGCAAAAATAGGTACTTTCATGTTGCCCAACCGATGATTTCTGAGGAGCTTTTAAACCACTTGTATCTTAGGTTGCCTACTAATTATGTTACCAATTCAATGGCATAAGGTTCGAGTATTATTTGTTCTGCTTTTCAGTTTGCTCTTTTCAGTGAATTTATTTTCTCAGGATTCTCTTTCTGTTATCCCTAAAAAGAAAAACACGTACAAGCCCGCATTCGATTTCGATCAACGATTTTCATTCATTGCAAATAAAAAAATCAATATTTGGGGATATCGTGGAGGTGTTTTGGTGAATGAAAAATTCAAAGTGGGTTTCGGAGCCTATTTTTCAAAAGACAAATTCAAAAGTATTTCAATTGATTCGGGCGGAAGTCCAACATATTATGGTTTCCGAGATTTCTATTTTGGTACAGCCTATTTTGAACCTTTTATTTTTCGTTATAAATTTTTGGAATTCAGTCTCCCATTTGAAATTGGCGCAGGAAAATCAGTCTTCAAGGCTTTTGACAACAGCACCAATGCTCAAGTAAGTAGGGTTGCAAGATATTTTGTTCCAACAGGAGCGGGATTATCCCTGTCTTTCAAACTCCCTCCAATCGGAAGATTCAAACCGACTAGATGGTTTGGAATAAATTTCCTTGCCGGCTACAGGTACTGTATGTTTCAAGGACAATTGGAAAAACTTTTCCCTCAACGATTCGATACGGATTATAATGGAATGTTTTGGTCAGTAAGCGGGGCTCTTTTTCTTGACCGCGTTTCGGATGACTATAAGGTTTTTCATCATAAGAGAATGGCAAAAAAAGCAAACAAGAATTTGTCGTTTGTTTTTTGAAATTATTTTTCCACTCCGTTTTTCTTTTTGCAATTTCCGAATCGATACACCAAATCAAATTGATTGATCAGGGAAGGGATGTTGAAATTGTATGAATTGTAATTTTCATGGATAAGTGCTGTTGCTGTCGTGTTGCGGCCAAAACTTTGCGCTCCCATTAGATAAGCATCAAAGCCGGTTTGAGCAGATATCATCCAGTGAGAATTAAAGGCGTAGCGCGCACCAAAAAATGGACTAACACCAGCATACCATCCAAAACTTCTTTGATGATCCAACTGAACAAAATTGCTCGTGAAAACATTTCCGAAATTGTCAGAAGATGATGTCCAATGACCATTCGGAGCAAGTGTTTGTTGAACATTATACAAGGAATAACTTCCCGAATAAAATCCGCCAAGCAGATCGCAACCCCAAAACGTACTCCAACGTCCAACTTTTTTACTTCTCCATTCCAAACCAACATTCAATTGCCATTTATTTTCCGGTGACCTTGCAAAAACATTTGCGATTCTGGAAGTATCTGTTGTGTTAAAATACCATGTGTCATATAAATTAGAATTGGAAGTTCTCCTTTCCGGCCTGTACATTACACCAAAGCGCAAGGCCATACGTGGATTTTTTAGTACCCGTTTATAATAAAGCGAATACCTGGCTTCAGTGGTCTGATAACCGCCAAGCATGGAGGAGAAAACAGGAGCGGTATTGAGGTAAAATTCATTCCTTCCGGCTGGTATAATGGTATCTCTTTTTGAAGGCTCTGTTGATTTGAACGTCAATTTTTGATTTTTATGTTTTTCAGAAACTTCCTGCGCATTTGCTGAAAGAAAAATTAGTGAAGAGAGAAAAAGAAGGAAAGATTTCATAAGAGGATTTTTCTTAAAGACGTGTTTCCTAAATAAGGTTGCCTTCCCAAATCAATTCATCACCCAATCCCCTCATCACTTAATCACTTAATCACCTAATCTCCCAATTACCTCAATAACCTTATTTATCTTTACACCCCATGCAAAAGTTGCTCATCAAAAATATTCGGACACTCGCTCAGGTCAGGGAAAATGCTCCTGAAATGATTGCAGGAAAAGCAATGAATGAATTGCCTTGTATCCATAACGCTTGGTTGGCAATTGAAGATGGAATCATTGTGGATTTTGGAACCATGGTGGATTGGCCGGGAATTACAGATTGGTCAAACTTGGAAGTGATTGATGCGAATGAAGGGACTGTTTTTCCAACGTGGTGCGACTCTCATACGCATTTGGTTTACGCAGGTTCGCGCGAAGGGGAATTTGTGGATCGCATTCATGGATTGAGTTACGAGGAAATCGCTTTGAGAGGTGGTGGCATTTTGAATTCAGCAATAAAATTGCGCGCAGCAAGTGAAGATGAATTGTTTGAACAAGCTGCTAATCGTTTGGATGAGGTAATTTCATTGGGAACAGGCGCAATTGAAATAAAAAGTGGTTATGGCCTCGACTTGGAAAGCGAATTGAAAATGCTTCGTGTCATTCGGAGATTGAGAGAACGCGGACCAATTGAAGTGAAGGCAACTTTCCTCGGCGCACATGCCATTCCGGAAGAATTCAAAAATAAAAAAGACGATTACCTAAATTTTCTCATAGGAGAATTGATGCCTGCAATTGAAAAGGAAAAACTGGCTGACTATTGCGATATTTTCTGTGAACGAAATTATTTTACGGAAGAAGATTCCATTAAACTTTTGGAAGCCGCAAAAAAACATGGAATGATTCCAAAAGTTCATGCGAATCAACTCAGCAATTCAGGTGGTGTTCAAGCAGGAATAAAAACAGGTGCAATCAGCGTAGATCATTTGGAATATCTCGGCGAAGAGGAAATTGCATTGCTAAAAAATTCCAAAACAATGCCAACAATTCTTCCCGGCGCACAATTCTTCCTAGGACTTCCAGCTCCTCCCGCAAGAAAAATGATCGATGCAGGATTGCCAATCGCGGTTGCCTCAGATTACAACCCCGGTTCTTGCCCTTCTGGAAACATGAATCAAATGATTTCCATTGCCTGCATCAATTATAAAATGAGTCCCGAAGAAGCCATTAACGCGGCAACCATCAATGCTGCATACGCCATGGGCTTGAGCAATTCTCACGGAAGCATCACCATTGGTAAAAAAGCAAATCTCATCATCACCAAACCAATTCCCTCAATCGCATTTCTCCCCTACTCTTTCGGAAGTAATCTGATTGAACAAATTATCATCAACGGAAAAAAAATAAATTAATTCACTTGTCACCCGTCACCCGTCACTTGTCACTTGTCACTTGTCACTTGCCACTTATCACAATCACAATCACAAATAAGCGCTCTCTCAATTAAAATCACCCACATATGAAACAACTCATCGAATGTGTTCCCAATTTTTCAGAAGGAAACGATCTAAATATCATCAAACAAATCACCGACCGAATTGAATCTGTAGAAGGAATTCGTCTGCTGAATGTGGATCCGGGCAAAGCCACCAATCGTACTGTTGTAACTTTTGTCGGTGAACCTGATGCTGTTGTGGAAGCTGCTGTTCGTGCCATCAAAATCGCAGGCGAACTCATTGACATGAGCAAACACAAAGGTGAACATCCACGCATGGGCGCTACTGATGTTTGTCCACTCATTCCTGTTTCCGGAATTTCAATGGAAGAAACTGCGAAGTATTCCATCAAATTGGCTGAGCGTGTTGGAAAGGAATTGAACCTTCCTGTTTATCTCTATGAAAATGCGCAACCGAAAAAAGAACGCAACAATCTTTCCGTCATTCGCGCTGGTGAATACGAAGGTTTTTTCAAGAAAATAAAATTGCCGGAATGGAAACCCGATTTCGGTCCGAATGAATACGATGCAAAACGTGGAGCAACTGTAATCGGTGCACGCGAATTTCTCGTTGCCTACAACATCAACCTCAACACCACTTCAACCCGTCGCGCAAATTCCATCGCGTTCGATGTGCGTGAAGCAGGACGTGTGAAACGTGAAGGCGATCCATTGACAGGAAAAATCATAAACGGTCCCGATGGAAAACCAATTTCAATTCCAGGTTCATTGAAATCAGTTAAAGCAATCGGATGGTTCATTGAGGAATATGGCATTGCACAAATTTCCATGAATCTCACCAATACAAATGTCACTTCTGTTCATAAGGCATTCGATGAAGTTTGCAATCGCGCGCAAGAAAGAGGAATTCGTGTGACAGGTTCTGAATTGGTCGGTCTCATTCCATTAAAATGTTTACTCGATGCAGGAAAATATTTTCTGGAAAAACAGGAACGTTCATCCGGCGTTGCTGAAAAGGAATTGATCAGAATAGCAATCAAATCGCTCGGCCTTGATGAATTGTCACCTTTCAAACCCGAAGAAAGAATCATCGAATATTTATTGAAGGATCCTGCAAGTTCGAAATTGATTTCCATGTCGCTCACTGCTTTTGCCGATGAAACTTCGAGTGAAAGCACTGCTCCGGGTGGTGGTTCTATTTCGGCGTACATGGGTTCACTCGGCGCTTCTCTTGCGACAATGGTTGCAAATATTTCTTCTCACAAACGCGGTTGGGATGAACGTTGGAAAGAATTTTCCGATTGGGCAGAAAAAGGTCAGCAGTACAAAGATGCTTTGTTGTATTTGGTGGATGAAGACACCAACGCTTTCGCAAAAATCATGGCAGCTTTCGGTTTGCCAAAAAGTAATGATGAAGAAAAAAGCATTCGTACAACCGCCATTCAGGATGCAACAAAATATGCAACAGAAATTCCTTTTCGTGTAATGGAATTGACTTTTGCATCTATGGAAGTCATCAAAGCAATGGTTGAAAATGGAATTCCAAATTCCGTAACCGATGGTGGTGTTGGTGCACTTGCCGCGCGTTCTGCGGTTATGGGTGCGTACTTGAATGTAAAAATCAACGCATCCGGATTGGCCGATAAAAAATTCGCCGCCGACATCATTGCAAAAGGAGCTGTCATTCAGGAAAAAGTTCAAAAACTTGAAGAGGAAATCATAGCAATTGTAAATGCTAAAATCGGGAAGTAAAATCATTGGGGCGCTTCTCCCAACAGAATTGTTGGGAGTCGGGCTATACGCTACAAGTCCGCTCTTTTCAGTTTCACTCGGGCAAGCCCGCCAAAGCTAACTCAGCGTAGGCGGGCTTTCCGCTTCTATCCCTAGCGCAAAAAAATCAAACAACAAAAGACAAACAACATTCAACAAACGACAAACTCCTAATTACAATCACAAAATTCCTCGAACTAAATTCCTACTTTGTTCGTTTAATTACAAAGTAAACTAAAACATTATGGGCCGCCTGCGCGCCTGGATCGATCGACACTATTCTTTAAGAGGAATTATTTATTTCTTCCCTGTACAGTTAATATTGGTACAAGTGAAGAAAACGCCAGTACTTATTATTTTTTGGATCTTGATGTTCGGTTTTGTAAGTGGAAGCATTGCTTCACGATACGGAGTACCATTGCTTTTTATGGATCCTGAATATTGCGGCAAGGTAAATTTCCTTTCCTACTTGATAGTGGGGTTTGCATGTGGCGGCTTTATCATGGCCTACCAAATTTCCTGCTACAATTTCAGTGCATTTCGATTCCCATTCCTCGCAACATTGTCGCGTCCATTTCTGCGTTTCTGCATCAACAATTTTATTATTCCCACGGTCTTCATTATTTTTTATCTCATCCACATTGTTGTATTCCTAGATATGGAACCAATTGATGACAAGAAAATTTTCTTCGACATTGTTGGTTTTATTTTGGGAAATATCACTTTTATTTTTTGTTCACTGTTTTATTTCTTTCGTACGCATAAAGACATGCAATCGCTATATGGTGTCATCATAAATGACATTAATTCACCAAAACCAAAACGTGTTATTCTCAATCGTGATCCCAAAACAAGTTCACTCAATTGGAAAACCATTACGCCTGGTAAAGAAGGTCGCGATTGGCATGTGGAAACTTATATTGCAAACCTTACCACCATTCGACGTGCAAGACCATTCGAACATTATGAAAAGGAATTGCTCAATCGCGTTTTTGTCCAGAACCACGGCAAATCCGTTTTGTTCGAGGTCATCGTTATCATAACGCTTCTCGTCTTTGGTTTTTTCCGTGGCATTCCAGCTTTGATGATTCCCGCAGCCGCAAGTGTGTTTCTCTTATTTACACTTTACCTCATGCTTACGGGAGTTGTCTCAACTTGGTTCAGAGGTTGGTCAAATACCATTATTGTTTTGCTCTTGCTGATTTTCAATTGGGCTGCAAAATTCGATTTATTTGCAAGTCACACACGTGCATACGGTATGAACTATTCCGTAAAACCGGCAAGCTACAGCAATGAAGAATTCACCCGATTCATCAACTCCGGCGAATGGAGAAATTCAGATTCCCTTAACACAATTGCTATTCTTGAAAACTGGAAGAAAAAAAACACAACAAATCCTTCCCAGAAACCCAAAATGATCATCATGAGTTGCAGTGGTGGCGGATTACGTTCCACCCTCTGGACTTTCTTCACCATGCAATATCTTGATAGCGTCAGCGCTGGAAAAATGTTGCCTCGTACAGCTTTGATCTGCGGTTCCTCTGGAGGAATGCTTGGGGCAGCTTACATGCGTGAAATTTGGTTGCGCGAACAAAGCAGTCAGCCTTTTCGTCACAGTGATCCGAAATACAGGGCTAAAATCTCTTCCGACATTTTAAATCCTGTTGCCTTTTCATTGGCAGTGAACGATTGGTTTTTGCCATTACGACACGCTACTTATGACGGGCAAAGTTATAGTCGCGATCGTGCCTATGCATTTGAAGAAATATTATTGCAAAACACAGATAATATTTTTGAAAAAAAACTGATCGATTATCGTGAACCTGAAAAGGAAGCGAAAATCCCTATGATGATTTTCGCACCAACAATTGTAAATGATGGAAGGAAAATGGTCATCAGTGCACAAGGCGTATCCTATCTGAACCAACCAGCTCCCTCTACTAGTGTGGTCAATAATTACCTTGCCGATGGCATTGAATTTTCCCGCTTCTTCAAAAATCAAGGCGCCGATAATATTCGCTTTGCAAGTGTGTTGCGTATGAATGCAACTTTCCCTTATGTAACTCCACTTATTGACTTGCCAAGCGACCCTGTCATTCAGGTTTTCGATGCGGGCATGAGGGATAATTTTGGACTTGATAATATTTTGCGTTTCATGTACACTTTTCGCAATTGGATTTCAGCAAATACCTCAGGCGTAATTCTATTGCAAACAAGAGACAAAAACAAAGTGCGTCCGGTTGAAAAAACGCCAGATGAAACTATTTTGAATTCACTTGCTCGTCCTCTCGGAAGTTTTTATGGAAATCTTTTTACCGTTCAAGATTATCAACATGACTATGAAATTGAGCAATCTGCCCATTGGTTTGCTGGAAAAATTGATATTATCGATTTCGAATTGAAAAATGACGAGCCTGATATTATTTCACTGAGTTGGCATTTAACACAACGTGAAAAAAACAGTGTCGTGGGTTCAATGAATTCCCCAAACAATAAAGTTGCAGTAAAAAGATTTTTGGATTTATTCAAGGAAGAAATTGTCCCCACAACAATTCATGTTGCAATTCCCGATTTTCATTCTAAATAGCAATCTCCATTAAATATTTATATCTCAAGCTTCCATTTCTTTTTTCAGGAAGGAGAAAGTTTATCGTCAAAAATTGAACGTGATAATCCTCAAATTTATTTTCAGATATAATATGATATTTGCTGGAATGAATCTGAGCTGCTCCCTCCTCATCGGTATAAAGCCATAATTTCCCATTTTCCCGAATAGCCTTATCCATGATCAAGGTGTCACTTTGCGAAAGCGTTGGAACCATATGACCACAATAAAAATCAAGTGCATGGTCAGAAACATTCAAGGCGTAAAAATCCTGACTTGGAATCTTCTTCTCAACTACGATTCGTCCAACAACATTTCCATTTTGGTATTTCAAAAGTTGTGGATAAAAATGGGAATCCCCAACAAAATACAATGCAAGCAGACCAAATAAAAGTGGATAAATCAATCGAGTAAATGGATTCTTGAATTTCCAAGCAAAAAGAATTCCCAAGAATAACAAACAGTACGCTGCACAAATTGTAAGTATAGAGGCATTCGGAAAAAACACAAAAAGGAAAAGCGTACAAACCAAAAATATTGCACCGAAAAACACCCAATGAAAAACTGAAAATATTCTGAATAATCCTTTACGTGCAGGATCCAAAACATCTTGCAAAATAAATCGAGCTACGATCAATGCTGAAAATGGCAATAGAACGTAAACATAATGAGGCAATTTATATCGAGATGCGGAAAGAGCGATGAACATCAACACAAATCCTCCAGTGGAAAATACCTCAACTAAATATCCTGGTTTGAATCTGCTTTTTATCAGGACAAAGAAATTCTTAATCAAAGCGCCTATCAATAATAAACTCCAAGGAAAGAAAACCCATAAGTAGGTATGCGTAAAAAAGAAGGGACCTGCTCCATTGTCGAATTTTGTTCCCCAATCACTTTCGCCGGTAATTCTTCCGAAACTTTGTGTCCAAAAATAAAAACGCAAACCTGAAACATGTGTGTGTCCATTGATTTCATTTTCAGGATGAAGATCGAATTGCTGATATAAACCGTAACTCATCGGCAATAATAGGATAGCGATTATTATTAGCCCCACCAACCATTGCCACTTGAAAAAAGATTTCCATTCACGTTTGTAAGCAAATTCAGAACTCAAAGCAACAACAGGCAATACTAATCCCAATGGACCTTTTGCCAACATTGCTAAACCAATTCCAATAAAACCTAAAATCAGATTAACCCACTGATTTGTTTTTAAATAAAGTAAAAGCTGCCAAGCTGCAAAAACTGTGGATCCTAAAAGAAGCGTATCTGTTCGAATATCATTGGTCATGATAAACATACCAAGTGAAAACACCAACAACAAAGCAGCAAGCATTCCTGTTTTCTTATCATAAAGTATTTCTCCCAATTTTGCAGTTGAGAAAACTCCCAGAATCGCAAAAAGAAATGAAGGAAGTTTGTAGGCCCAATTGCTGATTCCG
This sequence comes from uncultured Flavobacteriales bacterium, assembly GCA_903873905.1. Classification (GTDB taxonomy): domain Bacteria; phylum Bacteroidota; class Bacteroidia; order Palsa-965; family Palsa-965. The sequence goes on from CAIQQJ010000161.1 coordinate 40,362, forward strand.
AAAAGTTTAAAACAGGAAGCTGAAAGCCAAAACAACAAAGGTGGTTTATCTAAATAATCCATACCCTTATTATGGATCTCAAGCCAATTACTGCTCTTTAACATATCACTTGAAATGGAAGCATATTGCGCAGCATCCACATTCATCACATCAACACAAAGGCCTGGTAGAAATACCAAGAGACACGCAACAATGAAGAATGCGAGATGTCGGATATTTATTTCACTATTCAAATTTGTTTTTTCTTAATTGAGGAAATTAATAAGTTGACAATTTAATAAGTTGTTCTTCAAATCTGGAAACAGGAAGAAAATTATTTTCAAGTTCCGCTGCAAATGGAATTGGAGTATCAAGACTGGCAATTCGAACAACAGGAGCGTCAAGAAATTCGAAACAATTTTCTGAAATCAATGCCGAAATCTCGCCGCCTATTCCTCCTGTAAATGTGTCCTCATGCAGTACAATAACTTTTCCTGTTTTTTTTACAGAAGCAAAAATGGCGTCTTTGTCAAGTGGCAATAAAGTGCGAAGATCAATTACCTCAGCGGAAATTTCAGGATGCCTTTTTAAAACTTCCATGGCCCAATGTACGCCATAACCATATGTGATGATTGAAATGGAACTCCCTTCGCAAACCTTTTTCGCTTTACCAATTTCAATTGTATAATAATCATCCGAAACTTCTTCGGAAATACTTCTGTAAAGTGCCTTGTGTTCAAAAAATAAAACTGGATTCGGATCTTCAAATGCTGCAAGCAACAATCCTTTTGCATCTGAAGGAGATGAAGGATAAACAATTTTCAATCCTGGAATATGAAAAAACCAAGCTTCAGTAGATTGCGAATGAAATGGACCTGCCGCTACACCTGCTCCTGTCGGCATTCGAATTACAACATCCGCACTTTGTCCCCAACGCCAATGTATTTTCGCAAGATTATTTACAATTTGATTAAATCCTTCGGTAACAAAATCAGCAAACTGCATTTCCATCATGGCCTTCATTCCATTAATGGACAAACCGAGTGCCGCGCCAACAATGGCTGATTCGCATAAGGGTGTGTTTCGTACTCGTTCTTTTCCAAATTCACTTACAAATCCATCAGTGACCTTGAAAACACCACCATATTCTGCAATATCCTGTCCCATCAAAACAAGGTTTGGATATTTTTTCATTGCAGAATGTAGTCCATCATGTATGGCGTCAATCAATCTTTTTTCAGATTTTTTTTCAGTCGAAGGATTGGTAATTGAAAAATCAAAAGGTGCGAATAAATCATTTATTTCAATTTCTGTATGGGGAATTGGCCGTGGCTCTGCATAAGCAAACTCCAATCCTTCTTCTATTTCTTTTTTTATTTTTGTTTTGGCTTCCTCAACAAATTCTCCCGTCACAATTTTATTTTTCAGAAGCCATTGTTCAAAAGTCACAACTGGATCTTTCACTGACCACGAATCTTGTAAGCCTGCCGGATAATATTTTGTACCTGAAGCTTCTTCATGACCACGCATCCTAAATGTTACACATTCCAATAGAATAGGCCGTGGGTTTTTTCGAATATCCTCCGCAATCTTTTTTACCGTTTGATAAACTTCAAGAATGTTATTTCCATCAACTTGAACAGCATCGATTCCATAACCAATTGCTTTGTCAACAAATTGTTTACACCGATATTGTTCCGACGAAGGAGTTGATAAACCCCATTGATTATTTTCAATGATAAAAATTACAGGAAGGTCCCAAACGGCGGCCACATTTATTGCCTCATGAAAATCACCTTCACTTGCACCGCCATCTCCAGAAAAAACCAAGGTTGCGCGATTTTCTTTTTTTAATTTGGAAGCAAGTGCGATTCCATCCGCAATTCCAAGTTGAGGACCGAGATGCGAAATCATTCCAACAATTTTATAATCGATCGCACCAAAATGGAACGAGCGATCACGCCCTTTGGTAAAACCAGCCACTTTGCCTTGAAATTGCGAGAATAATTTATTGAGAGGAATTCCACGTGAAGTAAAAACGCCAAGGTTCCTGACCATAGGAAGAATAAATTCATCCTTATTCATTGCCAATGCTGCACCAACAGAAATTCCTTCTTGTCCAAAACCAGAAAACCATTTTGAAATTCTTCCTTGGCGCAACAGCACCAACATCTTTTCCTCAATCATTCTTGGTCGAAGAATGGCGATATAGATTTTTTTTAGTTCCTCGTCAGAATAATTTTTTCTTTCGAAGTTTAGCGGAGTGTTGATTGTAATCATTGAAGGCGGAAATAAAGCGTCGGAAAATTACGGACTCTAAAAGAGCATTCTCATGGGAATTCAATTGTAATAATGGTATTAATACCTGTTACCATTTTTAGAAATCAATTATATGAAAATCGATTGCACACTTAAATAAAAAAATGGAAGGGTTCCCCTAATTCAGAATGATTTCAATTTTTGGGACAAAAAAAAAGGGAGCGCAAACCGCTCCCTAATTCGTTTTTCAAAGAATTACTTCTTTGGAGCTTTGATCAGCTTTTTGTCAACTGAATCCTGATGTGCAGCAGCTGCAGCAGCATCAGCTGTTGCTTTAGCAGCAGCAGCGTCAGTAGCAGTTTTGATTGAATCTGCCATACGAGTTGAGTCAGCTGTGTGCTGAATGCGAGCCACTGAATCGGCTGCGTTGATTGAATCTTGCAATTTTTTGGCTGCTTCTGCAGCGCCTCCGCAAGAAACAAGAGCTGCCATACCGGCTACAGCAGCAAATGCTAGAAACTTTTTCATTTTGGTTGTTGGTTGTTTTGGTTAAAACTGGGGCAAAGATATATTAAGATTTAATTTAAGTGCAAACTTTTGAGTTTTTTTTTAACAGGATAATGAACAAAATGAAAAAAAGGGGCTAAAAGCCCCCTTTTTGTTTCTAGCAATTGCAGATAATAAAAATTAACCGCGACCGCCTGTTGCTTTTTTGTTTTCAATTTTTTGCTTAACAGGAGCAACCTTAGGCTTTGATGTTCCTTTTTTGCTTGTTGCAGCAGCCAAAGAATCAGCCATGTGAGTAGAATCAGCTTGACGCTTAGCTTCTGTAGCTGCAATAGCGCTATTAACTGAATCAGCTTTGTGAGTTGAGTCAGCTTTTGCTTGCATTGCAATAGTAGCAAGTGAATCAGCCATGTGTGCAGAGTCAGCTTTACGCTTTGCTTCTGCTTCTCCGTTGCCGCAAGAAGCAGCGAACATCGTCAATGCAGCAATAGCTGCGAACGAAAATACTTTTTTCATTTTGTTTTGATAGTTTGGTTAACCGAGGGCAAATGTAGAAATGTTTAGATAATTACCAAAAAATTTGGTTTGAAAGGAATAGTGACTAATTTTGCACGACATTTTCTAAGCAACCCTCAAAAACATTAAAAAAAATTCAACAAACATGAAAAAACAATTAATTGCATTTGCTTCCATAGCTATGCTAGCAGGAGCCGTTTCATTCACTTCTTGTAAGAAAGCTGACACTACAGCTCCTACAATTACAATTACAGGTGGAAACACCATGGCTATTTCATTAAACGGTACATATGTAGCACCTACAGTTACTGCAGCTGATGATGTTGATGGTGATATTTCCGCTAACGTAACTTTTTCAGGTACCGTTGACCCTAACCTAGTTGGAGTTTATACAGTTGCTTATTCTGTGGCAGATGCTGCTGGAAATACTGCAACTGAGAACCTTATCGTAACAGTAGCAAATGATGCAGAGAGTTTCCGTGGCGTTTATAATGTACATGATTCAGTTCCATTGTTAGCAGCATTCAACTACACAATCTTGGTTTCACCAAGTACAACTGTAAACAATCGTCTTGAATTTGATGTTGCTAGCACATATGGATTTGCTTACTACACCAACAACACAAACATTTATGCAACTGTTTCAGGGCATTCTGTTGGTTCAACTGTAACTCTTCCTTCGCAAGTTGCGAATTCAATCGGTTCACTTAATGAAAACCACCAATTCACAGGATCAGGTACTGTACTTGCTACTTCACCTTTGATGAAATTTGGCCTCACTTATGATGACAATAATCTTACCCAAGTTGCAACAGCTTATGGTTGTATCATGGTTCTTACACACCAATAATATTTATCTTATTTCTGCAAAAATCCCGGTTAATCGCCGGGATTTTTGCTTTAATGCGTTTTTATTGTCTGTTTTCCTGATTCCAAGAATTTCCTTATGACCAAAAAGAATAATGATGGGGGTTTTATTTATTCCACCAACCCTAATTTTAAAATCGGCCTGCAACAGGAAGGAGCGGCTGGTTCAATTCCTCCAAACCAACAGGATCTTCGCATTCACCTCGACCGACTTGGAGGTAGTAAGGTTGTCACAAGGATTGTCGGATATATTGGTAGTGAAGAAGAACTAGAAAAAATGGGGCGAATGCTTAAGCAAAAATGTGGTGTTGGTGGTACTGTAAAAGATAAAGTCATTCTTATTCAAGGAGATCATAGAGAAAAAATCTTGGTGATTTTGACAAAAGATGGCTTTAAGGCGAAAAAAGCTGGCGGATAATAAAAAAACTAGCAAAGCCATACAACATGGAAAAACCATTTGAAGGATTAAAAGTTATTGAACTTGCCAGTGTACTTGCTGGTCCTGCCGTGGGAATGTTTTTTGCTGAGTTGGGGGCGAAGGTTCTTAAAATCGAGAATCCATTGACAGGTGGCGACATTACTCGACAATGGAAAGGTTCTGAGGAAAATAAAGAGAGTAGTCTTTCCGCCTATTATCAATCTGTTAATTGGGGAAAAGAAATTTTGTTCATTGATATTTCGACCCAATCAGGTTATGATCAATTATTGAAACTTCTAGAAAATGCTGATATCCTGCTTACAAATTTCAAGGCAGGTGATGCGCAAAAATTTAAGCTAGCTTTTAATAATTTATCTGAAAAATTTCCAAAACTCATATGCGCAAACTTAAGTGGCTATAACGAAAATGACCCTAGACCCGCATTTGATTTGGTAATGCAAGCAGAAACAGGATTCATGAGTATGAACGGCACACCTGACAGCGGTCCTCTTAAAATGCCCGTTGCTTTTATTGATCTGATGGCTGCACATCAATTAAAAGAAGGAATTCTCACAGCCCTTTATTTGCGCGAAAAAAATGGGATTGGAAATTCCATTCATGTTTCTTTGTTTGATTCAGCAATTGCTTCGTTGGCAAATCAAGCAAGTAATTTTCTGATTACGGGTAATTCACCTCAACTCATGGGATCTCTACATCCAAACATTGCTCCTTATGGAGAAACGTTTTTATGTGCAGATGCTCGATTTATTGTTTTGGCTATCGGAACAGAAAAGCAATTTTCTCAATTCTGCACAGCAATTGAAAAGCCTGAATTAATCGATAATCCCAAATTTTGTGATAATGCTTCTAGGGTATTGAACCGTAACGAATTGCAGGAACATATTAGCGGCTTCTTTCAAAATAGAATTGCAACACAAGCCTCATCAATTCTAGCAAGAGCAGGGGTTCCAGCTGCAATTGTGAGGTCAGTTTCAGACGTTTTACAATCAGAAGAGGTTAATTGTCTATTGCTCGACAACAAACTTGTCAGAACAGCCATTTTCAAATTAAATTAGAAATTCGTTTATTTTTACTAGGCTATTCTGAAATACCTTTTTATGTATATTTGTATCTATCCATTAACATCCGCCATATCGTGCAGAAACGATTTCTGTTGATTTTGATTGTAATTCTCCCTCTGTTGGCAAGTGCCCAAAGGAATAAAAAGTATCGTTGGGAACTCGGAGCTGATCTAGGAGCTACCAATTTTCTAGGTGATTTAGGTGGTGCAAATCAAATTGGAACTCACTTCGCAAAGGATCTTGAGCTTTCGCTTACCCAGCCAGCACTCGGTGTTCATATTCGTTATAGATCAAATCGATATGTTGGATATCGTGCGGATTTCAAGTATGGTAAGGTTAGTGGTAATGATGCACTTACCACGGAAAAATATCGTCACAACCGTAATTTGTATTTCAAATCGAATATTTTTGAATTTTCTACAACACTTGAATTTTATTTATCCAAGGAGCGTGCAGGCCATGTTTACAATTATAAAAAGTTAAGAGGATTGAGACATATCGATGCGCAGGAGTATTTTTTTATAGGTATTGGTGGCTTTTACTACAACCCGAAGGCTAATCTAAATGGCCAATATATTGCATTACGGCCTTTGCATACGGAAGGATTGGGCTTGAAACCCGGCACCAAACAATATTCTCTTTATAGCGTTTGTATTCCTATGGGATTAGGATTTAAGTATGGAATCAACCGCAGATGGAGTGTTGGATTGGAATATGGCCTACGTCTGACTTTCACTGATTACATTGATGATGTCAGCACTGTATATGTTGACCCAGCTCTACTTTATGCAAGCATGGACCCTGCAACTGCTGCGGTAGCCGCTTCTTTTGCAAATCCAGGTGGGCATGAAATTAATGCTATCGATAATGGAGGAGTTGATCCAACTGGGGTAAACCAGCAGCGTGGAGATTCCGTTCACAATGATGCCTACATGTTCATGTGCGTTACTGTCAATTACAAACTTGGGAAAATCAGAAAAACCCATTCCAAGTTCTAGCATTCGTTTTATGCGATTGCAAATACCTATTACTTCCCTAGATTTCGAAAAGTATTACCAATTGCGGTGGGAAATTTTGCGTAAACCTTGGAATCAACCAAAGGGTACGGAGAAAGATGATTCGGAAAATTCTTCCTTTCACTTAATGGCTTTGAATGATGAGATGGAATGTATTGGTGTTAGCCGTCTCCAGAAGAATACAAGGGAAGAAGCTCAAATACGTTTTATGGGTATTCGTGGTGACCAGCAGGGAAAAGGTGTTGGAAAACTTTTGATGGCAGCGCTGGAACAAAAAGCAAAGGAAGATGGAGTAAGAAAAATCATTCTACAGGCACGTGAAAATGCCGTTCCCTTTTATTTATCCTTAGGATATAAGCAAATCGAAAAAACTTTTTTGCTTTGGGATATTATTCAACATTACAAAATGGAAAAAGAAATTTGATTGGTATTTTAAAAAAGTTCAACGCCAAATCATTTTGAAGTAGGTAGCTCACTTCGTATAAGTTTGATGATTTTATTTATTTCCATCTCACTCAACTTAAATCCAATTGCAATTTCTTTATCCTCGCAATTAAATGCAATAGAATCACAATCTATATTCCAATAATCACCGCCTACTTTTTTTAACCACTCGGGAGTTTTTTCCCCATACTTGCGGATATTATTTATTCTTTCAAGTTCAAAATCCAGCACCCATCCCCCGCCCTTTACATCGCGTTTATAAAATAATTTCCCATCCTTTATTTTAATTAACTCCTTGCCTGACAATTGCCAAAGGAATGATTTACCAATTACATAACTGAAATAGGCCCAGAATGCAAACCATATCAGAATAAACATTTTCGTATTGTGATCTTCAATCCGGAAATAATTTATCCCAATTAAAACTCCTCCAATAATCCACAGACCAAAAATAATTCCAATGTTTTTTGCCTTCGTTCTGTCTTCCGCAGATGAAATGACGATACTCAGTTCGTTTTCATTTTTTACAAATGAAGCGCGTTTTGAAATGGAAGTTATTTCGCTCATGAAATTTTCATAAATGCTTCGACTGCCAATCGATATCCGTCTAACCCTAAGCCACAGATACTTCCAATTGCATGGGGTGCGATATAGGAAACGTGGCGAAATTCCTCTCGAGCAAAAATATTAGAAATGTGCACTTCAATGACTCTCGTTCTGATTCCAGCTACAGCATCTCCAATTGCAATGGAAGTATGTGTGTATGCGCCAGGATTGAAAATTATTCCATCATGGGAAAAGCCGCATTCATGTAATTTATTGATCAACTCTCCTTCCACGTTGCTTTGGAAATAATCAAAGTTAACTTGAGGAAAATTATTTTTCAATTCAACAAAAAAATCTTCAAAGGAAGCATGACCATAAATTTCAGGTTCGCGTTTACCAAGAAGATTTAAGTTTGGTCCATTAAGAATGAGAATTCGCATACCGTAAAAGTAGTGCTTAGTTCGGAGTTTTTAGTTCGGAGAAAAATAATTCCCATAATCTCCGAACGAATAACTAAGCACGTTGCGTGACAGGAAATTCTATAAAGATTTCATTTCCTAAAATCTCCGAACTAAAAACTAACTTCGCACCATGTCATGGAAATCGGATATTCTTGGATTCAAAACATATTTACGTTTGGAAAAATCCCTTTCTGCAAATACCATTGAGGCATATGTTCATGATATTGAAAAACTCGTTCAATTTTTGGATTACACCAATGTAGGCTTGGGTGCAACGCAATTGAAAACAGAACACTTGCGCAATTTTTTGAAATGGGTGAATGAATTGGGAATGACTGCCACTTCACAAGCAAGAATTCTCTCTGGACTTCATGCATTTTACAAATATCTTCTCGTAGAAAACCAAACCAATTCGGATCCAACAGAATTGGTTGATGCACCAAAAACAGGAAGGAAACTTCCCGACACATTGAGCAAGGAAGATGTGGAAATATTATTGGAATCAGTTGATCGATCAAGTCCTGAAGGTGAAAGGAATCGTGCAATGTTGGAAACTCTTTATTCTTGCGGATTGCGTGTTTCTGAATTGGTGAATTTGAAAATATCAGATGTGTTTCCTAAAGAATCGTACATCCGCGTTATTGGCAAAGGAAATAAAGAAAGATTGGTTCCCATTGGCAGAATAGCTTTGAAACACATTCACCTGTATCGCGAAACCGTGCGCATTTTGGTTCCCATTCAGAAAGGTGAAGAGGATATTTTATTTCTGAATCGCCGAGGAAAGAGATTGACTCGGGTGATGGTTTTTACAATTATTAAAAATCTTGTGCAGAAATGTGGAATTAAAAAAACAGTGAGTCCGCATACATTCCGACATTCATTCGCCACGCATCTTGTGGAAGGCGGTGCCGATTTGAGAGCCGTTCAGGAAATGTTAGGGCATGAATCTATAACCACAACAGAAATTTACACACATATCGATCGGACATTTTTGAAGGAACAGGTTTTGAAATTTCATCCGAGATCATAATTGGAAAACCAAAAAATCGAGTTCCACATTTTTATTCCTAGGTATAATTTTTTCAACCACTAAGTGCCAACTTACAGCTGCCTTATGTGTGACTTTCTCTCGATAGCTTTCTAAATTGATTGGGCTATGCACTGTATTCGTCATAAATTTTATTGCAAAAATTAGCTGGTTCAAACTGGGGCCATTCTCCTGAAAGGTCCCATTATAAGGCGATACTTTCCTTCACGCTAAAACTATTGAAATCAATAATTATCATGAGAATGTGAAAAACAAACCAAATACTGCTTTTCATTGAAGGCATTCCAGCAAAGTTAATCGGTATCGAATCACTGAAACCCACTGAAATCAACTATTTCAGGCAATTTTAAATCATTTGTCAGTTATTTCACAAGAAGAATTATCTTTGCACCCACGAAAACGGTTATGTAGCTCAACTGGATAGAGCACCTCACTACGGATGAGGAGGTTTGGGGTTCGAATCCCTACATGACCACAAATAAAAGCCACACAAATCTGTGTGGCTTTTTTTATGAAAAAAAATGACAGTGAAAACATAGTTGTTTTAAAGAGTAACCACTATTATAATAATTCAAATTAGGTTAACA
>CAIQQJ010000162.1 GCA_903873905.1 uncultured Flavobacteriales bacterium
CTTAACCATCGTTGGGGAATTGCTTAGTTCAATCATTTTTTTGGCCAGTGTGTAGAGATCGAGATAAGCTACCATTATTCCTCCACAACCTTTCAGCAATTCTTCTATACCTCCCGTATTTTCAAATCCACAAACCGGTTTTGCCAAAAATGCCGCTTCTGCACAGGCCAAACCAAAAGATTCTTCCTTTGACAAGGAAACAAAAACATCATAGTGACAATAAATTTTTTCAGGTTGCTCTATTCTTCCTGTAAAAAAAACTTTTTCCTTCAAACCACATTTTTCAATATCATAAATAATTTCCGATTCACGCTGCGCAATATTTCCAACCCAAACAAAAGCGAAATTATTCTGCGGTTGCAGTTTATTCATCAGCACCGCCAACTCAATGAATGAATCATAACCTTTCCTGGAAATGGCCATTCCTGAACTCCCAATGACAAATTTTCCTTGCCACTGGTTTTCAGTTGCAATTTTTTCGATATCGAATTTATTATCATCAATAGGTGGATAACTGACAAAAATATTTTTCCCTGTTTTGGGCAAATAACCAGCTATAAAATTTGCGGTGGCTTGTGAATTTGCAATCCAATCGTCAACAAAGCCCAGATCATCCAAATTGATCTTGTAGGTTTTTGCTCCCAAAGCCAGTTCATGAACATGACAAATGGTTCTTACATTCAAACTTGCCTTTAATCTTTTCAAAATGGGAAGTGAAATCAGCGTGTTTCCATAAATCAAATCAGGGGAGAACAATTTTATATTTTCGATTATTTCAGCTCTGTGCTCCTGTTTCTTCTTGAATTTTCCAATGACCCTTTTTGCAATGGACATCGGCTTTGGATTTTCGCTTTCAGGAATATTCCAAACCAAGATCTTTCCCAATTTTTCCAATTCAGCAACAACTGGTCCTGAATGGTTCATCAAAAACAGGAAATCCAATTCCTTATTTTCCTTTAACCAATTGATTTGCCTCAGCAAAACAATGGTTGCGCCCGTGAGGTAGGGATCATGAAATAGAAATACAATACGCTTCTTTGCAATCATAAGCTAATTAGTATTGGACTCGTATCATCCTTGAAGATCACTTAATTTCCAAAGGCCTAGACATTTGTCACTGTATTGCCCATTGCCTTCTGTGCATTCTTCAACAAGCAATTCAATTGGCTGAGGAAATGAAAATGGGGGAAGACACAAATTCAGTGGCCTCCAAATAATATTTCGCAAATCAGCATTGGATTTCCGACCCGAAAAAGTTGTTGTGAGCAAATAAGTCGAACCGCTTCTCTTAAAATTCAAAATTGCCTTTCTTACCATTTCATTTGAAAGATGCACAAGGCAATCACGAGAAAAAATAACATCAGCCTTTGGCAAGCTGTCTCCTACAATATTCATGGAAATGAATTCGCGATTTTCACTTTTGAATTCACTGTTATTTTTAATTACCAATTCACTCACAATATCAATCCCGATATATTTTACTTGCGAAAGGTTGACTTCTCGCATCCAGAAAAAATCACCACAGGGTGCATCAATCATTGATTTAATATCATACCGTTTCAGTAATTCAGGAAGTTTATCGATGATCACTTGCGTTTGCTTCAGATCAGACCCTGGCCCTGAAATTGATTCCTTACCCTTGAACAGATTTTTTTCATAGATGGTATTAAACTTGCTTTCCAAATTTGGACTCGTTTCCTTTGAGTGGAAAATTGCCTTAATCCATTTGGAAAATGATTTTCCTTTATTTTCTGAACTCGATGGCATGTTTTGTTTTTTGGTGATGAATACCTTTAACTAGAGGTTCTTTCTTGGAGAACCGTGAACTGAATTGCTTGCACAAGTATTCTTTGAAAACAACATCAAAAAAATCGTTCCTCTTTTCAAATCAAACTGCATTTCTGATATTAGAATAATTTGTTTCGCCATGACTCCACTTC
>CAIQQJ010000163.1 GCA_903873905.1 uncultured Flavobacteriales bacterium
ATTGTTGGATTCTGTAAAGCAGAAGAAAAAGCATTAGGCCCCGTCCAAGAATAAGTTGCACCCGCAATCACACTTGAAGTCAAATTCAGAGTGGACCCAGCACATATTGCACTATTGCTAGAAGCAGTAGGCGCAGCAGGAATTGGATTCACCACCACCACTGTTGTGCCCGCAGGTCCCGTACATCCTGCCACCGTAGCGGTAACAGAATAAGTTCCACTTGCCGCAACCGTTGCCGCAGCAATTGTTGGATTCTGTAAAGCAGAAGAAAAAGCATTAGGCCCCGTCCAAGAATAAGTTGCACCCGCAATCACACTTGAAGTCAAATTCAGAGTGGACCCAGCACATATTGCACTATTGCTGGAAGCAGTAGGAGCAGCAGGTGTTGGGGTAACAGTTACTACCGTTGTTCCTGCAGGCCCAAGACAGCCAGCAAGTGTAGCTGTTACAGAATATGTTCCCGCTGCAGCAATTGTAGCACTAGGAATAGTGGGGTTTTGTATGATTGCAGAAAAAGCGTTTGGCCCCGTCCAAGAATAGGTCGCCCCTACAATGTTGGATGCGGTTAAGTTCAATGTTGAGCCTGCGCATAAAGGGCTATTGCTAGAAGCAGTAGGAGCAGCAGGTGTTGGATTAACAGTTACAGTAACATATGAAGGCCCACCTGGGCAACTTCCGTCAAAGGCAGTGACAGTGTAGGTTGTCGTTACGGTCGGCGTTGCAATTGGATTTGCTGCAGTGGAACTACTTAAGCTTGCTGATGGAGTCCAGTTAAAAACAGCACTAATTGGTCCAGTTGGACTACCACCGAGTGTTGTTGATTGCCCTGAACAAATAGTTCTGTTTGCGCCTGGAGAAAGAGTGAATGCTGTTGGTCTGTGTGCAGGAACGAGAGCTGCATTAAGATACATTCGTGTTCCATTGATGTAGGATAAAGTACCCCATTGACCAGTAGCATAATCGTGTCCTCCAAGGTAAAATACATTTGAACCAACAGAATCTGGATCGGTAAGATGTGATGCAGTTGCAACAACGGTAGATGTGGGTGTTGGGGCACTAACCTGATAATACATTTCAGGTTTGTATACAGAAGATGCCGCTGGTTGAAAAGTGGCGATCGTTCCACTTCTTGGGAACATGACTCCTTCAAATTGATTAAAGGCCATGTCAGCATTACTGTATGTATTTGTGGTAACAGTATTCTGAAAGGTGATTCCATTTGTGGTTTGGAAATGCCCAGTTTGTGGCTGGTGATTTTCATACAAATCAATTCCTGCACACTGAGCCAAAAAATTTCCACCTTGATTTACAAAATCTACAATATTCTGTACAGGAGCAACGTCAGGATTTGTTGCATAATCCCAATGTGCTTCAGAGCAAAAAGTATAACAATCCGCAAGACCAGTAAAAGCTCCAGCTCCAATTACAACATAGTTTGTTATTTTGGCCGAGTCCAATATTTGATATTGTAGTTGCTCATTGCCACCATTACTGAATACAGCAATTTTAGGTCTATGGTTAAGCGTATATCTTACATCAACCGTTTTATTTACAGTTAAGAGATAAACAGCCACCTTCCATTGAACCGCAAAAGCACTCATAACCTGAGTGGCCGTTTGTCCTCCAGAATAAAAAGAATGGTTTACATAAAAACTATCAACAACAAATTCTCCCGCCCTGAAATCTTGATTTACTGGAGCCACTGCTGTTGGATAAACCCTAGCACAAACAGCAGAAAAATCAATTGAGTCTTTTGCTTTACCTGATGTAATTACCCATTTCACAGGAATGTCAGCCTGAAGAAGTGCATTCACCAAACCATATGATTTAATATTAAAGGGATAGGTGAGCCACAAATTTTGGTGAGCATTGTCCATTGGAATAATCAATGATCCCGCTGTAATAGTTTGAAGGTTTGCTGGAGGATTTGGCAAATCAGGAGCAGAAGGACATGTACCCGCAACAATTGTTCGAATGCCTGCAGGATTTGGTGTTGTTGCTGAGTTTATCGTTACGGCATTGCAGACAAATGAAGTTAAAGAAGCATCAAGCCCGTTGCCAATATTTGCTGTGACAGGAACATCATAAGTCAAGTAGAAATAGTAAGTGCCCGAACCTAATTGTAAAGATTGTGAACCATTAATTGTAAATGCACCATTTGGTGCAAGGACGGAACCGAAAAAACTTGCGTAGGAAAATCCTTGTGTTAAACCGGAATAATAAATACTTGCACGGGTAATATTTACCAATGGATTTTGTGAGTAACCAACGTCACCAACAGTACTTAAATTGAATTGTGTAATTGTTGCAGGACAACCCACACTTCCAACAACATCAACTCTAATTTCCAGAATTGGATTCTTAGTTGCAGAACAGTTTCTTACAATGTTTGATGTTGTGTATTGAATTACACTACTTGACGCATAAGTAGTGGCGGGTCCTGCATTAAGATGGCCGAATGATTCAGCCGGAGCTGGAATGTTCACACTACCATCAACAGTAAATGTTCCTCCTGATCTTGCCAAATCTCCACTGCCTGCAGCGATTGCGCGAATCTGGAAGTTATTGAAATTGACATTGCTTATAGCCGTTATATTATTGGTGGTCGACATGGTAACAGTAATGGCTGTTGTTGTCCATGTAAAAGAATTGATCGTAAGTGTGTTGCTTCCACCTCTTGTAACGGTTGGTCCGGCGGCAGGATCAAACTCAAACCCAGCAGGAAGAGTAACAACAATCGTTTTGTTTGCCTGACTAGGATTGAAATCTATAAAAGCAACTTCATTTAAAGTAAACAGGACGGTATTTTGATAGGCGGTTGGATACGCCGCCGTACAAAAATTGAGCGTGGTGAATGGAGTTATGGTGTGAGTTGCATGAGATACCCCAGGCCTAACACAAAGAGCAAGTATCGTGAAAATTAGAAGTCTGTATAGTTTTTTCATTCGACTTATTGTTGACCGACTATTTGTCAGTTATTGTTTTTTGATGAAAATTTAAAAATCAAGATTGGGATTTTAATGTATGGGGCGACCCATTTTTACGGAACTATTATAAAATAGTTACTCCTATTCAATGTATATCTGAAACGATCTCCATAAAGATGTAAAAATTAAAATCAATATCAATGTTTAATATAGTAAAAATCATTTTTTTTTCGTCCAAGCAGAAGGGAAGGATTAGCTTTGAATCAAAACCTAAACTTCATACAATGAAAAAAATCTACTTTATTCTTGTTTTTATTTTGTTGGGCACATTCTCATTCGGACAAGCCTTGTATTGCAACGCAAATGCAAATGTTATTATCTATTCGAATTATGATGGCGGTCCACTTACCATCAATGTTGATCAAAATATTCCGAATTTAAAAATCGGAATTGTTTCTTATGAATTTGCACGAATAACCATTGCTGGACCTTATGCTGGAAACGTAACCGAAGTTCGGTGGGCGGGATATAATGGAACAAACAACCATTGCTCACTTTCACTTCCTTTCACAACCACGATCACAGGTGTTGCAAATAATATCGATACAATCATTCCAATGCCAACAGCGACTTATTCAAATTCGAATGGCTACGGATTAATCATCTGTAATTATTCATGCAACGACTCCACCTCGCAGGGAGGTTGCAACACTCCAGATCAAATCGTGCATTATTTTATTTCTGCGTTTGGAGGAACTCTTTATTATCACCACACGCAGTACGGATGTTGGAGTGGTACCTACAATGTTTCCGCTGGTGGAAATTGTTGCATTTCTCCATTCACAACAGCAACAATTGAAAACAACACTCCAGAAAACCATTTTCTCGTTTTCCCAAATCCGTCAAATGGAATTTTTCACGTTGCGTTTCCAAAAAACATTTCACAAGGTGAAGTGAAAGTTTTCAATTTGCTGGGCGAAGAAATAAAGTCTGTCAAAATTTCAAACAACGAAAACATTTCACTTGAGGGAAGCGCCCCCGGATATTATTTTTTGAAAATCATAACAGAGAAAGAAACATTCAGTCAAAGTATTATTCTTTCCGAATAATTCGCTTTGTGAAAGAGGAAATTATTCTCACCCTGTCAAATGCAAAAAAATCCGGCAAGAAATTCTCTTGCCGGATTTGTCAAAAAAAGGACTAGGCTTTTACTGCCATTTCTTCCACTACCACTTTTGCAAACTGAACGTTCGCAATTAATTTCACTTCATCGCTCAACATGATTCCGCCAGCTTCAGTAACAACATCCCAACTTACACCAAAATCCTTGCGTTTAATTTTTCCTGAAACGTCAAATCCCGCTTTGATATTTCCATAAGGATCTTTCATGATTCCGCCGAACTCAACATCCAGTTCAACTGGCTTTGTAATGCCGCGAATTGAAAGATTTCCGTTCAGTTTATAATTTGCATCAGACACTTTCGTGAAAGAAGTTGAAACGAAATCAATCGTAGGATGATTTGCGCTATCAAAAAAATCTGCGCTGTTCAAATGACCGTCACGTTGTTCTGCTCCTGTTGTAATAGAGTTTGCGTCAGCTGAAAATTTTATCTGAGCGCTTTCGAAATTTTCCCCATCAGTTTCAACTTCCGCTGAAAATTTTGTGAAACTTCCGCTAACCGTTGAAATGACAAGGTGTCTAATTTTGAATTGTACTTCCGAATGCATCGGATCAATTGTCCATTTGTTTTTCATGTATATGTTTTTTATTTATTTCTAATTAATTGGGTAAGACAAAGATACTAAACAATACATGTAGATACATGCATTATTTGAGCTGTAAATACAAAAGCGTGTTAATCAGGAACTTGTATGTTTAGATTAAACGAAAAAAGCCCCCAAAAACAGTATTCCAGGGCTTCAAACGCAATCAAAAAACACTACAAATAGTCGTTCGCAAGATTTGCCAATTCACTTCTTTCGCCTTTTTGAAGTGTAATGTGCGCATATAAATCCTTTCCTTTCAAGCGATCAATCATGTAAGAAAGGCCGTTTGACTGCGTGTCGAGATAGGGCGTGTCGATTTGAAAAATATCTCCTGTGAAAATGATTTTTGTGTTCTCCCCTGCACGTGAAATAATTGTTTTCACTTCATGTGGCGTCAAGTTTTGTGCCTCGTCCACAATGAAAAACACATTCGATAAACTTCTTCCACGAATGTATGCAAGCGGACAAACAACCAGTTTTTCATTCTCCACCATTTCATTGATCTGCTTAAACTCTCGATCTTTTTCACTGTATTGACTCTTGATATATTTCAAGTTATCCCAAAGCGGCTCCATGTAAGGATTCAATTTTGATTTTACATCGCCAGGCAAATAGCCAATGTCTTTATTACTCAACGGAACTATTGGACGTGCCAAATAAATCTGGTGATAATTTCTTCTTTGCTCCAAGGCTCCAGCAAGTGACAATAAAGTCTTTCCTGTTCCCGCAACACCTTGCAAGGTTACGAGTCGAACTTCGGGGCGAAGAATAGCGTCGAGTGCAAATGTCTGCTCTGCGTTTCTTGGAAGAATATTAAATGCGGTTTGTTTTTTCACACGCTCCAACATTTCCGTATGTGCGTTGTACCACGCAAGAACAGATTTTTGTCCACTTTTCAATATGTAAAAATGATTTGCAACCTTATCTGCCTTTTTCAGGGTAGATGGAATAGGCGCAACTTCTTTTTCATACAACTCACTAATTGTGGCCGGAGGTGTTTTTTCCACAAGCGTATTTCCGGTATAGAGTTCATCCAGGTTTTTGATTTTCCCAGTTTCGTAATCTTCAGCTTGAAGACTTAATGACTTTGCTTTAATTCGAAGGTTGATATCCTTTGTAACCAAAACAACTTTCCTTGAAGGATATTTTTCGGATAAATAAAGTGCTGAATTTAAAATGCGATGATCTGCTTTTTTTTCACCAAATATTTTTTCCGCATCCACTTTCGAAGCTTGATGCATTTCAATCATGAACATGCCATGGCCTTTTCCATTGATGTTCACCCAATCCTGCAAGGTGTTTCTTCCAGATATTTTATCGATGTACCGAGTGAATTCACGCGCCGCGTAATTCTTGGTATCGTTTCCTTTTTTGAAATTGTCAAGTTCCTCCAGTACCGTAATCGGTACTACTACATCGTGCTCCTTGAAACTTTTAATTGCGTTATGATCATAAATGATCACCGACGTGTCGAGTACGAAGATTTTTTTCTCCTGCGCCATAAAGAGCGAATTATTTTGGTGTGTTGCTAAACTAGAAAAAGAGAGAGGGCATTTTCATTTGGGTTCAATTTATTAATGAACATTATCTTGTTTATCATAACGCAAATTTCAGCTCGTTTTCACCGACACATACACATTGTTCGTCGAAAACGTTTGGTAATTAGCATAATAAGTTATATTTTTAAATCATGTAGTTTAAAGCAAAACCCCAACACGAAAAAAACGTCATTTTTGTTTACAAATTAATAATGCTGGTAAGAAAGAAATTCAACCAGCCTTAATAGGTATTATCAAATCTTGAAAAACATGAAAAAAAATCTACTACGTTGCTCTGCGTATGCGATTGCCGCCCTTATCCTTCTTAGTGGAGGAATTCTAAAAGCTCAGATCTGGAAAGATCCAATGGTAAATTCCGGCGCGAATTTTTATACCATTCAAAGTCAGTTTAACCACGATATGCGTGGCATGGTACGTGAAATTTCACGTGAAGCAAGCCTTCAGCAAAACACGCAAGCTCTTCGTGGAGGCAGTGGCCAAGAAAGTGAAGAAAGCGAAGCGGGAATGGAGGGTTATCTACAGTATAAACGGTGGGAATATTTTATGGAACCCCGCGTTTTTCCTTCGGGCGACCTAAGTCTTCCATCTACAACTTGGCAGCGTTTTGAAGATTATCTAAATACTAATGCGGATGCCATGCAACAATATCAGCAGGGGCAAGGCAATTCAAATACACAAAGAAATTCAGGACCTAACTCAGTTCAATCGAGCACATGGGTTTTTGCTGGACCAACAGGCGCTCCAACTGGAGGCGGTGCTGGTCGAGTTACATTCGTACGAATTGATCCAACCAACGTAAATAACATTTGGGCAGGAGCTGCAGCTGGAGGATTATGGAAATCTACCAATGGCGGAGGAACGTGGACAACAAATACAGATTTTCTAACTGTTATTGGTACAAGTGATGTTGCTATTGATCCTACAAATACACAAAACATGTATCTCGCAACAGGTGATGGTGATGCAGGAGATACTTATTCAACTGGTGTTTTGAAATCAACCGATGGAGGAACAACATGGAACACCACAGGACTCGCATGGACACCAAACCAAGGGAGAACTATTAGAAAACTTTTGATTAATCCAACAACGCCAACAACAATTATGGCTTTTTCAAATGTTGGAATTTGGAGAACAACAAACAGCGGAACAACATGGACACAAGTTTTGACAAACGGTTGTTTTGATGCAGAATTTATGCCTGGCACACCTGCAACAGTTTATGCTTGCGGAACTTCCTTTTTCAAATCAACAGACGGTGGCGCAACATGGGCAACCATTACAACAGGTACTCCTGCTGCTGCTAGTGTAAATCGACTGGCCATTGCTGTTACCGCTGCGAGTACAGGTACAATTTATATGATCGCAGGTAGTGCTGCCTCTTCAGGATTTTTTGGTTTTTACAAATCAACAAATTCTGGAACTTCATTCGCACAGGTAACCGTTAGTTCACCACAAAATCTTCTTGGCTGGGCTAGTGCAGGAAATGACGCAGCTTCCGGTGGACAATCTTGGTATGATTTGGTAATTGACGCTTCGCCTACAAATGCAAATGAAGTTTGTGTTGGTGGTGTAAATATTTGGAGAACAACAAACGGAGGAACATCTTGGTTGCTCAATGGTCATTGGACCGGAACCGGTGCACCATACGTTCACGCCGATCAGCATGCGATGGTTTATTTAAACGCTACAACAATGTTTGAAGGTTGTGATGGAGGAGTTTTTAAAACAACCAACAATGGAACAGCATGGCTTGACATTTCTTCCAACTTATGTATAGCGCAAAGTTATCGCATAGGACTTTCAGCATCTAATCCAACTTATTGGATCACCGGGCACCAGGACAATGGAACGAATTTGAAAAATGGCGCTTCTTATAGTCAGACAATGGGAGGAGATGGAATGGATTGTTTCGTTGACAGAACCAATAACAATGTGATGTATGGATCACAATATTCAGGTTCCCTAAACAGAACTACAAATGGAGGAGGCACATGGACTGCTATCACTACTGGTTTGACGGGAACAGCGCCTTGGGTTACCTCGTGGTATCAAGATCCAACAACTGCAAATACAATTTATTGCGGTCGCACTTTGTTGTTCAAATCAACAAATCAGGGAACTAGTTGGAC
>CAIQQJ010000164.1 GCA_903873905.1 uncultured Flavobacteriales bacterium
AGAAAAAGGCACCACGAAAAAAGAATTGGCATTTTGCACGCACTTGCCATCGCCGCTGTTTGCAGCAAAACTCCAATTCCACACTTTTCGTGGACGTCTTCCCGCAATCAGAAGAAAATGATTTTTACTAAATGCGGCATCAGTGGATTTGGCAAATCATAGGGTATTCCGTTCTGTAAAAATCATTTTCAAATCTGAAATCGAAAATCTGAAATCTGAAATTGATCTGAGCAATGAGGTGAATGGGATTTATTTTGTGAAGGTGAGAACGGAGACAGATTCGTTTACTCAGAAAATCCTCATTGAGAAATAAGAATTCTCAAATCTTACCAGCCAAAATCGCCTTATTAATCTTCTTCGCAATTGCCGGCCCTTCATAAATGAATCCTGTATACAATTGCACCAAACAAGCACCAGCATTTAATTTTTCTATTGCATCTTCCGGTGAATGAATTCCACCAACTCCCATAATCGGAAATGCTTTACCTGATTTTTCAGAAAGATATCGAATCACTTCTGTTGCTCTTTTTGTCAATGGTTTTCCGCTCAATCCACCGGCTCCAATAGTTTCGAGTTCGGAGTTATTGGTTCGGAGATTTTCTCTTGAAATTGTTGTATTCGTTGCCACTACTCCATCGATTCCTGTTGATTTAATAATGTCAATGATATCATCCAATTGTCCATCAGTTAAATCGGGTGCTATTTTCAGAAGTATGGGGCGCTGTTTTGGTTTGCTTGCATTCAACTTTTTCAAGCGCAATAACAATTCTGTCAATGGAGCTTTCTCCTGCAATGCGCGAAGGTTGGGCGTGTTGGGAGAACTCACATTGACAACAAAATAATCCACAACAGGATACAGTGCATCAAAACATTTCTCGTAATCATCCGCTGCATTCTCATTGGGAGTGATTTTGTTTTTCCCGATGTTGCCTCCTATTACAACATTGGTTTTTCTTTTTTTCAAACGTTCTGCTGCTGCCAATGCACCTTCATTATTAAATCCCATTCTGTTAATCAATGCGGAATCTTTTTTCAAACGGAACATTCTCGGTTTTTCATTGCCAGGTTGTGCCAATGGCGTAACGGTTCCGATTTCAACAAAACCAAAACCAAGCGCACCAAGTTCATCAAACAATTTAGCATCCTTATCAAATCCCGCAGCCAAACCAACAGGATTCGGAAATGTCAAACCCAAAACGTTCACTTCCAGTTTCGGATTTCTCACAAGAAAAATTGCGCGAAACAAGGATGAAATTCCAGGAATACAGAAAATGAATTTGATATAAGAAAAAACGAAATGGTGAATTCTTTCAGGATTGAAAAGAAAGAAAATAGGACGAATGATTGATTTGTACATCGACGGCAAAGATAAGTTGTCGGTAGGCAGTTGCCGGTAATCAGTCAAAAAATATATTACCGAATTTCAAACTGATAGCTGATTACTGCCTACCGATAACCGCTTACTGTTTCTGTCCCTTCATCTGTTCTTCCAACTTCTTCTGATCATACTGACGTTGCTGAAGAATCTGAATATAGCGTGCGGCGCGTTTATCGCCCAATTGCTGCGCTCGTTCTGCCCATTGAATGGCTAAGTCAAGCTGACCCGCTTTTTCAGAAGCAAGGGCCATATTAAAACTTGCACGCATAGCAGCTTTGGGATCGGCTGAAGTTGATTCCTTGTCCCAAGCATCAGCAGCGGCTTTCCAATTATTGTATTTCACCAATTTAGCTGTGGATTTCAGCACATCACTTCCTTTTTTGTAATACTGACGAGTTACTGTTACCCATTGAGGAGAAATTCTATGTCCATATTGCATTCCTGCAGAAATCCCTGCTTTACTCGTCATGTCGCGTCGTGCAGGTAATCTACTATCTGCCACCGCTTGTGTTGCACCGGAACCATCAAATTGCTGGTAGCTTTCCTGTGTGTATTGATCAACAATTGTTTTTGCTTTCAAATCATAAATTCTCCAAACACAATAAACATTCACGCGATTGTGTGCACGATATTCTGGCACATTGATGTTTTCACCATTGGCTCCACGTTGAGTGGTCTGAACAATTTCATGTTGCAAATCGTTGTTGGAATCGAATGCTTCAAGAACCACCAAAGCGGTTTCGGTATCATTGCCAATTAATTTGCTAACCGTATTCCAATCCAAAGGAGGCAAGGTTTGACGTCGGCCTGTTCCTTTGATTGCTGTATCCAATGCTGCAATTGCAACTGTATAACGCGGTGTTTGAATCAAAACCTGGCGCAATCCTTCAAGACAATCTTCTGCACCCCATTTATCCTGAAATATTCCTTCTCCTGTCAAAAGTCCTTCAAGCGCATTGAGGGCCTGCTGCCCATTCCCTTTTCCAGGTCGTGTGCGATCGGCCAAAACGAATTTCTGGAAATGTTGCGGCAACATAATATCGGCAGGTTGTAAGACTTGCAGACTTGCACTTCCGATTTTGCAGGAAGAAATGGTTATTGTCACAATTGCAGAAGCGACAATTAGTATAAGAAAGGATAGTTTTAGTAATGACTTTTTCATGGGACTGGTTTAATATTTCCCAAGTTTAGCCAAAAACTGTACCAAATAAAAGGATTAAGATTACCCTACTGTGTTTGCGTGATTTTCTGGTATTGAATTCCATTACCAGGATCAATTCGCTGAAGCAGTGCAACAGACTTTGCTTTTTCATCAGGCGTGCCACCTGAAAATAGCTTTATCACTTCATCCTTTTTCGCATTGAAAAAAAGCTGCATGGGAAATGACAAAGGACGTTGTTCGTGAATTTTATCAAGTGTTTGCAATGCTTCCAAACAAATTGCCCGACCGCCATTTACATCTTGATACATTACATCAAATCCAAGACGATGGTATTTATACATCAATTCGCGCATGGGCGCATAAGTAGGTTGCAGCATATTGTCGGCCATCCAATAACGGTTCTTGCTTCCTAATTCCATCGACTTCCATCCTTTTTCAGGAGCAGCTTGTGCATTGGAAACAATGGTTTGCGCTTTCTGCCAATAAACGGTTCCTCCATTCAAGGAATAAGAATCATAATCAAGCGCAATAATTACGTAAGAATAAAATGCTAAAATGGAAGTCAGATTATTCAGATGTTGACTGATCGAAAATTCAAGAGGTTGATATTCCACATAACCAAATTGAACATCCGCATCATTATGATTGAGAAGAACTGAAGTATAACTTGATTTATAAATTGGACGGGAAGATTGGATTTGCAAAGTTGCCTTGTACTGATCGGTTGAAGGTTTTTCAGTAATGTTCAATAACAAATTGCAAGAAATCCTTTCTTCAGGAGAAAAAACATCATTGGTCCATTTGGTATTGTTCATGAACTCATAAATGGACTTCTGCAAGGTTTCAAAAATATGTTTCTCCGTTGTTCCCTGGATTTGAGGTGAAACAACTTGAACCTGGCAATTCAATTCCTGCGCGAAGGAAGGAAGCTGAATTAGCAGCAGAGAAAAAAACAGAAAAAGACTATGCTTCATTTGGAGAAATCGTTACAAGATGATCGGCAATATCGTTTGCCACTGCGGATTTTGACTTCAGTTCAAAGTTAATTGTTTTCCCCTCGTTTGTGAGAATGGAAATTTTGTTGGTATCTGTTCCAAATCCCGCGCCAAAATCCTTCAAGGAATTCAGAACAATAAAATCGAGGTTTTTGGATTCTAGTTTTGTTTTTGCATTGGCAATTTCATTGTTGGTTTCCAAAGCAAATCCTGCAAGAATTTGTTTTTTCGATTTCAATTTGCCAAGTGATGCCAGAATATCAGGTGTTTCTTCCAATGAAATTTCATTTATTCCACTTGCACCCTTTTTAATTTTTGAATCCGCTACATTTTTCGGGCGAAAATCGGCAACAGCCGCTGAAAGAATTGCCGCGTGGCAAGTTGGAAATATTTCCATGCAACACTCAAACATTTCCTGTGCCGAAACCACATCTTTTCGCTCAATGCGCGGATTTTTTGTTTGCAAAGAAACAGGGCCGCTCACCAGAACAACATCTGCTCCACGCTCTGCCAATGCCTCTGCCAATTCAAATCCCATCTTCCCAGAGGAATGATTTCCAATGAATCGAACGGGGTCTATGGCTTCGTAAGTTGGTCCTGCGGTCACAAGTATTTTCTTACTAGAAAGACGACTAGCATTGGTAAAAGTTGCCTCTATGAATTTTAATATCTCTTCAGGTTCCGCCATTCTTCCTTCACCTGATAATCCGCTTGCAAGTTCTCCTGTGCCCGGTGGAATTATTTTAACACCGTTTTGTTGAATGCGAACAAGATTGATTTGTGTTGCTTTATTCGAATACATATCCAAATCCATTGCTGGAGCAACAAGAACAGGACAACGAGCAGAAAGAAAAACAGCTACCAATAAATTATCACTTCTTCCTTCTGCAAGTTTTGAAAGGGTGTTCGCACTTGCAGGTGCAATGACCATCAAATCGCCCCACAAACCCAAATCGATGTGATTATTCCATTCGCCATTTTCCCCATTTGTAAATTGGGTGGCAACTGGGTTTTTCGACAAGGTGGCAAGTGTGAGTGGCGTAATGAATTGATGAGCTGCAGGAGTCATTACTACTTTTACTTCTGCGCCGGCCTTAATTAATAATCTGACCAGAAAAGCAGATTTGTAGGCTGCTATCCCACCAGTAACACCAAGTAAAATGCGTTTCCCTTTCAGCATTGATTTTCATTTTACCAAAAACAACAAGGACATGATAATTAGCCGAGGCAAATCATCATGTCCATAGCGTTTCGTGAGAAAATTATTTTTGCTCGTTAGCAGCTTCCTTAACCGGATTACGGTGATAAACTTTACCATCGAAAAATTCCTGAAGGGCAACGTTCACCGGTTTAGGCAAACGCTCGTAATATTTAGAGATTTCGATTTGCTCACGGTTCTCGAATACTTCTTCAAGATTATCTGTGTGCGTTGCGAATTCATTCAGTTTTCCTGTAAGTTCTTCTTTGATCTCGGCACTGATCTGATTTGCGCGTTTTGAAACAATTGCAACACTTTCGTAAATGTTACCTGTTGTCAAATCCAGTTGGCGAAGATCGCGTGTGACTGTTGTAGAATCTGCGGTTGATTTTTTGAAGTCTGCCATTTTGTTGGTTATAGTAGATGATTAATTATTAGTCCTTATTTTATTGTTTTTCAATATTTTATCCTGAAGTTTCAGTGCTCTATCTTGTGTGTTCTTTATTTGCGATGTGTATTCACTAATCGGAAATTGCAGTAGGAAATCAGAGCATGCTTTAATGGCATCATTAACCCTTTCCTCCTGTTTTGCCTCAACCGAATTTGACGCAAGATAATACTTTGCTTCCACGGTGTAAAAAATGGCTTCCTCACGATAATGCGTATCTGGGTAATCATGCAAGACTAAATTGAATGCTGTAATGGCCGCTTTATAATCAGCAATATTGTAATACATCTTTGCATTCATGAATGCTTTTTTCTCCAATTTCTTGTGCAATAAATCAACGAGTTTGTTGCATTCATGAATGTGTGCGGTATCCGTCGGAAACATCTGAATGAAATATTGAAATTCGTCTATTGCAGAATAGGTATCCTCTTGATCCAAACTCCAAGGGGGAGAAACCATATAATGGCAATAAGCACTCATGTATAAACATTCTGAAGCGCGCGTGCTTGTAGGATAGGTACGGAAATAATTTCTGAACAAGTAACTTGCCATGATATAATCGCCCATCTTATAATCGCAATACGCTAAATAATAGGCGACGTTTTCTGCCTTTTCTGTACTTCTCAAAACAGAATACAACTCATCAAAAATCAGTTGTGCCTTTACATAATCCTCTTTGTTGTAATAGCCAACGGCTGCATCATATTTCTTATCGAGGTCAGTACTCTTCTGCAAACGATTAAAATCATTGCAGCCGAGCATAAATGTCCCGATGAACGTAATTAGTAAAATAATGCGGTTACCCATAATGAAGGGTGCAAAAGTAGGCTTTTTCCTTGAATTCACGCGTTTTGAGAGCAACGCTCCAATGCGGCTCTATCTAGTAGACGAACTTTCTTCCCTTCGGTTGCCAATAATCCTTCTTCCCGAAGGCTATTCAGCAAGCGAATTGTTGTTTCAGTAGCAGTTCCAACCAATCCCGCTAGTTCGTCTCTTGTCAATGAAACGGCCAATGTTTTTCCGTCACTTGCAAATCCATAGGTGTCGGCAAGCATAATTAAGACAGCAGCTATTCTCGATTTAACAGGTTTGCGGGTTAAACCAGCAATATGGTGTTCGGCATGCCGTAATTCGGCTGTCAATATTTTGACTACAGCGTGGGAGAAGGTTGCATTATTCTCAAGAAGACCAAAAAAAGTTTCTTTAGGAATAAACCAAGCCTCAGAATCTTCCA
Source organism: uncultured Flavobacteriales bacterium (assembly GCA_903873905.1). Taxonomy (GTDB): domain Bacteria; phylum Bacteroidota; class Bacteroidia; order Palsa-965; family Palsa-965. Next base: position 6,416 of record CAIQQJ010000164.1, read on the forward strand.
AAGCTGAAGCGGAACATGAAAAACAATCGTCTCCCAATAATGCGCGATATCCCAATATATTACCAGGTTTTGCAAGATGAACTATTTGTTCCCTTCCTTTTGCATCCGTAGTAAATATTTTTATTTTTCCTTTAAATAGGAAATAGGCTCCAGCGGGCTCTTTACCCTCCATAAAAAGGAGTTGATTCTTTTTTATTTTGAAGGTTCTCCTGGTTCGCTCAAGCAAAGAAAGTTCTTCAGAATTAAGTATGGAAGAAAAATCTATCTGCATGGTATAAAGGTAAACTTTAAAAATATTAAGAAGTACAAAAACCAGATTCCTAATAAAATTCGGAACCTGGTTTTTGAATATTTTGGAATCTTGTTATTTTATTTCACAACCTGTTTCACAAGATCAGCCGCATCTTGCAATTGAATTGCGGAGAAAACTTTTAAGCCAGAATCGGTGATGATTTTTTGAGCTTCCACAGCATTTGTTCCTTGCAAACGCACAATAATTGGAACCTGAATATTACCAATATTTTTATAAGCATCAACAATTCCCTGTGCTACACGATCACAACGAACAATTCCACCGAAAATATTCACGAGAATTGCTTTTACATTTTTATCGCGAAGAATAATGCGGAAAGCCTGTTCAACACGAGCGGCATTTGCTGTACCACCCACATCAAGGAAATTGGCTGGATCGAAACCGGCAAGTTTGATGATATCCATGGTTGCCATAGCAAGGCCTGCCCCATTTACCATACAACCCACATTTCCATCCAACTTCACATAATTTAGTCCATAACTGCCTGCTTCTACTTCAGTTGCATCTTCTTCTGTTGTATCGCGCATTTCTGCAATATCAGGATGACGGAACAAACCGTTTCCATCAACTGTAACTTTTGAATCGACCGCAATGATTTTCCCATCTGATGTTTTGAGAACAGGGTTGATTTCAAACATGCTAGCATCAATCGCATCATAGGTGTTATAGAGTGCGCGAACAAATTTCACCATGTTCTTGAAAGCTTCTCCGGAAAGTCCGAATTTGAAAGCGATTCGACGACATTGAAAATCGCGAAGTCCTACTTTAGGATCGATTTCCTCATTGAAAATCAATTCAGGCGTATCATGCGCAACAGATTCAATATCCATTCCTCCTTGTGGAGAATACATAATGACAGTTCTGCCTTTTGCACGATTCAAAAGAACACTCATGTAAAATTCAAGTGGTTTTTCTGCTCCTGGATAATAAACGTCTTGTGCAATAAGCACCTTACTCACTTTTTTTCCAGTTGCACTTGTTTGTGCTGTTACCAGGTAATTTCCAAGAATATTTTGAGAAAAGTTTTTTACATCATCAAGTGATTTTGCAAGGACAACTCCACGTTGTTCTGTTCCTGCGATTTTTCCTTTTCCACGACCACCAGCATGAATTTGTGATTTTACAACCCACCAACCCGTTCCGGTTTCTTTCTTCAATTGTTCTGCTGCGGCAACTGCTTGTTCTGGAGTTTCAGCAACAATGCCTTCCTGAATTGGAACGCCATACTTTTTTAAAATTGATTTTCCTTGATATTCGTGGAGGTTCATAGTATTTGGTTTTTAGGAGGACAAATATATCGGGAATTGCTGATTAACGATTTCCTATTTCCTATTTCTTTTCACAGAGAACTAACAATTGGCGGTTGGTGATTGGTGATTGGTGGATTTAAATATCAATCGTTGATAGGGGGCACAATGTTTTTTTGGTTTGGGATTGCAGCAAACCCATAATACTTTTGGGAGTTTGTTGGTGTTAAGCGGTTTGGAAGTCAATTATTTTTGAATTTATATTCTAAAAACATTTTCCCATCAAACTATTTATCACCCTTTTATCATCTTTCTCTTTTTTCAACGTTTTATTAATACCATCTTTGAACAACAAACGCCCCTTATGAAATTCAAAATAATTCCAGTCCTCTTACTTTTGCTATGTTTTTCTGCGAAGCTTTTCGCTGGCACAAAAGAGGATACTGTTATTGTAAGGCGTACAATGGCCGCGAATAAAATTGCGACTGCACCAAAAATTGATGGTGTGCTTGATGATGAATGCTGGAAGACTGCACAAGTTACAGGCGATTTCATTCAAAGCAGTCCGAAAGAAAAGGCTCCAGTTAGTTTTCCAACGGAAGTTCGGATTACTTATGATAATGCTGGAATTTACATTGGTGCAATGTGTTTCGATAATTCGCCAGATAGCATTATGAAACAATTGGGCTTGCGTGATCAATATCCGAATGCTGATAATTTTCGGGTGGTGTTTGATACTTACAATACGCAGCAAGACGCATTCGATTTTTCTGTTACCGCATCAGGAGTTCAGGCCGATTCGAGATTTTCAGATTATAATTTCAATGCCGTTTGGCATAGTGATGTGAAAATTTTACCCAATGGCTGGAGTTTGGAAATGGAAATCCCTTGGTCGGCATTGCGCTTTCCCACAAGCAAAATTCAGATTTGGGGCGTTCAGTTTACCAGAAGCATTAACAGAAAACATGAATTTGACCAATGGGCTTTGACTCCAAAAGACAATCCCAATCCAATGAAATTTTGGGGAATACTAAATGGCTTGGATGATATTGACTCTCCCATCCGACTTTCGCTTACCCCCTATTTATCGGGCATCGTGGAAAAAGATTCTCGCTTCGGACCTTCCAATACATCTGCAAATATGGCTGGAGGATTGGGATTGAAATATGGAATAAATGAAAGTTTTACGCTTGACATGACTTTGCTTCCCGATTTTTCACAAGTGAGAAGTGATAATGTTGTGAAAAATTTAAGTCCGTTTGAAATTCAATATAATGAGCAACGTCCGTTTTTCACTGAGGGCACTGATCTTTTTGATTTGGGTGGAATTTTTTATTCGAGAAGAATAGGAAAAACACCAAGTGATTTTTATGCTGCTCCTTATTTGACAACGAGCACTGAAAAAATAATCAAGAATCCAAATCAATCGAAATTGCTTAATGCAACAAAAATTACGGGAAGGACCAATGAAGGTTTGGGTGTAGGAATATTAAATGCATACGTCGATAACACCTATGCGATTGCGCAGGACACGGTAACTGGAGCAAAAAGAAGAGTATTAACGGAATTCTCGGCGAACTATAATATTTTTGTTTTTGATAAGCAATTTTCAAACAGTTCACATGCGTATGTTACAAACACCAATGTGATACGCTCGCATGGAGGAAGAAGCGCGAATGTTACGGCAACTGGATTCTCCATCAACAATAAAAAAAGTTCCTGGAATTTCAATGGTGATGGCGGAGTGAGTAATGTATTGGAACCAACCTATACAAAAGGAAATTATAATGCCAATGTTGGCTATTATTTCAGAATGGGTATTCTAAAGAACAGTGGTAAATTCCAATATGGCATCAACCGTCAACAGGTAAACCGTAATTGGGATTGCAACGATATGGGAATAAACAATGAAACAAACTATTCCTCCAATAGTCTTGACATGAGTTACATTATTTTCAACCCATGGAAAATATTCAACGATGCCTATTTCAATTTCAATGTTGTATATAATGACAACCTTGAAACACATGAACGAAACAGTTTGAGCATTAATATGTTTAATCAGGCAACGTTCAGAAATTTCTTTTATGCCTATTTGGGAACCACGATTGCACCAGTTGACCTACGAGATCATTATGAACCGAGAGTGGAAGGTCGATTTTTCAACCGTACACGCTACCAAAGTTATTTTGGAGGATTAAATAGCAACTCCAACAAACCACTTTGGATTAGTTTGCATTTTAATGTTGGAGCTACGGCAAAAGTCAGTGATGCAATTCCTGTCGATCCATGGGGTGGATTAGGAACAGAAATCAACTGGCGAGTTGGCAATCGTTTTTCAATTGGAATTGGAAGTTCCTTTAATGGTGATTTCGGTGATCACGGTTGGGTGGAAACCGTCAATGACAGCACCATTGTTTTCGGAAGCCGCATTCTTCATACATGGGAAAATGGATTGAGTGCAAATTTTGTTTTCACGCGTGATATGTCGCTTTCCTTCCAAGCACGACATTATTGGCAGACGGGACATTATACTGGATATTTTACCCTGAATAATGATGGATCACTTTCTGAATATTCCAATTATTATGCGGCTGGGACCAATGATTTCAGTTATAATTCCTTCAACATAGATGTTGTTTACACTTGGAATTTCACTCCAGGAAGTACGCTTAGTGTTTCTTGGAAACAAAATATCCTCAATGAAACTGCAGCGATTGACTACAATTATTCCCACAATTTTCAGAATACGATTGAAGGTCCTCAATTAAATCAGGTTTCAGTTCGAGTATTGTATTATTTGGATTACAATTACCTAAGACACGCTAGTGAGCGCAAGGTTAAATCTTTTTAAAAACCATCACAAAGTCATCCATAAAAAAACCATTGCCAATATCAAAACTTTTCGCTTCTTCAATTACAAAGCCCAAGCGGAAATAAAAATTGATGGATTTATAATTCATTCTGTTCACTTGTAAGCGCATGGATTTCAATTCCGGAAAAAGCAGAAGCAATTCAGAAAATATTTTTTTTCCAAAACCTTTTCCTTGTTCATTCATTTCCATGTAAAACTTATGCATGAAAAATTCGGATGCGTTTCTTTTGCTAATGGAAACATATCCAACATTTTTTTCATTTGATTTTGCAAGAAAAAATTGTTGCCCCTCCCCCATCTGTTCACGCAAACTTTTTTCTGAATACATTTTCTCCAGCATGTATTCCACCTGCTTTTCGCCAATGATTGGAATATAATGTGAACGCCAAATTCTATCGGCCATAATCGAAATCACAACACTATCATTAGGATTGGTTGCGTGTAAACTGATTACTGCATTATTCATGCTTCAAATTTGAAATAAATTGTTTGCTAATATAGACAATGCCTAGTTTGAATTCCTAAACGAGTTTCAGAAACCATTTTTTATTCTCCCTATCCATTAGACATAGAAATATTTGATTTCCAAAACAAACACAAACTATGTATCATTCAAGGTAGTGATCTGTGCCATTTCATTTCAGCCATAGTTTTAGTCAATTTGATTGGTTAGTTGTTTATAAGTAAATCAGATGAGAACAAGTTCATTATATAATGTGGGAGTTTATTCGAATCCGTCAGGTGTTTATTTGAATCGCGTATTCGGATGGATGGGACTTGGATTGGCATTAACTTCATTTATATCCTACCTCATTTATTATACACCGTCAATTTTTGCATTGTTTTTGAATAATCAAGGAACTACAACCTTAGGTTTCATTGGTATTTTCTTGCCATTCATTTTTGTGCCACTTATGTTCAAGAGCTTATACAATTTTTCATACTTCATTCTCATTACATTGTTTTTGGGATTTTCAATCATCATGGGAATTAGTCAGAGCATTATTTTCATGGCCTATTCAAATGAATCCATCTATAACACCTACAATGTTGTTGCTCTGATGTTCAGTGCAATGGGAATATTCTGTCATGTTACAAAATCTGGCACCAAACAATCCTTAAGTTTTCTAACAATGCTTATTGCCGGAATCATTTTCGCTATGCTAATCAATTTTTTTCTTGAAGATAATTTGACAACGCTAGTCTTCAGTTCCATCTGTGTAATATCATTCAATGCCGTAACATTTTGGAAAGTATCTACAATTGACAGTTTTGCGCAGGAAGCAAATCGTAAACCTGAACTCAATGCGAAACTTGGAATAATTGGAGCGCTAACACTCTATTTGAATTTCATAAACATAATTCTCTTCATCAGAAAAATATTCAGAATTTGATATTAGTATTTAGCAAAATAAATCTGTTTTATAAAAACAGATAATTATTTTTAACTACTTCCACTTACTATTATTTAATGATGAACGAAGAGTCATGTGTGTAAATGAGTATTATCATCAAGTTTAGACCAATAATTGTTTTTTTTTGTATCAAATAAAAAATCATTTCACGCGAAAGAGTAATTATTTGTTTCAATTTTTCAAACCATGAAAAATACAATCCTAGTCATTGAGGATAATGATTCGATGCGGGAAAATACAGCAGAACTTTTGCAGTTGGCAGGTTATATTGCCAGCGTTGCCAAGAATGGGAAAGAAGGACTTGAAGTAGCAATTAAAAACCCACCTGACTTAGTTATTTGCGATATATTCATGCCAGAACTTGATGGCTATGGTGTTTTAAGGGCAATGAAAAACATTCCGGAGCTTAGCGAAATTCCCTTTGTTTTTTTTACAGCCATTTCGCAGCGTGATGTTTTCAGGAAAGCTATGGACCTAGGTGCCGATGATTTTCT
>CAIQQJ010000165.1 GCA_903873905.1 uncultured Flavobacteriales bacterium
CTACAATAAATAAATAAAAAAGTCCCATAGGGACGACATAGGCTGCTTTCTCAATAAAATATTTTTACCCCCTACAATTCTGTTAGTGGACCAAAAATATCATTCCGAGTTATTTTCGCCCATTTCAGTTTCAAACAAAAGGCTAAACACATAGAAACATAGGGCCACAAAACCTATGTGTACTATGTTCCTATGTGTTTCAAAAACAATTTCTGCAGAATTCTCCATCGCAACTCTATCTTTACAAAATGAAAGTCACCATCATCGGCTGCGGAAACATGGGCCTTGTATATGCACGCGCCTTCCTCCGCTACAACATTGTAAGCAAATCCGAACTCCTGCTTGCAGAAAAAAATGAATCGCGCCGCGACCATTTGCTTCAATTGGATCTTGGAGAAGTCGTCTTAGCCGACGACCCGAAAATTTCCCAAAGCGAATTGATCATTCTCGCCGTAAAGCCGCAGGATTTTCACGAACTCGCTCCGAAAATAAAAATGAACCTGAATCCGAATGTGATCATTCTTTCCATCATGGCAGGTATTACTATAACACAACTTGAAAATTATCTTGCTCACTCAACAATCATTCGTGCAATGCCCAATTCACCTGTTGAAGTTGGAATGGGAATGACAGGATTCAGCGCGCATGCAAGTGTCACGATGGCGCAAGTGCACAAAGTGGAAAATCTGTTGGCGACAACCGGCCGCACAGCCTATTTCGAAAATGAGAATTTGTTGAATGCCGTTACGGCATTGAGTGGAAGCGGTCCTGCCTATTTCTATTACATCCTCCGCGCCATGATTGATGCCGGAAAACAAATGGGAATGGAAGAAACCACTGCCACCACATTGGTAAAACAAACCATGCTCGGCGCTTTTCATTTGGTCAACAATGCCGATAAATCCTTTGATGAATTGATTAAAACTGTCGCATCAAAAGGTGGAACCACCGAAGCGGCAATAAAAGTTTTCGAGGAACAAGGTTTGCACAAAGCGCTTGTCGATGGAATTTTGAGAGCGGAAGCAAGGGGGATAGAATTGGCGGGGAATTGATTTCCCATTACCGATTACCAATTACCAATTACCAGCTTACTAATTACCATTTAGAAAATGAATAGCGATTATTGAATTTCCTGGATTATTAATTTGCACATTGTTAATTTGCACATTTGAAATTTCCTACCTTTCCCACTCCAACTAAATTTATGCACCGCATAACCCTTTTCATTTTTGCAATTGCAATTTTTTGGGGATTTCATTTGCCTGCGCAGGAAAACAACCCTAAGGTAGACAGTTTACTTTCCGTTGTAAAGAATACAAAAACGGATACTGTAAAAGTGTTGGCGCTCATTGACCTTTGCAAGTATTATCAGAATATTGAACCCGACAGTACGATTAAATATTCCAAAGCATGCATTTCAGTTGCTGAAGTTACGGGCTATACTTTTGGAATGGCAGCAGGACATATTCAAATGGGAATTGCCTTGATGCACAAAGGAAACAACAAGGAAGCGCTGGATGAATTCACAAAATCTTACGATCTGTATTCCAATCTCGGACTAAAAAAAGGGATGGCCAATTCCTTGAATAATGCAGGTTTGGTTTATTCAGCAATGCAAGTTTATGACAAAGCTTTGGATTATGATTTGCGTGCAATGAAACTTTATGAGGAGTCTGGAAACAAAATGATGCAAGGGAATGTTCTTAATAATATCGGGTTGGTTTTCATCAATCAGTTGCGATATGAAGATGCTTTTCCTTATTTGAAACAATCTGTTTCAGTAATGAAAAATGCTGGAGAGGAATTGGGATTAAGAAATCCGTACAATAATCTTGGCCTTGTTTATCGAACTCGATTCAATTACGATTCTTCAAATTATTATTACAATCTGGCAATTGACCTTTACAAAAAAGCCAATGATGATTACAATTTGGCATCCTGCTACAATAACATGGCATTGAATTATGAGAACCTGAAAGATTCTACCCATGCATTTTATTATAACAGATTAGCGCTCGAAAAAAGAATTACAATGCAAGATTTACCTGGTGTTGCAACATCCTACCTGAATATCGGGGTAAATTATGTGAGTAATCATGAACCTGAAAAAGCGAAATTTTTCATTCGAAAAGCCATTCATTTGGGCGACAGTTTACGACTTCACCTGGTGTTGCAACAGGCATTTATGTTTTCCGCATTTGCTGATTCCGCAATGGGAAGATTTGATTCCGCATTTTATTACTATAAGTTGGCAGCCCAACAACAAGACAGTTTGTTCAGTGATGAAATAAACCAGCAGCTGACCGACATGAAAGTGAAGTATGACACTGATGAAATTTCAAAACAAAGTGCCATCAAGGATGAACAATTGAAGAAGGAAGCAACTATCAGATGGCTCATCATTGGCATTGCCACATTATTCCTAATTGGAGGAATTTTAATGTTGATTGCCTATCGTGCAATCCGAAAAATAAATCGTTTGCTGGCAATTCAGAAAGAAGAAATACTTCAAAAGAATTTTTCACTCAATGAAAAAAACAATGTCATTCAATTGCAAAAGAAAGAAATCACCGATAGTATCGATTATGCATTGCTCATTCAACAGGCCTTGTTGCCATTGGAAGAAGAATGGAAAAAATTACTTCCACAATCATTTGTACTTTCCAAACCCCGCGACATTGTTAGTGGTGATTTTCACTATTTATCCGAAACAGAGAATTCCATTTTATTCTCCATTGCTGATTGCACAGGTCACGGTGTTCCCGGCGCATTGATGAGCATGATTGGCGTTGAGGAATTGAATTATGCAACAACATTATCCTCTGAACCCGATAAGATTCTTTCACTGATCAACAGATCAATAAAAAAAGTGTTGCGTCAGTCCGGTGATATTGCAAAATCGAGAGATGGAATGGACATTGCCGTTTGTCAATTGAAAGGTTTAACATTAAAATATTCCGGTGCAAACAGGCCATTGTGGATTTACAGTAAAGGGGAATTATCAGAATACACAGCCACCAAATCTTCAATTGGAGGATTTACAAATGACGACCAGAAGTTTGAACTGCACACTATTCAATTACTTCCAGGAGATATGATTTATCTGTCCAGTGACGGGTTCGCCGATCAATTTGGTGGTCCACAAGGAAAAAAATTCATGAGCAAAAACCTCAAAAAATCACTCATTGAAATTTCAGTATTACCAATTGCAGATCAAAAAAACAAGTTGCATGAACTTTTCATCAATTGGAAAGGAAAGCTTGAACAGGTTGATGATGTTTGCATCATTGGAATTCGCGTGTGAGAATTCGATACATCCAGCATTTATTTTTGCAAAAAAAAATGTCGAATCAGTTTCCCAATCCGACATTATTAATTATTAATCATCAGATGTCAATTGAAATCCCTGCACTGAACGGATAAACTTTCGGTCCTTGATTCGCTTTAAAAAGTGATGTCATTCCATAATTAGCAAACACTGTGTATTTTCCATAACCAACACGAGCAGTCAAACTGTAGCGGAATGGGTTGATATTGAAATCATCTTTTGTTTTGCGTTTTTGCTCATCGCCATTGATGGAATATTCTTGCTTCAAACGATTCTGAAAAACATTGTACCCAAATTCTGCGCCAACACCAATGTGAAAAGAATGATTTTCATTTTTGCTGGTATTGAATTCCAACATCAAGGGCGCATTTAACCAAGTTGATTTCAATTTGTTTTTTGTAAAATCCACGTTCTCAGAAATTCCGCTTATCTGATTAGAATTGGGAACAAGTGAAACATTATTTCGCAATGCATAACTGTTCACTTCAATTCCAAATCCTGTTACCAAATTCACATAATTTTTGTAGAGATGGAAATTGTATTGGCCCATATTCCAGGCAAAACTTCTTGAACGTGCGTAATCCAATTCCAAAAAATTATTTCCTTCAGGAGTGCTCAAACTGTTTTGCGAATTATAATATCCATTCACACCAATATCAAGTCCTTCCCAGAACTTAAAGGAATCGTCGTGTGGAATTTTACAGGAGGTGGAATCGCCACAAGCCAAAACTGGAGCGGAAGCCAGAAGTAATGCGGTACATAGGAAGTAAAATGGGGTTTTCATATTATTTAATTTTTGAATGGGTTAGTTTCTTTGTCTTTGGTAATAAGACGGCGAGATGTAATTAAAAGTTACAGTCGAATGTTATCAATGGCTTCAACAATTCATCGAAAAAGACTTTTGACATTCGACTTTAGACTTTAAACTTACCTTTGTGAAATGCGAAAATTGCGTAACGAAGAACTGGAACGGAAATCTGTTGAAGAATTTCATCAGGCAGAAAAAACTCCATTGATTATTTTGTTGGATGATGTTCGAAGCATGAACAATGTTGGATCAGTTTTCCGAACTGCAGATGCATTTCTCTTGGAGGCAATTTATCTGTGCGGTTTCACTCCCACTCCACCACATCGTGAAATTCAGAAGACCGCTTTGGGTGCAACGGAAACGGTAAATTGGAAACACTTTCCTATAGCATTGGAAGCAATTGCTGAATTGAAAAAAAAGGGTTGGAAAATTTATTCCGTCGAACAAGCTGAAAAAAGCATTTCACTTCAAAATTTTATTCCGTCAAAAAACGAAAAGATAGCAGTGATTTTCGGAAATGAAGTGGAAGGAGTGCGACAGGAATTAATTCATGAAAGCGATGGTATAATTGAAATCCCACAATATGGAATGAAACATTCACTCAACATTTCTGTCAGCGCGGGAATAGTCATTTGGGATATAGTAGGAAAAATCAAAAATGAAAAATCGAATTCTTAATCGGGTCTTTTATTGTGGCACTTTGAAACTCATTTTTTTATGCCTTTGGATTTTGCGGGAATCGATTTTGGTAAAGTTGTATCTGCGGGAGTGAGTTTTGCTTTCCTTTTCAATTCATAATACTCACGATACATTTTCTGCAATCCGGAATTCACCTTTGTTGTATAAACAATATCATAATTGAAATCCTTCGCCATTTCTGAAAATGAGATTCTGGCAACAGGTTCATTTAAAACTGAAACATCTAGTCCGACTATACTTTCAAAAATATCAATCTCATAGGAAAAGGAAAAATCTTTTTTGTTATCATTGGAAACATGTGTATCAATGTTAATCAGTTTTTTCACATACCCCATTTTCGTAAAGGACATCGTGAATTTTCTTCCAAGTGGTAATTTGATATTCAATCGGCCCTTAGAATCTGTAATTCCTCTCCATAACAATTTCCCTGCCTCACTGATTACTGAAACTTGGGCACTGTCTAGTGGTATTTTTTCATTCTCTCGAGCTTGGCCCTGCGAAATTAAAATATGTCCGCGCATCTCCAATGAATTCTCTCCAGCAGGCACCAACGAGTCATTGCCCCAAGCCAACAGCTTACCACTTGGCAAGATGGCGAGAATAAAAAAACAAATAAGAAAAAAAAGCTTATTTGGGGTTAATATCATTTTGACGTCAAAATGAAAAGTGAAGGGTGAACAAATTTACATCAGAAGATCGGAACAGACAATAAAAAAAGCCCTTCTCTATAAAGAGAAGGGCTTTTTTAAAATATGTTCCTGTGTTATTGAACCACTGCTTTGAAATCAGCTTCTTCACGGAATTTCAAGAATTCAACATCTGTCTTAGCATGATCTTTCAAGGAAGGATCTTTTTCGATAGCTGTTTTAAGGTTGTTAACGATAAGGTCTTTATTTCCTTTACGTGCACCAATAACTGCTCTCAAGTAATAAGAAAGTGCGTCTTCTTTTTCTGAACTCTTATCCAATGTTGTAAGAGCGCCATCAAGGTCACCAGCAAGAACTTTTGCAAGTGCAACGTTGAACGTATTGTTTGCACCGAAAGCTGTAACAGCATCAGCATATTGGCCATTTTGAATAGCGATAATGCCAAGGTTGTAACTTACTTCTGGACCAGCAGATTTCGATTTCTCAAGTTGGTCTTTAGCATCTTTGCGATTTCCTTCCCAACGCATTACAATCGCCTGATTGTTCATGATAACTGGGTTGTTTGCGGAATTCTTCTCAGCTTTTGCAAATTCTGCTTTAGCATCTTGAAGTTTATTCTGCATCAAAAGAATACAACCTACGTTGTTTGCAGTTCTCCAATCAGAAGCATACATACGCTCTGCTGATTTGTAGAAGTTCAATTTCTCGTTAAGGTCATTTGTCAATGTTGCAGCATAAAGAATTTCTTCAACAGAAAGACTGTCAGCAGTAGTACGGGCAAATTTCAAAATCTGATCATCTGTACGGTTGTGCTGAATTGCATTAACAGTAACAACAGAACGACGAAGTTGTGGAAGGATGTCTTTTGCAAGTTCTACATAAGTAGCTGACATATTTTTGATTTCCTGTTCACGTTTTTCTCCATCAGGGAATTGAGAAAGAACACGAAGAATCAAATCTTTGTCTTTAATGGTAGAAACTGAAACTGCTTTTTGGAATCCGTCCCAATCTTCAGCAATAGTCTGCTTTTGGTAGAAATCATCTTTTGTTGCAGCATCGTAACCTGTCTTTTTGTCTTTGAAAGCTGCTTCAAGATCTTTTTCAGTTTTTGTGAAACGATCATCAGCCAATTTAGCGTTACCAGCAGATTCACCATCTGGTGATGCATAAGCAGAGATAGAAATGTTTTTCAATTCCATGTTAGCATCCGTGCGATGCGCTTTCATGAAATCCATTGCAGCTTTCATATCATCACCTTTTACATCTTTTTTAGCAACGTAAGAAGTGCTGCTGATTACGAAGTGCGTTTGACCTTCAATTGTTCTAGGAATCGTTTTTACAAACTGATCTTTTCCAACAATTGGCTTGTCATCATTCTTAAGAAGATAAGGAGTGATGATAGTTCCATGTCCAATGACATGAGCTGGCATATCCTTAGTTTTCTTTTTAACAGCACCCGTTGCGTTAAGCTTAAGGTCGGCATCTTTCATATCCGATGTGTAAGCAACTTTGTCGGTATAGGTATAAGAACCGCCTGTTTTGTAAGCGATTTTTGTTCCTGTTCCAACTGCTTTCTCTCCAAGAAGTGTAGCTGTTTTGAATTTATGATCTCCACACTGAGGTGTGATAGACAAAACAACTTTTTTTCCAAAATATTTTGGGGGGTAGTTTACCGTCACAGAAACTGTAACGCTGTCATTGTGTTCTTCGAGTGGATTTGGGGTTACAGTATATTTTACTGTAGGCTCTTTTTTAGCCATTTTACCAAGTCCTGTGCAAGAGCCGAAGCCCATTGCTGCTATTACAGCGAGTCCTAGGAAGTGTAGTTTTGATTTTTTCATGATCTGGTCAGGATTTTTCCTTTTTTATGGTATGGTCGCAAAAGTAAACAATTTCCCAAAAAAAGAAAGGAAAATCGTGTTTCTCAGCTAATTCTATATTTCCACCGTATTCTGCATTCAAGGAATATGATGAAGTCCTTTTTCGAATTTTTTCCCCAATAAATTGAAAACCGCCTGAGCTAGGGCATCCGGACCGTAGTCATTATTGAGCCACAGGACTGGCATTCGCTTTTCAGAGGCAAAAAAATCACGGTATCCAGCGGCTACTTTTGCGAGGTATTCAGTTGGGATTTTTTGTTCGAATTCACGGCCCCTGCGGTTAATTTGGCCCAATAATCGATCGGAATGACGATGTAAATAGATGACCAAATCGGGAACAGGCAGCTGATCGGCCATGATATTGTAGATGCGCTCAAATAATCGCAACTCTTCCCCTGCCAGGTTTACTTTAGCAAAAACCAGTGATTTTTCCCAGAGATAATCGGAAACCAATAGGCCTTCCTTTTTCGTGGCTTCCTTTACTTGTCTAAAACGTTCTTCTAGAAAAGAAAGCTCTACCGTCAAACCATATCGTTTCGCATCTTCATAAAAAGGAACTAAAAAGGCATTATCCTCAAATTGTTCCGGAACAAAGCGTGCGCCAATACGCTCAGACAGTAGTCTTGCAAGTGTGGTTTTACCAGCACCAATATTTCCTTCTATTGCTATATGTCGATAAAGTGCACTCATTAAATCTCATTTTCTATCACAACTGAAACAGCAGAATTATCATCACAATGAACGAATAAATCTGCAACAGTTTTCTTATAAACTGGATGAACAAATGCTGGACAAATTTCATTCAAGGGTGCAAGCACAAATTTGCGATTTTGAATTTCAGGATGAGGAATGATCAGTTTTTCTGTTTTCAAAACCAGATCCCCGTAAAATAAAATATCAATATCAATGAGCCTTGGCCCCCATTTTTCAATTCGCACACGTCCAATTTTCTCTTCAATTTCAATCAGCGTTTCTATTAATAATTCTGGCGAATGAGTTGTATTAATACTAATTGCCATATTGTAAAAATCGGCTTGGTCTGTTTTTCCCCATGCTCCCGTTTCCCAAATTTTCGATGACTTTAACAAAAAAGTTTGGGGAATGTTTTCGATTGCATGAATGGCATCAAATAGATTCATTCTTTTATCACCTACATTCGACCCCAAAGAAAGAAAAACAGTTGTAGCCTGATTATTCATCATGCGAATTTACCCGAAAGCTTTGTTCTCGAACGTTTTTTTTCAGATTTACAGAAATTAATTGGTTTGAGATTTCAAGACTACCGTAGAATTTTTCATAGAAAGAAACCATTTTCAAATCTCCAAAGCATTTCTCAATCAATTCTATGATAAATTTTCAACTAAGTTGCATTATTGTTCAATTTCCCGATTCCCCTACCCCAAACTACTAAATCTCCGTACTTTTACGGCAATGTCAAATACAGTCACACCTTATCAATCGTCGGACGGAAAAAAGGAACAGGTCGCAGAAATGTTCGACAACATAGCGCCCAAATACGATTTCCTCAATCAATTGCTTTCTCTTGGCATTCACAAAGGCTGGAGAAAAAAATCAGTGAAGCTTTTGATTCCTTTCGATCCAAAATTCATTCTCGATGTCGCGACTGGCACTGGAGATTTCGCGATTGAAGCGAATAAAAGACTGAACCCAACAAAAATAATTGGTGTCGACATTTCCGAAGGAATGATGAAATTTGGCCGGGAAAAACTAAAAAAATTAAAACTCGATTCGAAAATAGAATTGAAATTGGGGGATTCCGAAAACTTACCCTTCTCCGATAATTCCTTTGACGCAATTACAGTTGGATTCGGTGTACGAAATTTTGAAACGCTTGAAAAAGGAATGGCCGGCATGTTTCGTGTTTTGAAGCCAGGGGGAATTGTAGTCATTCTTGAATTTTCACGTCCAAGAAAATTTCCAATCAAGCAATTCTACAATTTCTATTTCAATCATGTCACACCTTTCATTGGCAAACTTTTTTCGAAGGATAATCGCGCTTACACTTATTTACCTGAATCCGTAAATGCATTTCCCGATGGAGATACATTTCTTGCGATCATGAAAAAAACTGGATTTTCAGACCCTACCTGGCAACCTTTAAGCTTCGGCATCGCCTCTATATATACAGGGCGTAAACCTCAATAAAAAAACATCGAGGGAAACCTGCCCAAGCAATAAACTTATCTTTGCACCGTTAACAATCTCGTATGGCTAGGAACCGATTTACAGCATTTTTACTTTTTTCACTTCTCTCCTTAAGTCTTGCAGCGCAGAGTTCTGGTAGGCCTCAAAATCGTCCTGAATATTACGCTGATAGAATTCATTTTGGATTTTATCTGGGAATAAACAAGACAAATTTTCAAATCACAAACGTCAACAATTGGCATTCCATTGCAGGTGATTCGCTCAAAACAATTCTCTCTTCTCCTTCTACAGGATTCAACCTTGGCATTGTTTCCGAATTAAGAATTCAAGAATATGTCACACTTCGATTTCTTCCTGCCATTTCCTTCGGACAAAGAAATCTGGAATATCATTTCGCGGGACAAGACACGTTTGATATTGTAAAAAAAGTCGAATCCACTTTTCTTGATTTTCCACTCGATTTAAAAATTCGTTCAAAACGTTTTGGAAATTTTGCCGCTTATATGTTGGGTGGTGGAAAATACACGCTTGATCTTGCATCGCAGAAAGATGTCAATAATACAGGCCTTCCGCTATCGCAACAAGTGGTGAAGTTGGCAAAAAATGATTGGGGAGTTGAAGTTGGTTCTGGTGTTGATTTCTATTTACCCTATTTCAAATTTGGAATTGAACTGAAAGCATCCATGGGATTGAGAAACATGTTGGTGAAAGATCCGAATCCAACTATTCTTTCCTCTACCATTGATATTTTGCATTCGAAAGTATTTCTCATTTCCTTCACTTTCGAGGGATAATTCCATATGATTCATTCACTAACCCTCGCGCTCACACCAGCTCAAGCATTCGACGCGCCTGAATTGCGCATGCGTTTGTGTGAAGAACTTGAAATTTACGATGAGCAATTAAGTGGAATAAAAATCCTCAAACGTTCCATCGATGCTCGCGGAAGAAATATCAAAGTTCATGTTCAATTGGAAGCATTTGTTGACGAACCGATGCCTGAGTCGAATTACAAATGGGAACCTCGCGATGTCAGCAAAGGGAAATCCGTTATTATTATCGGCTGTGGCCCAGCTGGAATGTTCTCTGCCTTGCGATTAATTGAACTTGGATTAAAACCAATTATTCTAGAACGTGGAAAAGATGTTCAACGTCGCCGTCGTGATATTGCAGCGATTCACAAATTGCATTATGTAAATCCTGATTCCAATTATTGTTTCGGAGAAGGCGGTGCAGGAACCTATTCTGACGGAAAATTATTTACACGTTCAGGAAAAAGAGGCGACATCAATCGTATTCTCGAATTATTTGTTGCGCACGGAGCCGACGAAACCATTTTAGCCGACGCGCATCCACATATAGGAACAAATAAATTACCGCAAATCATTATAAAGATGCGGGAAAACATTCTTGCTTCTGGAGGTGAAATTCATTTTGATACACGTGTCACTGATTTTGAAGTTTCAAACAACAAGATCAGGTCGGTTGTAACAGAACACAACGGTGTTTCAAAATCTTTTTCTGCAGAAAACATTATTCTTGCTACGGGACATTCCGCGCGTGATATTTTTGAATTGCTGGACAGAAAAACGATTCTCATTGAAGCAAAACCATTTGCTGTTGGGGTGCGTGTTGAACATCCACAAGCCTTGATTGATTCTTTACAATACCATTGTAGTATTGATGAAGTTGCATTGCGAAGGGAATTTCTTCCTGCTGCTCCTTATAGTTTGGTTCATCAAGTGGATGGAAAAGGTGTTTATTCTTTTTGTATGTGTCCCGGTGGAATTATTGCGCCTTGTGCAACTGGACCAGAACAAGTTGTTACAAACGGATGGTCGCCATCAAAAAGAAATAATCCGTATGCGAATTCCGGTATTGTTGTTGCGGTTGATCCAAGTGAATTAACGGAATACAAACAATACGGTGCGTTTGCAGGATTGCGCTATCAGCAAGATCTTGAAAAAATGGCTTGGACTGCAGGTGGAAAAACCCAAACAGGTCCTGCGCAAGCACTGCAGGATTTTGTGGATGGAAAACTTTCAAATAAATTACCTGATTGTTCTTATCAGCCAGGAGTAATTTCAGCACCACTTCATGACTTGCTTCCTCCTTCCATCGGAAAAAGATTGCAAGAAGGATTCAAAGCATTCGGAGAAAAAATGAAAGGCTATCTTTCCAATGAAGCCTTGATCGTTGCAATTGAATCAAGAACTTCTTCTCCAATAAGAATTCCACGCGACAAAGAAAAATTACATCATCCACAAATAACAAATCTATTTCCATGTGGTGAAGGTGCTGGATTTGCAGGAGGAATTGTTTCTGCAGCAATGGACGGGGAAAGATGTGCAGAGGCAATTAATGATTTGGGAATTAATAATTAATAATTTTTTCTCCCTTAATTTTTCAAGAATTCCTTCGCGTAAGTTGGAGAAATATTAAATTTCGAATTCTCAAATTTTCAAATCACCTTTTGATTGAAGCCTTATCCAAAGCAGCTGTGTACGCTCTTGCATTTCTCAAATGCTCATTATAATCAGAAGTAAATTTATTGTGACCGGTTCCGAATTCTGCGCACATGTAAATATAATCGCTCTTATGATAATTCAAAACAGCATCAACACTTGCTGCTTCTGGAATGCGAATGGGTCCTGGAGGAAGTCCAGTGTACATGTAAGTGTTGTAAGGAGATTTAATTAATTTGTCCGCATCCAACACACGTGAAATTGTAAAATCACCAAGCGCATAAATTAATGTTGGATCGGCTTGCAACGGAATTCCTTTTTTCAAACGATTAATATAAAGGCCTGCGATAATTGGACGTTCATCCACATAACGCATTTGCTCCGATTCAACAATGGAAGCAAGAATAATTACTTCCGATTGGCTCATTCCAACAGCTGCTGCTTTTGCTTTACGATCTGTATTCCAGAATTTTTTGTATTCCTGCGCCATACGATCGAAAAATTGTTCTTCACTCGTATTCCAATAAAGTTCGTAGGTATTCGGAATAAATAAAGTCATCACATTTTCAGTGGTCATTCCATATTTGCCTAAAAATCCTGCATCATTCAGCAACAATAGAAATTGCGCAGAATCGGCTTCTAGTTTTCCTCCAACACGACTTGCAAGTTGTTCTTTCGTTCTAATATTATTGAAGGAAAAATCAATTGGTTCCTGCAAACCAGATCGCAACATATTTACCAATTCACGATTGTCCATTCCATCCTTGATGCGATATCGTCCTGGTTTTGGTGTCTCGAATTTTTTCAATTTTGCAATCATCACAAAAGAAGCACTGTCTTCAATCAATTTCATTTCCTGAAGTTGAGCTAACAACTCCGGCATGGTAGTTCCTGTGTGAATGAAAATAAATTCTGGTTTATGGTCGGTTGTATGAACATTTGGACCATAATATATTTTATAAAAATACCAACCACCACCGCCAGCGAGCAGCAATGCCAAAACCAATCCGACGAGAACAATTTTTTTCAATGAATAGAATTATTTGAGCAAAGATAATTGTGTTTTTAATTGAATAGCCTGTTTGTTTTCAGGATTTACTTTCAAGGTACGATTGACATATTTCAACGCTTCCGTATAATTTTTCCTATAAACATTTAATCCTGCTTTATTCATCAAAGCCTGTTCATCATCGGGGGAAAGAGCAAGCGCTTTGTCATAATAGGATTCGGCCCTTTTATCATCGCC
>CAIQQJ010000166.1 GCA_903873905.1 uncultured Flavobacteriales bacterium
ATAAATTTGCGCGATGTAATAGGGAACAACCGGGCCAAATGTTTCATTCTTCGCCAATTTCAAAAATCCCTGCAATGCTGTTTCATAACTTCCTTGTGTGTATGAAATGTGCGCGTAATAATAGGTTGCCGCAGGGGAATATTTTGCATCGATGTCCTTGATTTCGTAAAAATCGCTTTTCGCAGAATCAATGTGACCGAGTTCGTAATGGGAATAACCGCGCTTGAAATAATATTCTGCCAATTCCTCTTTTTGTAAATCGTAAATCTCAACTTGTCGGAACCACACAATCGCGTCATCATAATTTTTCTTGCGGTAATTGTATCGCCCCAATTGGAATTTCACTTTCCTGCATTTTGGCGATTCAGGATGATTGGCAAGAAATTGCTTCAACCGAATCTCCGCGTCCTTGTGAAAAAGTTCAAGTGCGCACAATGCCGAATAATATTGGGCATCAATAACCATCAAATCATTTTGATCTTTCGCAGCGGAAACTATTTTATCAAAACCATCTTGCGCTTCTGTGTATTTCTGTTTTTCAAAAAGATCCAATGCATTTCGATATTGTGCATCAGCGGAAACATACACTTGCGTTTGTTGCGCCACCAAAAATGTGGAACAGAAAAACACGAATGATAAAAGAAAAAATCGGACTGACCTGTTTGCGAACATCAAACTAATATTAGCTTATAAAATTAGTACGGGTCAAACCATAGGAAATGATGGGAGGTGCTTAGTTATTAACGCAACAATGTTCAAAGTATTGTTATTTGAAACGATGGAATGGCATAGACAGCATGTTCTGAAAATTCGAATAACAAGTTTTAACTTTTCTTGGGCGTGCCCTTCGTGCCTCAGGTCGGGCTATCCGCTATTACTCCTCGTCCCAACATTTCTGTTGGGAGGGTAACCGCTACTATCCCTCACGCAGCCTTCGATACATTTTTCTTTTTTGTCAGACTGAGTGTCCGACGCAGGAGGATGTATCGAAGTTTGACAAAAAAAAACACTCAGGCTGACAAAAAAAGAACCACAAACCACAAACGACAAACGACAAACATTTTTCTTACGTTTGTACCCATGTCAGCAGATTCCATCATCCGTCTCGAAAAGGTTTCCATTTTCCAGAAACACAACATGGTTTTGACCGATGTGAACTTTTCCATCGACAAGGGCGAATTCATTTATCTGCTCGGAAAAACAGGAAGTGGGAAAAGTTCTTTAATGAAAACACTTTACTGCGACATTCCATTGGCACAAGGCGAGGCATTTATTGCCAATTATGATTTGAATAAAATCAAACGCAAGGAAATTCCATTTCTTCGAAGAAAAATCGGAATTGTATTTCAGGATTTTCAGTTGTTGTATGATCGCAGTGTGAATGAGAATCTCTTTTTTGTAATGAAGGCTACACAGTGGAGCGACAAGAAAAAAATGGCAGAACGCGCCCAGGAAGTTTTGGATAAAGTGGGTTTGGTAACGAAAAGTCATAAAATGCCACATGAACTTTCTGGTGGCGAACAACAAAGGGTTTCCATTGCACGTGCATTATTGAATAATCCCGAAGTGATTCTTGCCGATGAGCCAACAGGAAATTTGGATCCCGAAACTTCGGTTGGAATCATCAGTTTGTTGGTTGACATTTCGAAAACAGGAACTGCCGTAATGATCGCTACGCATGACATGCATGTGGTGAACAGTTTCCCTGCTCGGATTTTACGTTGTGAAAATGGTGCTGTGGTGGATTCTGCGGTAGTTGCGCCTGTTCGAGCGTAGTTGGGAACTACTTGAATTGAACATTTCCCATTGCAAATGAATCCTGAATTGAATTTTTCTTCTTGTAAACAAATTCATCGGTAAAAGCGGTTCGCGACTTCGCTCGAACAAACCGAAAGGGTTAAATCAATCCCACAATCTTCTCCGCATTCCTCCTATTCGAAAATCGATCCGCCAAAAGAAGTTTCCGTTTCTCAATTTCTTCCAATTTAAATTCTTCCCCAAACAATTTCTTCACTTGCGATTTCATTGCCGCTGATGTTTCACCCATCACACAAAGTGATTCCAGTCCTGTGTTTGCCACCATTGGGGAATTCACCAAACAAAATCTTCCACGGAATAATGCAGCGAGCAATTTCAATTTAATTCCTGTCGCTTGAAAGGTTGGCAGAACATTTACCTGCGCAGCTGCAATCAACTGATCAATTTCTGCAGTGGAAATATTTGCTTTTAGCGTAATGTTTTTCTTTCGCGAAACGGCCGCCTTCAATGCTGCAGATGGATTATTACCTGCAATCACCAATGGAATTTCCAAATCGTTAAAAACCTCATTCACCAAAAACATGGCAGCTTGAATATTTTCTCCCACTTCAAGATTTCCGTGATACAAGGCAAAATTTCCTTTTCCACTTTCAATGGAAACCTTTTCATAAGGATGAAAAGCCATCACATGCTGCACATTTTTGTATCGGCCCGAAAGTGATTTTGCATCAGCGGGAGAAATGGCGAGAATGGAATTTGCTATTGAAAGATTTTTTTCAAATCGTTCCAACTTTCTTGCTTCACGCCGAAAATACATTCGCTTCAATAATTTCGGTTCAACATCGGCAAGTCCGCTGTAATAATCGTGTTCAATGTTGTGTGTACGAACCAATTTTTTCTTTTTCTCCAATTCAGGAGCCGTGAGATAAGCACAACAATGTAGTCCTTCGAATAAAACAGGAATTTCATCGAGTGACAGGTTTTTTAGTAATTCTTTTGATCTTCGAGAAGTGACTATGAAAGGGTCGCGTGAAAACAAAAGCTTCCTGCTTCTATCCCGATCATAATAATGAACCGATTCACAAATCTCATTCAGCTCCTTGGATTCTTCACGGCCATATTTGAAACAATGCAAATGAACAGCCACTCCCAATTCTTTCAGCGCTTTTATTTTATAAAACACATCAATAACACCACCATAACTTGGGGGAAATGGAACATCGAAGGATACAATATGAATTGATTTTGACAATTAGTACGGGGGATTTAAGGTTGCGCGAAGATACGAATTAGAGAAATTGCGAATACACTTTCCTAATCTGCTCTTCTTCCTTTTCCCAATTCAATTCGTGAGAAGCTTTTTTGGCGTTTTCTTTCCACAATGAAAATTCGGGACTCGACAACATTTCACGCAAACACATAGCAATGGTCTCCGGTTCGTGATCGGGAGTAACTCTTCCCACATTATAGGTTTCAATGATTTTTTTTACTTCAATAAGATCGGAAGACAACGCAGGAATTCCAGCATGTATGTAATCGAAAATCTTATTGGGTAAACTGAAACGATAATTGATGTTCGTGTCTTTGTCCAAAGTCAAACCGATATCACAAAGTTTTGTCCACAACCTCAATTCATCAGGAGGCAGTTTGTCAATGAAAATGATTTTTCCTTCGAGATGCTCCTTTTCTGCCATCTCTTTCAATTGTGGGACGACATCTCCACTCCCAATAATCAAA
Organism: uncultured Flavobacteriales bacterium; assembly: GCA_903873905.1. GTDB lineage: Bacteria > Bacteroidota > Bacteroidia > Palsa-965 > Palsa-965. Next base: position 3,496 of record CAIQQJ010000166.1, read on the forward strand.
AGAATTGCGTTGTCAATAAATTGCATGGCTTCCACTGCTTCCTCAGCACCACGGTGCACGTTTATTCCTGCACCCTGCAACAAAATAATTTTTTTGTTTTCTGGAAGGTGGACTTCCTTGCGTGTAAGTTGTCGACTAGTACTGTTTATTCGCGGAATATTACGCACCACATTCGGTCGAATTCCATATTCATTTTCATACCAATCAGCAATGGATTCGTTTACCGTAAAAACGAATTTCAATTTGGGAAATATTTTTTTCTCCAAACGTTTCCAAATATTTTGCTTGAATTTTCTATTGACAAGTTCCGGCACTTCTGTGAAAATTTCATGTGCATCATACACCAACGGTTTCTTTCTCCATTTTGAAACCAAATAATTCGGCCAAAGTGTGTCAAGATCATTGGAAACATACACATCGGCTTTGTTTTTTAGAAGGAAAAACAACAAACGCCATTGGAAGAAAAAATAAAACCAAACACCTTTCTCCACAGAAAGTTTCATCCTGAAAGTTGAATACACACGATCGGCCAAGGGCAAACTATTGCGCATCCTTCGTCCAACCAACGTCACATCAAAACCCATATCGTGCAAAGTCGTGCAGGTTTTATGCACGCGTTGATCGGTGACGAGATCATTGATTACCGAAACGACAGCCTTCTTCAAATTAGTACGAATTACGAACGAGTACGAATCTACGAAATACGAATGAGTACAAATTACAGAAAGGTCGAATTTTGCGAATAAGTGTGTTGATATAATTTTCAAATTGCACCGAGTTCATCGTAAATCGTATTTACTTTTGAGTCGTGAAGATTCTCGAAAACATATCGCTCCGTCCTCTCAACACATTCGGCATGAATGTTTCTGCGCGATGGTTTGTGGCCATCCAGACACTTGATGAATTGCGTGAATTGTATTCGGATAAAAAAATATCCGACAATAATTTCATACTCGGTGGAGGAAGCAATATTCTATTCACGAAAAATGTCGACGGACTTGTCATTCGAAATGAACTGAAAGGAATTGAAGTTGTAAAAGAGGATGCTGATTTTATTTATGTCAAATCGGGTGCTGGCGAAATGTGGCACCAATTTGTTTTGGATTGCATTCAAAATAACCGTGGTGGTGTAGAAAATCTTTCCTTGATTCCTGGAAGTGTGGGCGCGGGGCCGATGCAGAATATTGGCGCTTACGGAGTGGAATTGAAAGATGTTTTTTATGAATTGGAAGCGTTTCACATGCACGAGAATTACATCAGCAAATTTTCAGCTGAAGATTGCAAATTCGGATATCGCGAAAGTGTTTTTAAGCATGAATTGAAAAATCAATTCTTCATTACGAGTGTCACTTTTCGCTTGAGCAAAAACCCAACCTTCAATACGACTTATGGTGTAATTGAAACGGAAATGAAAGCGATGGGCGTAAAAGACATTTCCATCGCAACAATTTCCCAAGCGGTGATCAATATTCGTTCTAGCAAACTTCCCGATCCGAAAGTCATTGGTAATGCGGGTAGTTTTTTCAAGAATCCAGTTGTGTCAGCGGAAAAACATGCGCAACTGAAAAAGGATTTTCCGGAAATTGTTTCTTATGCTAGTGGAATTGATTTCAAATTGGCTGCGGGTTGGATGATTGAAAAATGTGATTGGAAAGGAAAACGTTTCGGTGATGCTGGCGTTCACAAAAACCAAGCCTTGGTATTGGTGAATTATGGAAATGCGAATGGGCAGGAAATTTTTGATTTGTCTACGAAAGTGTTGGAATCGGTGATGGAAAAGTTTGGTGTTCTACTTGAAAGAGAAGTGAATATTTATTGATGTGCTGATGAATTGATGTGCTGATATGCTGATGTGCTGATGAATTGATGTGCTGATGTGCTGATGGAAAATATTACTATTTTTTCGCGTGAGGGATTGAAGCGGAAAGCCCATCCTAACATTTCTGTTGGGGGGATTGGGGGCACGCCCTAATGCTTACAGATTATCAAATTACGATTGAAATATTTTTGCAAAAGATTTTTTAATTATTCATTCTTTCAATGTTTCGTTACAAAGGGGCCTTTCGCTTTTACAAAATATTTTCGGTTTGTTTTGATGTCCACAAATTCCACAACAACACTCAATGGTTTTTCATATAAATCACTTGTCTTGCTCCAGCAATGTGCATTTGGCAAATAGGAATATTCGTAAATCAATGTATCAGTGATGATGAATAATTTCAAGGGTTTTATGTTTTCAGGAATGACGGAAACATGCGTTGTACGCAGAAAAATATTCCAATAGTAAGGCTTTCTAATTCCGTGTGAAGGAGTGGCGTGTGTGAATGCACATTTCAAAAAATAATTCTCCTTATCAATGGTAATTTTCGCAAGGGATTGATTTAGTCTTGCTGCAAGCGTGTCATTTCTGTAAATTTTTGTGTTGGTGGAATCTACTTGTGAAAAAGCAAAAGAAACAAGGAAGAGGGAAATAAAAACAAGAAAGATTTTTTTCATTTTCCAACAGTGAATGTGACATCAGGCAAAATACATTTCTCACTAAATTCCACTGATTCAAAAATTCATCAGCACATTTTTTTGATTTCACCCCAAAAGCCAGGATAAGATTTTTTTACCACATCGGGGTTTTCAATATTGATTCTAGGAAATTTTATTGCGAGTGGCGCAAATGCCATTGCCATTCTGTGATCCTTAAAAGTTTCAATGGTAATTGGTTCGGACACTTTTCCATCGAAAGATTTCACTTGTAATAAACCACGTCCGGGTTCATCGCAGCTTACGCCAATTTTTGCGAGTTCCGATTTCAATGCTTCAATACGATCCGTTTCCTTTAATCGCAATGTATTTAAGCCGGTAAACAAAACTGGAATTTTTAATGCTGCTGCTGTAACTGCAATTGTCTGTACAATATCTGGGCAATCCTCAAAATCAAAAGCAAATGCATCTGTCTCACAACTGATTTTAGTAAGGCGAATTCCTTTTTCTTCAAAAGTGGTTTTCACACCAAAAAAAGTAAACAACAATGCGCAAACAGAATCGGCTTGCATACTTTCCTGATGCAAACCTGGAAGGAAAAGATCCGCTTCGTCGGCGAGAGCGACCATCGAATACCAATAAGACGCTGCACTCCAATCCGCTTCAACATGAAATTGTTTTTTCGGATCATCATCAATCAAATAATGTTGGTTACTGACAGAAAGTGTATTTCCATCCCAAACTGGATAGACATGAAAACGTTCCATAATGCGAAGCGTCATGTCGATGTATGGACGTGAAACAATAGTTCCTTTGAAATGTATTACAAGTCCATTATGCATTGTTGGGGCAATGAGCAGCAGTGCGGAAATAAATTGCGAGCTAACACTTCCATCCACTTCAATTTCTCCTCCTTGTAAAGGTCCGCCGAAAATTTTCAAAGGAGGAAATCCTTCTTTCTCGGAATACTCAATATCGCCTCCAATACTTTCCAGCGCATTAACAAGAATTCCAATTGGACGTTCTTTCATACGTTCGCTTCCTGTCAAATTAAAAACACCAGGTATGGATGACAGATATGCCGAAAGGAATCGCATGGTTGTTCCTGCAGGACCAACATCATACGTATTTCCATCTTCATGCGATTTTAATTCCTCAATAATTCTTGCCAATGATACAGTGTCTTCTGCATCAGAAATTTCAGGAATCCAAAAATCAGTTCCAGTAATTGCTCGCACAATCAACAGTCGATTGCATTCACTTTTCGAGAGGGGAAGTATTACTTCTCCTTTCAAACTTTTCGGAATGCTCAGTGAAATCGATTGCATGGTTAACTTTTCATTGCTTGTTGTGAAACGGTTCTATAATAATTCAGTGCTTCAATAATATCAGCAGCTGTTACTTTTTTATTTATGACCGGTTTCCCAATGGCATCGAGCAAGGTAAAATATATTATTCCATTTTCATTTTTCTTATCGTGGCGCATCAATTCAATGAGGCGATGATCAGAAATCATATTTACGTTAATTGAGCCATAAAGTTGCAGTAGCGTATGCGTAATGTCGTCCAACTCATTTTCTTGCAAGCCTGCCAGTTGATTCGAAATCCATGCCTCACAAATCATTCCTGCGGCCACTGCTTCACCATGCAGTAAAGTTGCTTCGCCACCTTCGAGAAAAAAACTTTCCAACGCGTGCCCAACCGTATGCCCGAAATTGAGTGCTTTTCTTCTTCCCGCTTCAAATGGATCTGCTGCTACAATTTCAGATTTTATGTGAATCGAATCCAAAATTATTTCATCCCAAGAAACATCATCGGCAATGTTCACCGACTTTAATTTTTCCCAATAGGCAACATCTGCAATCAATCCATGTTTCAAGGCTTCTGCAAAACCGGAAAGCATTTCTCTACGAGGAAGGGAACGAAGAAAACCCGTAAAAATGAAAAGCTCTTTTGGATTAGTAAAAACCCCAATTTCATTTTTCAAGCCATCAAGATCTATACCTGTTTTCCCTCCAATAGAAGCATCAATTTGAGCAAGCAAAGTGGTTGGGATATTTATAAATGCAATTCCACGTTTAAAAGTAGAAGCAATAAAACCTCCCATATCCGAAATGACACCGCCACCAAGATTGATCAACAAGGAATTCCTGTCGGCACCGAGTTCACCTAGCGCCCTCCAAACATTCGTACAAACTTCAATGGTTTTGTTTTTTTCTCCGCTTTCCAGCTCAATGATTTCCGCCTCTGAAAGTTTTTTAACGCGTGCCACTAATTGTGGGAGACAATGTTGAAGTGAATTCTCATCAACAAGAATAAATATTTTCGAAAACCGATTTTTTTTTAGGAATGGACTCAGTAATTCTATGGAAGAATCGCCAATATGAATGGAATAATTCGGAGAGGAAATGGTGCTGAGCGGGCTTGCCATATGTTACAAAGATGCGAAAATTGAATATTAAATCCGCAAAATTCAAGTTTTAGACTAAACGAGAATCAGGAATGATCGAATCATCAAATTTTCAAATTACGGAATGCTTACTAATCTTCCTGATCATACGTTCGCACATAATAGTGCGAAGGATGAGCTCGCATCGTTCGCTCTCCTTGATAACAAACTGCAATTGTCGCGTTGATATAATATCCATTTCTCATCCATCCTGGGGAAAGATGAATTTGCACATAGGACTTTTTGTTGTAACGATAATAAGCAGTAATATTTCCTTCCACGCCTGCCGACCCTGGATTAAATGCAGCCTTCATGCGTTGAGAGGCCAACCATCCTCCTGCTCCAATTAAAAAGGAATAATTATCTCGCTGAATCAAATCATATGAAAAATAGGATCGCAATTCAGTTACAACAAGATTTTTATTCTCATTCCAGGAATGTGAAGAAATGATTTGAGGAGTTGGTCCTGCTGATGAAAGTGCAGTTACATCTTCAAGCCTTGTTTGCCGCTTGAATGAAAAAACACCGAAGCCAGCATCCCATTCCATTTTATGCAAAAAAGGATAGGTAAAAAAGAATCCGCCTTGAACTGCATTTCCCACTTTCAATTGTAACACTTGCGTTCCAATCTCGAGTGTATGTTGCTCATTATACAAAAAATGTTCGGCCTGCGTCAATTGTAAAGTGCCACCAAAAAGGCCAACATATCTAGGCCGTTTGATCAGCAAAGTGTCTCCTGCATCTCGCTGCTGAGCCAACAGATTTGTTGCGCAAAAAAGAAAAACAAAAAATCCTGTAATGCAAGAGCGTGATTTCATTTGTAAAGGTGATTTCTATCACAAGATAGCGGATTACTTCTGTAGATCATTGGCAGTCTTGAAATAGTTTCTCAACAATTTTGCGGAGAAGAAGGATCATATGAGGAAATCAATTTCCTATCTTTACCGACGCAGTATAACCACCAAAGTAATTATGAGCAACACCACTTCACCAAAAGCCCGCGAACTAACTGTTAGTCGGATGGCCAGTAAATTGATTGGTTCAGAGATTATCAAACTTGCGGCGGAAATCAATGAGAAAATCAAAAACGGTGAAACGGTATTTAACCTTACCATCGGCGATTTTAATCCCAAGATTTTCCCAATTCCTGATGGATTAAAAAAGGAAATTATTGAAGCTTATAATAATAACGAAACAAACTATCCAGCGGCAGATGGTGTTTTGGAATTGCGCAAAGCCGTTTCCAATCTCATTGAAAAACGTCAGGGATTGAAATATGAGCCGAATGAAATTTTGATCGCTGGTGGAGCCCGTCCAATTATTTATGCGATTTACAGAACCTTGATTGATCCAGGCGATAAAATACTTTTTCCAGTTCCTTCTTGGAATAATAATCACTACACACATTTAAGCACCGGCGATTATGCCCAAGAGGTTTTAGTTGAAACATCTCCGGAAAATAATTTCATGCCGACAGCGAAAGAACTTGCTCCGCATCTTTCAAAAGTTGCCATGGTTGCAGTTTGTTCGCCATTAAATCCTACAGGAACAACATTCACCAAAAAAGATCTCGAAGAAATTTGCGACTTGATTCTTGCAGAAAATGAACGCCGCGGTCCGAATGAAAAACCACTTTATCTTCTTTATGATCAGATTTATTGGGCATTGACATACGGAGAAGTAAAACATTATGATCCCGTTTCACTTCGACCAGAAATGCGCAATTACACCATTTTCGTAGATGGAATTTCCAAATCTCTTGCATCAACTGGTGTGCGTGTTGGTTGGGCAATGGGACCGAAAACGATTATTGACAACATGAAATCCATTCTCTCGCATGTAGGGGCATGGGCACCGAAAGCGGAACAAGTTGCGACTGCAAAATTTCTTTCCAACCTTGATCAGTACGATGCATTCATCACCGATATCCGTAAAAAAATAAATGAACGTCTTGTTGGTTTTCACAATGGCTTTCAATCGCTGAAGAAAAAAGGTTATCACGTAAATTCAATTGCTCCACAAGCGGCGATTTATTTAACGGTGCAATTTTCACTTCATGGTCAAAAAACTGCAGATGGAAAAATCCTTGAAACAACAAAAGATGTGACAAAATATATTCTTGACGAAGCAAAAATTGCTGTCGTTCCATTTTACGCTTTTGGTTCTTCCACCGATTCTAATTGGTATCGACTTTCTGTTGGTACTTGCAAATTAGAAGATGTGAATGCTATAATTGAAAGTTTAGATAAAGCTCTAGCAAAACTTTCCTGAGCAATAAGTCGGAATTCTCCAATGAAAAATAATCGTTATTGTGTAATCATGGCCGGTGGGGTTGGAACTAGATTCTGGCCAATGAGTAAAACGGCACATCCAAAGCAGTTTATTGATGTTCTCGGAACTGGGGAAACATTATTACAGGCCACATTCAATCGCTCTGTTCACATTTGCCCTCCTGAAAATATTTTTGTGGTGACCAATGAAAATTATCTTTCGTTGGTAAAAAAACAATTGCCAGAAATTCCTGAAGAAAACATTCTCCTCGAACCTGCAAGAAAAAATACTGCTCCATGTGTTGCCTACGCGACATGGAAAATTTTTAATCTCAATCCGGATGCAGTAATGGTTGTTGCGCCTTCCGATCATTTGATTGCAAAGCAAGACACGTATGTGAAAGCGATTCGCTCTTGCATGAAAAAAGCGATTACGGAAGATTGTTTGATCACTATTGGCATTCGCCCTACACGTCCTGACACAGGTTATGGCTACATCCAATATGTTGAGGCGGATCCACCACAAAAAGACAACCGAATAAAAAAAGTAAAAACATTTACAGAAAAGCCGGATCTTGATATGGCGAAATTTTTCCTGCAGAGTGGAGATTTTCTCTGGAACGCGGGGATTTTTGTGTGGAGCGCGAAAAGTATCATGAATGCATTTGAGAACTTGATGCCTGAAATGGCGCAGATTTTCAATGAGGGAAATAGTAGCTGGAATACCGAAGGCGAAAAAACTTTCCTAAAAGACGCATATGCGCGTTGTAAAAATATTTCCATCGATTATGCCATCATGGAAAAAGCAAAAAACGTTTTCGTGCGCGCTTCAATTATAGGATGGTCTGACCTTGGAACTTGGGGATCGCTTTACACACACATTGATAAAGATGAAAACGGAAATGCTGTTGTTGGAAAACAAGTGATGTTTTACGATTCAAAAAATTGTGTGGTACACGTTCCTAAAGATAAGTTAGTGGTCATTGAAGGATTGGATGATTATATCGTAGTGGAATCGGACAATATTCTGCTCATTTGTAAGAAGCAGGACGAACAGCACATCAGAACTTTTGTCAACGATGTGAAAATTGCAAGAGGAGATAAGTTTATCTGATTATTGATATATTATTTCTCATCAACACTATTTTCATTTCCATTCATCAGGATCAATGATGGTGAAAGAATAGGAATACGATTTCACTTTCCCTTCCACTTTCACATTTGAAATTTTCACCGTCACTTTTTTATTCAGCAAACCTAGATTGACAAAGGCTGTCCTTTTTTCACTCATGTCATAATAGTGATAATCGAAATCCTGCTTTAATCCATTGATGAACCAAATAAACGTTGGATCACCATAGTTCGCGGTACCTCTGCTAACAACAGAACAATTCAATGTTTTGTCTCCTGCTTTCACTTCAACCGTTGCCAATTTATAATCAGCGCCTGCAGGAATAGCAAAACTCCATTTACAAAATACCACCTGATAAGGAACAAAACCTTTGAATGGATAAGCAAAATATTCTGGAACAATTCCGTGGAAAGAAGAGGTATCATTCTTCAGTTCATCATTTGTTGCAAAATCACGGACAGCATACGACTCGGGCGTTGCACCAAATCCCATTTTGTATGCATTGGAGCGCAACAGCCAACGGCGATGACCACAATCCTTATTTTCTGAATTTGATCCATCTTCAATTTCATCCGCAATCATGTCCTGAATGGCAATTCCTGAAAAAAGTGAAAGGTTGGAAGTTGATGCGCCTGTTTTTCCATCTTCAGAAAAACATTTCATTGAAGCCCCTGGATTATGATTCAAGGTTTGATTCGCAAACATGATCAATGCCGCTGCTTGAGCATATTTATTCCACGATGAATCCAAAACAATTTGATCACTCACACCCGCAAGTCGTCGGAAATAATTTATTCGCGCAAGCATTTTCACATAGGTATCATGAGCAACTTTCCCAGGCTTGCATTTTTTTTCGCTTCCTGTCCACCCCAATTGTTCGGGTGTTGAAATTTGCGTTGCAACAAAATTGGTTCTGAAATCTTCAGCTGCTTTTTTCTTTGCAATGGCATCCTCATCTACCGCATTTAGAAAAAGAAAAACAGGCAATAACAAAAACAGGAATTGAGAGTGGTGAAAAAATCGTTTCATAAGAATAGAACGCATCACACGAAAGATTAGTATGTAACTATTGCAGCTTAACAGGTTCTTTGCCTCTCACATATCCCTTATAGGAATCCGACAAATAAATATCGGCGCGTAGTCCAATGATGGTATTCTTTGCGTCTACGTTAACAAAAAACGCACCACCAATTCCCACCGAATATTGAATTTTTTTGATCCACTGAATTTCAGCATAACCTCCCGTTTCAGCGTATGGATGCATGTTGTCATAAACATTGTTGGCTATATATCGATAACCTGTACAATAGGACAATGCAGCTAACATCGCCAAATTGTATTTTTCAGTTTCCCTTCGAAATGGAATCCATCCTGCATGCACTTGATAATTATTCCAAAGCCCAAAATTATCACCCGATATCATTCCTCCCAAGCGAAAATAATATTGATGAATATGGAAATTCATATTGACAGCAATAACCGTTTGTGCATTGGGAATTGCAGAATTCCAAGCAAGGCCCCCACCTCCAGAATACCAATTATTATAAATCCGAAAACGCTGATTCTTGATGATGATTTCCTGCTTGAAATTTTTCTTCAATTTATATTGAGCAGTATCCTGTCCGAAAGAATTCTTTGGAAAAAAAATTACCAGAAATAAAAAAAATAAAATTATTCTAATTCGTGTCATTCGAAATTTGATCAGCAAGCAAGATTATGTTTTGTAAAGATACAGAAGCCAATTCATTTGTGAATTGCCAGAACCTACCTCTTACAAAATGAATGTTACCAAATATGAGAATAAAAAAACACATCCTGTCTTTCAACCGAATTCTTTAAATTGAAGGTGCTCCGCATTTGTATAAGGGTGTGCCACAAATCCCGTATACAAAAACAAGACCGCTGCAATTTACCAACACCTTCAGAGTGAAAACTCGCTTTTCAAATTCCCCATTTTTTCCTACCTTTCGCACCTATAAAAACCTCACACTTTACTCTCATGAAAACATTTGCGCTAGCCCTTTTTTCATTCTGCGCCTTTCCATTTTTTTCCAATGCTCAGGACTTTCTGCCTTATGCAAATAGCAATTATGCAGGAGTAAGCGGCGTGGATCTAAATCCTGCTTGCATTGCCGACAGTCGGTATAAAGTGGATGTTTTGTTTGGCGGCTTGAGTTTCAACCTCAGCAACAATTATGTTGGCATAAAAAAAACAGCATTTGCGCATCCGAACGGTTCTTTTATTTCAGCAATAAAGGATACTATGGGAACGGGCTTTCCTGCATTCAACGACACCAATTTTCAAGGCAAATACCTTGTTACGAATGACAATGCAAATGTAAAATCCGCTTTTCTGAGCAACCGTATTCAGTTTCCTTCTTTCATGGTTTCTCTGAATGAAAAAAGTTCCATTGCAATCACTACCGAGATGCGAACAATGGTAAACATTGACGGATTTGAAGAACCACTTGCACAACTTTCTTACTATGGTTTTAACAGGCCAAATTTGTGGTTGCAACCATTTACAAATGATCATGTCAGTATTCAATACATGAGTTGGTTGGAAATGGGTGTGGATTACGCACGCGTTGTGGTAGATCACAATGAGAATTTTTTAAAAATTGGTATTCGACCAAAACTTTTACTTGGTCTTGGATCTGCTTACCTGTTTGCCGACAACATGAAATATCTAGCAAACAACAAAGACACGCTTACATTTTTTAACTCGCAAATTCAATATGGTCACTCCACCAATTTCGATTTTCCGACAAACCAACCTGCAACTTATAATCTGAAAGGAACCGTTTCGCATCCTGGAATTGGGTTTGATTTTGGAATGGTGTACGAATGGCGCCCCGATTATGCAAAATATAAATACGACATGGATGGCGAAACAAATTTGTGGATGAGGTCGAAAAACAAATACAAGTTGCGCGTTGGAGTTTCAGTTACAGATCTTGGTTCCATCAAATTTGACCGAGGTTTATTGAGTAATAATTTCATCGCGAATGTTAATCAATGGAATGTGCACGCGCTGAACTTTACTGGTGGCTTTCCGATCCGATCGCTCGACGACACGTTGAGAAATCGTTTTCCTCCAATAGCAACAGATCCGACGTACAAAATGAATCTCCCACTTTGTGTCAGCACACAAATTGATTATCAAATCTGGAAAGATTTTTATGTGAATTTCACGGGCACGTTCGCTGAGCAATGGAAAAAAAATCCAAACAAAGTGCATGAACTTTCCATGGTTGCTATTACGCCACGTTGGGATTATAAATGGTTTGGAGTCATGATGCCATTCTCCTATAATCAATATAAAAACTTCGCCACTGGTGCTTGTGTAAGATTGGGACCATTGGTTATGGGAACAAGTAATCTTGCTCCCTATTTCAGCAAAAAGAAAACAGTATATGGTGCCGATTTTTATTTACAAGTGAAAATTCCAATTTTCTATAAGGAACCAAAAGATAAAGACAAGGATAAAGTCTCGAATAAAAAAGATCATTGCATCGATATTCCTGGCGTTTGGGAATTCCTTGGTTGCCCTGATCGTGATGGTGACCATGTGCAAGATTCTGAAGATTTATGTCCTGATGAGCCAGGCTTGAAATCACTCAACGGTTGTCCTGACCGCGATGGTGATGGAATTACTGATAAGCAAGATGCTTGTCCAGATGATCCAGGTCTTGCAAAATTCAATGGTTGTCCTGATAAAGATGGAGATGGAATCATTGACAAAGACGACGATTGTCCAGACGAAGCTGGTCTTCCACAATTCAAAGGATGTCCTGACAGAGATGGTGATGGCGTAATGGATAAAATTGATTTGTGTCCAGACAAACCAGGTCCGGTTGAAAATGAAGGATGTCCTGAAATCGTATTGAACCTTGTTGATCTTGCAGGTCAAAGTTTGAAATCAACAAAACAAGCGAAAGATGGCAGCTTTACTTACGAAAGTTTACCAAGCGATTCAATTTGCGTATTCCGTCTCGATGGAGATGCTGACAAAACAATTGGAGTGAATGAAGTGAAAGTCATTGTCAACAATTCACCAAAACGTGCGATTCGTTCACAAGCTGATGGACTGTTCCGATTCGATATTCCGAAACCTGTCGGAAATGGATTGAAACCAGTTGTAGTTACAGATGTGATTATCGTATTGACGCAGGAAGAACAAGCAGTTGTGAAGAAAGCATTCGACAATCTGGAATTTGAATCGGGTAAAGATGTTATCCGTTCAACATCCTTTACAGCACTTGATGAGCTCGCTGCATTATTAGTAAAACATCCTGAGTGGGCTTTGAAGATCAGTGGCCATACAGACAATGTTGGTAATCCTGCGCAGAACATGACGCTCTCTAAAAAACGTGCCGAGTCGGTGAAAAAATATTTGGTGAGCAAAGGAGCTTCTGCCTCTCATCTCAAAACTGAATATTTTGGTCAAACCCGTCCAATCGCTCCGAACACCACTGAGCCTGGCCGTCAGAAAAACCGTCGCGTAGAAATGTTAATCATTGACTTTGCATCTATGGGACCGCTAGAACAACCAGCAATTAAGCCAGTAAAAACACCGGTTAAAAAACCGAAATAAAATAAGCTTTAAAAAAAAAATCGAAAGACGTGAGACTGAAATTTGAAATTGGTCTCACGTCTTTTTTTGAAATGAAATTGGAGAACTTACTATGATCACAATTGTAAATTTTGGCAGTAGCAAAACGCCTCTCATTTCAGAGATGGTTACATCATGTGGAAAAGAAAATAGGGTTGTGAATTGGAATGAATGTTCCATTGATGAATTGAAAAAATCTTCCAAAATAATTTTCGGTGGTTCACCAGCGATGTTCACCGAAATTGATCACCAGCCTTTTATTGAAAAATTCAATTTTGTGAAAGAAGGAAAAATTCCTGTTCTAGGAATTTGTTTCGGGCACCAATTAATGGGAATTTTGCACGGTGCAACTATTTTCCGCGGAGAGAAAATTTGTTTGATGAATAAAATTCATGTGTTGAAGCAAGATGTTTTATTTGAAGGACTTTTCCCGGAAACAATCATGAGTGAAGATCATACAGAAGGAATTTCGCTTCCTGCTGGATTTATTCATTTGGCAACCTCAATTTCCTACACAAACGAATGCATGCGTCATCCCGTGTTGCCTTTGTGGGGCGTACAATTTCATCCAGAAGTTTCGAATGAAAATGGTAAAAACTTGATTGGGAATTTTCTGAAGTTTAGAATGCAGTAATTCTAACTGCCATTTTTTTACTTCAACACCACAATTTTTCCAAACGAAATTTTCTCTCCTGAACTAATCCGCACACCATACATTGCGGCGGGAAGAGTGGATACGTTCAGCCTAATTTCATCCTTGCCATTTTCCATCAGCACTACGCGTCCTGAATAATCTATTATTTCCACTTTCATTTCTCCTTCCATTTTCAGAGTGAAAAAGCCATCTTCAATAGGATTTGGATACAATGAAATAAATTGATCGTTCGGAATTTCGCTCACGCCTTCTTGTGAATTACAAGCTGTATAACATGACATGCGCGGAGCTGCCCACAATTTAATATCAGCAGTGCCAGAAAAAGGCATCAGGTTGGTCGTTGTGGATATTGAATCTAAAATATAAGCGCCATTACCCGTACCGCGAAAATATAACCTTCCATCGGGAAGCATGGTATAGTCAGAAATATAACAAGTGCCTGGGGCATTTAAATAATTTCCAGTATGAATCAATTGCCCATTCTGCCCAATTTTAATCAACTCTGCTCCCACAAAATTTGAACTCCCTGCAATGATGCCAAATACTGTATCGCGTATGCAATTGTAGAAAAGATAAATGTAATTGCTGCCGCTTGCCATAGGTATGCTATCCGCTTTGGCAAACTGACCATTGCTAGTATTCACATGGTACAAATAATGATTCGAATTATTCCAATCATTCGTTCCAAACCAAATTTGATTATTGAGAGTAATAACAGAATTGTCAGGAGCCGTGACTTGGTTAAGAACTGAAGTTGTGCTAATGGTTGAAAAAACTCCAGTGACAGCATCAATACTTACAAGGCGAAATTCCCCTGTTGGAAGATTCCTTATTCCAAAATAATTTGGGCCAGTGCTCGACGGAAGACAAACTTCCAGCTTGGCAACAAAACCAGTATC
>CAIQQJ010000167.1 GCA_903873905.1 uncultured Flavobacteriales bacterium
AACATATCTTTTTCCTCGTTCACCATATTTCGAAGTTGTTCTTGAAAAAACAGCCGTGATCACAATTATTGCAGGTGCTTCCTTTACACTTTCCTGTGATAATGCAGCAGCACACAAAGTGTTGAGTTTGTCTCCATTTGAAATTTTGGAAAGCGAATGATCACTGGGGTTGTATTGAAATACACCCTCGGAAAGGCCATCTATTTTTTTGCTCACCAAATATATTTCCAAAGGATATAATGCACCTGCTGAAGGAGTCGTTCGTGCGCCATCAGGAGAGGTTACACCTTGTGCTGCCCATAATAATTGCGATGCTTCTTGTAGCGAAATGGGTTCCTCCTTATAGTTCCTTATTGATCTGCGCTTATTGAGTGCATATTCAATGGATGTTTTGCTTTCCAAATTTGGAGAAGGCAATTTTATTTTCTGCAGCAATTTTTCGTGAGTCGTTGAATCGAAAGTGTTTTCTTGTGGCATTGTCTGCCCAATCAAAATGGAAATCAAGAATAAAACTAAAATCAGAAGAAGAAACTTGATCCAAAAACTTTCGAGAATTATTTTTCTGTGGTTTAATTGTTCAGATATATTCATGACATTTTATTTTAGCAAGTGTCAAACAAAAATATCCAAGCAAAATTCAAATGCACATAATCTTGGTCATCAGAGGAATTGATTCCCATTACATGATATAAGGAAGAAAAAGAAATGCGATTATGTAATCTGTTACGTATTGGTGTGATCAGGATCAATTACCATTTCAGATTGCTCAAGTATTTTTGAATTGTAAATGAGTGATGAAGTGATTGTGGTTAGCGGGGGGTCTTGAAATAGTGTTGAGTTCTTTTAACATGTGAAGAAATATTATCTGACATTTTTTACAAAGCATTGGAATAAAAAACATTTAGAAACTAATCATAAAAATTCACACCATGTTATATCAGGAATTTTATTCAGAACTGGGAAAACTTCTGTATGCAGTTGCCGATTTTGATGGCACGATTACCAAAAAGGAAAAAAGAACACTATACGAAATCGTGAGGAAAAAACTTGTTCCTTCTGAAAAACATAAAGATGAATTTGGAACGGATGTGGCTTACTATGTTGGGATGGAATTCGATTATTGCGATGAGGAAAATAGCGATCCAGAAATTGCGTTCAGTTCATTTATTGATTTTGTGGAAGAACACCATACGGCTTTTGATGCAAAGTTGAAAAAAGTTTGTCTGCTTGCGCCATTGGAATTGGCAAAGGCAAATCATAAAACCAATAAGGTGAAGAAACTCCTGATCAGAAGATTGAAAAATGAGATAGATAAAATTTATCCCCAAGTGAAGACTATAAAAAAAGTGGCATTATTATGATGATTTTAGTTTTTTTATTTGCGATAATTCCGTTCTTGAAATTTATTGAAAATCATTTAGCCTATTATGAAGCGCGCTTTCCATATTGTATTTTTCACTCTTATTTTCATTGAAGCATTTGCACAAAAACAGTGTGATACAATTGTTAATAAAGTTGACACTGCCACTTTTAAAGCAATGCTTGCAAAACATGATGGTACACTTATCGATGTAAGAACTTCGGATGAATTTATAAGTGGTCATATTAAAGGTGCGGTCAACATAGATTTTCGTGCAAGTGATTTTGAAAAGAAAATTGCAAAACTTGAAAAGCACAAAACATATTATGTCTATTGTGCAATAGGAGGACGAAGCACTCAAGCGGCTGAGTATATGAAAACACAAGGGTTTTGTAAAATAATAATGCTCGACAGAGGTTTGCGAGCTTGGACTGAAGCAGGCTATCCAATAACAAAAGAATAAAAACTATTTTCTCAGTATTATTTGAGTGTAGTATGTTTCATCAAAAGAAATCCGCTTCCTATTCTTATTAGCTTATTATCATGTTTACTAGTGACGAATTACATTGGCTCTCAAAAACAAGTCATTTATGTTTACAACAACAAAAATAAATAAGATGATAAAGACAAATGTTTTTGAGAAAAACGTGTTGGAGTATGATTCTTGGTTTAAAAAATATCCTGCAGTATTTATATCGGAAGTTGAAGCATTGAGAGATATGCTTCCTGAAGGAAATAGTTTTGGAATTGAAGTTGGTTTGGGCACAGGACGTTTTTCAGAAGCGCTTGGTATTAAAGAAGGGATTGAACCTGCTGCAGGCATGCGAGCACTTGCAATAGATCGTGGCATTGAAGCCATGGAGGGAATTGCAGAAAGATTACCCTATAAGGATTTGCGTTTCGATTTTGTATTGATGGTTTCAAGCGTAAGTTATTTTTTCAATATCATTCAGGCTTTTCGAGAAGCAAATAGGGTTTTGAAACCTGGAGGAAGACTGGTCATCGGTTTTATTGAAAAAGACAGCGCCATCGGTAAGTTCTATGAGGAGAAAAGAGCGGATAGTTTATTTTATCACCAAGCCATTTTTTATTCAACGGGAAAATTGGTTGAGCGGTTGCAAGAAACGGGCTTTGGGAATTTTGATTTTGCTCAAACTCTTTTTCATAGTCTCGATGAAATAAAGAATTTTGAGCCATCAAAACCTGGCTATGGAAAAGGTTCGTTTGTTGTAATTAAAGCCATTAAAAAATGAATCAAAATTCTTCAGCCCCAACAAAAGAAAAAATAAAAATGCTGAAAGTTTCCAGTCCAGCATTTTCATTTATGTCTTTGATTTCACCGCGTTACACTTGCGATGGTGAGAATGTAAATCCTCAAATGGTTATTGAAGATATTCCTTTGGAAACAAAAAGTCTTGCGATAATTGTTGAAGATCCCGATGCGTATGGAAAGACATGGGTTCACTGGCTCGTTTGGAATATTTCCCCATCAGCAACAATCAAGTGGAGTATTCCTCCAATTTTTACAATAAAAGAAGATAGTGCACCAGGACTTGAAGGGAAAAATGATTTTGGGAATATTGGATATGATGGACCGGCACCGCCTAATGGAAAGCACCGGTATTCTTTTAGGGTTTATGCGTTAGATGATACGTTAGAACTCAAGAGAGGATCTTTGAAATCTGATTTGGTGAATGAAATGGATTCGCACATTATTGGATTTGGAGAATTGGTTGGGGTTTATGGAAGGGTTTTATAATCACACTATTTATTTTCACGAATCATTTTCTTTTTATTTCGTTGAATTGTCAAGAATTCGTACAAATGAAAATTGCTCATCTTTTCATTAAAATATTTTCTCACTTGCAACCTCGTTAAAAAACGGTAAAAACGTTTTTATGGCATAATAAATGCTCGATCTTTGACATGTAATTAATCAAACTAAAAAATTATGAAAAAGATTTTATTTATTGCCATGCTGATAGTAGGTTCCGCTTCTTTTTCCTTCGCACAAGTAGCTCCCAAAACCGATGAAAAACAGCGACCTGCCAAACAGGAAAAATCCCCAGAAGAAAGAGCGACAGACGGCACCAACCGAATGACGAAAGAACTTGGCCTTACTGCGGACCAAGCGGCCAAAATTCATGCTTTCGCACTTACGCGTGCGCAAAAGATGGATGATTTAAAAGCTAAAGCATCCACCGACAATACGGCCAATCAAGCGGCAAGAAAAAAAATCATGGATGAGTTTGATACGAATGTAAAAACTGTTCTCACTCCAGAACAATACACAAAATGGCAAGCGGAAAAAGAAGAACACAAAAAAGAACATAAGGAAAGTAAGGAAGCTCCAGAACCTGCGGGGAAATAATATTTTTTCTTGCTGCTCAGAAATTGAAAAGCCACTGAATTATTTCGGTGGCTTTTCAATTTTAAGGATAAGGGATAAAAGGATGTAATGTTTTTTAGGACCTTGGATCATTTGCTGTGATTATGAAAAGGAAGGATTCTTTTTTAGAATAATTTTGAAAGAATGACTTTCATTGAACTGCACCATGAAAAATAAATTTGGTGTAAACAATCACCCCTTTATATGCAATCGGTCACTGGCTCGATTCTTTTCTTTTGCAAGATTTGTACTGTCTTCTTTAAAATAATATAATAGGGAGGTCGAAACTTTGGTTGCTTTTTAGGCATTGATCGTTCTAGATCATTTTTGGTAGAAACTTTGTTTCGAAATGGATATTGTTTTATTGCGGGAAAGTCAACCGTTATTGGTCTTGACAATAACGATACAGACGACAAAAGGCATCCTTTCTAAAAAACAGGATGCCTTTTTGTTTTGATGAAAGAGTCATTCATGTAATTTCCAAACTCTGAAATTGTCGATGGATTAAAGATCAATTGCTTTTTTGATCTATATCACTCCGATCACTATTTTCTTTTTCCATTTTTGAAATAAAATGATTGTATAATCCCGGAAAATATATTTGAACCTATGAATCTCGAAAGGAAAGTATTATTCAGAAAATTATTAGGTAATAGCAAGTGGATAGCATTGCTTGGGGTAATTGTTCTTTACATTTCTTCCGCCTTATTGATTTTGATAGGAATTGCAAAGTTGTATTGGATTGTTATGAGAATAATTGATGAGGTTCAGGAGGGTGGAGCAGTTGACACAATTTTATTATCAGCGAATTTCTTTGTCATCATTGAAATTTATTTACTATCCATTGTGTTTTATATTTTTGCAGTTGGTATTTATAAATTATTTGTCGAGGAGGTTGCGCTTCTGAAATGGTTGAAAATGGATAGCATTGACGATTTGAAATCGCATATTGCGAAGTCTGTTGTGCTTTTTCTCTCCGTATTTATGGTGCAGAAAATTACTGAGTGGGAAGAACCAGAAAAACTTTTTTATTACGCATCAACCGTAGCAATGACATCCGCTATTTTGCTATGGTATATTATGATCGTAAAAAATGGTAATGGTAAGAATCATAATGATAAAGTAAGAAACTAAATTTTAGTTTAAAATGGAGTTATCAAAAACTAAAAAGGAATTTATACTTTCTTGGCAATTGCAACAATATTTCCATCCTTATTCGATATATATATCCAACAACATTAGCCCAATCCCTTTTTGAAATTTAATTCACCATTTTCCCTCCAGCTGTAATTGAACGTTTAATATTATTTTCTGGATGCCCCACAGACAAATAAAGTTAACACCGAGGTGTTTCATTGGTAGTGACAGGATCGTGTAGGGGGGCGAAATGATTTTGGTAATATTATTTTATGGCATTAAACCCAAATTAACTTCCGATATCAATTCAATTTGGTCATTTCGGGAACATTCAAAATTGATTTCATCCACTAATGTGGAAGCATAAAAATCGCGATTGAGAGCCTGGTCTTTTACGTATAAAATGAAAATGACTTTATCTATTTGGCCATGTTACTAACTACTGCGTTGGCGCCATTGCATACCGATCTTTCATTTCTTTCGGAAGTCCTTTGTTGATTTCAGGAAAAAATCCAGAGGCCTTTACTTTTTCAATCTTGTCATCATCAATATAAATCAAAGTGCACATTTGATCTCTTGTATTAACAGTGTAAAAGGCACCCTTAACTTTTTGATCATCCAAAGCTTTGTTCACATCATCAATGATTCCTGTGAAATACAATCCTGATTTTTGTTCAGCATCAAATTCATAGCCATCGCCTTTAAATGTGAAGCGAACTTTGTGTGAAGTGGAAGTGGTGATGTCATCCAAAATTTGATCAGGAATGAATTTTCCCCTTGAAACTCTTGAAAGGTTTTGCAGGATTTCCTGATACGGATTGTAATCATTCAGGGTATCAAATTGTGCTTGTGCAAAAAGTGTATCCATGTATTCATACATGTTCTGCATGTTGTAAATGGAACTCTGATGAATATCCATTTTCACTTTTGAATACCATTTTTCTCCAATGGACTGAACGAGTCCTGATGCTTCAAACTTTTTTAGTTGAGCATCCACTTCTTGCGATGTAAATAGTGAAAATTCATGCTCGGGTTCCATTTGTAAACCATCAATGGTGAGCAATGAATCTTCTTGCATTTTATTCAGCATGATGTAACCATATTTTGAAACATCTGTGCTTCCCATGTAACGATCTTGTTTTTGTGCACAATCCGTACAAGTGAATTTTACCAAGTGTAAGCGTAGTTTATTCCCTGAATCGGCAAGCATTCGATTAAACAAGCGATAAACAAAATCATCCACTTCCCAGTTTTTGGAATAATAAAGTTGTCGTTCATACCAAGTATTTCCAAAACGAAATCTTATCAAGACGCAATCTGTATCTTTCAGTCCAGCAGCGCTGGGTATAATGGAAGTTTGTACTTCATCACATTTCAGTTGAGGATATTTTGCACCAATCGTATCACAAATGTTTTGATAAACTTGTTCCAGTTTTCTACCATTCAAACGCACATGAATTTTCAATAAATCGCCACTCGCAACGAGTAATTCTTTCAAGCCATTGACGGAATCAGTTTTGTAAATGGAAATCAAGGAATCAAGTTTCGTGTCTGAAATGTTTTTAATCAATCCCACGCTGCGCATTTTCAAGACAACTTCACGAAACGGATCTATGTGGGTGACTGAATTTATTTTTTCATTATTAGTAGGAGTTCCACAGGAAAGAATAAAAAAAGGAAGAAAAAAAATCAGCTGTTGAAGTTTCATTTTAAATGGAACGGGTGATTGTTGATTAGTAATTGTTGATTAGATTACTTCATTACTGCATATCTCAATCACTACTTCGGTTTATATTTATCAAAAGCCTCCAGCATATTTCCCCAAGTAAAAATTCCTTTCTTAGGTACAGGATAGGTTTGTGCAAATCCAGAAAACATTTCCCATTCGGGTTCGGTGAATCCCAATTTTCCAAGCGTGGGTTTCATTGCATATACTTTGTGAATATCGAAAGGAGTTGAGCGCAAGCTGTCGAGGGTTTGAACTCTTACGTGTAGTTCTCTGTAAGCTTCAGTAGTTCTGAATTCTTCAAGATGTTTTAGGAAATCTGAATAAGTAACATTTTTATTTCCCTGAACATGATTTTCACTCATCCATCCTGGGAAAAGATTTGGAAGAACATAAAGAAAATCGAAACTGTCAATGCCACAGTGGACTAATTGGGAAAGATCATTCCGAATTTGTAGTTGGTCGCTATCAGAGGGAATGTGCCGATTTAAAACAGCACAATCATAATAAGTTGTAACAGAATTTCCGCTGTCAATTCGAAAAGTGTCATTTGAAGTGTTTGCAATTGTTGAAGAATCAGCAAGACTATCCTTTCCGTTATTGCTATTTTTAGGATTGCTGGTGCATGACCATATCAAAGCGAAAAAAATACTTATGACGATGAATTTGCGCATGGTTTCAAAGATACTGAAAAGAGGGCTAGACACGAATAGGGGACGAGGATCGTCAAGAAAATGTGATTTTAAAAAAGACTCCTTTTGATAAATCAAAAATTTCATTTCGTTGATTAACTTTGAGCATGAAAATTAATCACACCGTACTCGAACGATTTCTGAAATATGTGAAAATTGACACACAATCAGATCCTAATTCTCCTACTTGCCCTTCTACGGAAAAACAAAAAAATCTTGGTAAAATTTTGGTTGAGGAACTAATCGCCATTGGTATTTCTGATGCGGAGATGGATGAGCATGGATATGTGTATGCTACTATTCCCTCAAACACTTCAAAAATAGTTCCTGTGCTATGTTTATGTTCGCACATGGACACTTCACCCGATTGCAGCGGAAAAGATGTGAATCCAATTATTCATAAAAATTATCAGGGAAAAGATATTGAACTGACTGGTGATGTGAATCAGATTATCCGATTTGCTGATCATGAAGATTTGAAAAATCAAATCGGGAATGATATTGTTACTTCCGACGGAACAACCTTGCTTGGAGCAGATAATAAAGCAGGTATTGCTGAAATTATGGACGCTGCGAATCATCTCCTTCGACATCCTGAAATTAAGCATGGGAAAATTAGAATTCTATTTACGCCTGATGAGGAAATTGGTCGAGGTGTGGATAATGTGGACATGAAAAGACTTGGTGCTGATTTCGGTTACACGATCGATGGAGAATCATTGGGGCATATTGAAGATGAAACATTTTCTGCTGATGGTGCAAATCTTGTCATTCACGGAGTAAGCACACATCCTGGATTTGCATTTGGTAAAATGGAAAATGCGTTGAAGATTGCCGCTGCAATTCTTGATCAATTACCGAAGGATAGAAATTCGCCAGAAACAACCGCTGCTAAACAAAGTTTTGTTCATCCCACTTCTTTGAGTGGAACGTTGGAGCAGTGTACAGTTAATTTTATTCTTCGTGCATTCAATGACGATGAATTACGCAAAATGGAAGATTTACTTTCCACAACAATTAGAGGTGTAATGAAAAATTATCCGAATTCATCTTACAATCTTTTAGTAAAGGAACAATATCGAAATATGAAATCGGTACTTGATAAAAATCCGCAAGTTGTAGCAAATGCCATTGAAGCGATTAAGCGTTCAGGAATTACTCCACATTGTTCAAGTATTCGTGGTGGAACGGATGGTTCACGCTTAAGTTTTATGGGATTACCATGTCCAAATATTTTCGCAGGCGGACATGCATTTCACTCACGCCAAGAATGGGCTGCAGTGCAAGACATGGAAAAAGCAGCAGAAGTGATTGTGAATTTGGTAATGATTTGGGAAGAGAAAAGTTGATTGTAAATTATCAATGAATAGAAAAAAATCTATCTAT
This sequence comes from uncultured Flavobacteriales bacterium, assembly GCA_903873905.1. GTDB lineage: Bacteria > Bacteroidota > Bacteroidia > Palsa-965 > Palsa-965. The sequence goes on from CAIQQJ010000167.1 coordinate 8,691, forward strand.
TTCACTGAAGCTATTGTTTTACAAGAAGGATATCCTTGCTCATTTCCCCTTGAGGACCGATATCAAATACAATTACGTTTTCATTAAATTGTTTGTATCCAGGAGCGTTAAGGGTTATGGTATATTTTCCAGGAGGAAGTGCCATTACATATTTTCCTGTATTTGGATTTGGCCGATATGTCCCAACATCTTCTTTTGTTGCGGTATTGGTAACAGAAATCACTAAATCAGCTTTTTTTATAGTGGAGTCGGCAAGAATAATACTTCCTGTTACAGTTGTAAATGAACTCGCTTGGATTTCATTAAATACAACTCTCCAGATATCCAAATCGCCAATTCCTCCATCACGATCACTGGAAATATATGCAACACGATTGTTATCTGTGAAGCTAATTGTCAAATCATCCTCAGGAGAATTTACTGGATAGCCAACATTTTTTGGTTGAGACCATGTATTGTTGTCTTGATCCCAAATGGTATAAAACAAATCGAATCCACCCATGCTATTGTGTCCTTCACTGGAAAAATAAAGTGTTTTACCATCGGGAGCCATGAATGGAAAATCTTCATTGTATTGTGTGTTGCATACCGTAATTGGAATAGGCAATCCCCATTTCATGTTTGGTAATTTTCTGCACATGTATATATCCGTTCCTCCTTGTCCAGTGCTTCGTTTACTAGCGAAGAAAATTGTATTTCCATCTGGAGCGAATGCTCCGGCAGTTTCAAATTCATCATTCACAGGGGAAGGCAATTTCTCTATTTTTGAAAATGAGGTTTTGTACGTCGATGAATAAATATCACCCAGTTCAGTGATGTTGTCCACATAAACGGTCATCAATTTCCCATCGGAAGACAGTCCTGTGCATTGCTCATCAAATTGTCCATTTACTCCAGGACCTGCGCCTTTTGGTTTTGCAAAAACACCATTGACCGATTTTGAAACCCAGATATCTGAAGCAAAGTATCCGTCCATTTCCACTGACGTTGCTCCAACATTTCCTTTTCTACGTGAAGTGAAAATCAACATCGATTCATCAGATGTAACGAAGGGATAATAATCTGGCAAATCAGAATTGACATCTTTTCCGAGATTATTAAATGTCACATCCATTGGATTTGCGACAAGCATTTTTCCGCTTTTACATTGTTCAATGTAATGGTCGGCATCAGCCTTACCAATTTTATCTGCTTTTAATTTATAGGTATCGAACGCTTTTATCGCATCATCAAAACGCAATGCAATTTGATAGGATTTCCCTAAATAAAGAAAAACATTATTTTCAACCTTGGGCGATTTTGTACAATATTCGAAATAACGAATGGCTTCTTTCTTGTGACCATTTGTATTCAAATAACAAATTCCGGTGCGGAAATTAAAATCGTAATTTGTATATTCTTTTTTGAGTAAGGCAAGATAAATCGGAAGTGCCATTGTGTAATTTCCGTGCGAGAAATGTTCAGCCGCAAGATCCGAGTCGGGAATACCGCCACCATTTGGTTGAGCCGAAAGTCCGAAAGAACTTATCAGGATCAAAACAAAACAATACAACTTCACTGCTTTCACAAATAATGGAAGTTATTTCACGATGAATTTACAAAAATTGCTCCAAAGTGCACTCACTTTGTAAAAATAGTAAAATCTCCATTGGTTTTTCCGTTCAAAAACAGCCAAAATTGAAAAAGCGTTCTAGAGGAGTACCGCTAGTATTGAAGGTAAAAAAAGAATTTTAGTATCCTCTAATTTTAACGTATTGATAACGTTCGTAGAGTTGTTTGCGTTTCTGGTAATCTGTTTTGTATTGCGGTCCAAGCACATATGAATTGATTTTTACCCAATGCACTTTCGTCATATCAACTCCTCTTGCGATCAAAGCCTTCTCAATTACAATTTTTGTTTTTTCTCCGCGGTCAGCTGCTAGATCTTTATTGTCCTTGAATTTTTTCGTTGGTACCTGTGAAGCAGAAGCTGTAATTCTGAAACTGATTTCTCCGAATTTGTTGATGTGCGTAACACAACTGTCAATAAATGTTTTGAAATCGGCATCGTTTGGATCAATCTCAGAAACATTGTATTTGAAAAACATGGAGAAACTTAGATTGTGAGTTGCTGTCAACTCCGCTTTCCAATTTTTTGGACGAACACCTGGGAGAAGCGAATCCCCAGGGAGATTTTTTATTGAGGCTTTGATTGAATCCTGGGCAATGTCCGGCGTTATTTTCCCCAAAACCAAATCTCGCAAATCAATTGCACGCTCAATAACTTCAAATTCTGATCCTGCAGGGATATCTATAATTTCATTGGAGAATTCTTTATCATCTACCAAATAGCTGATTTGATATGTATTTCCAGGACTAAGGACAATAGTGAAATTTCCATTCTTATTGGGTTTGTAATTTCCATTCAAAGTGCCATCAAGACTATTTGTTACAACAATGTCGATTCTCTGTGTTAGAGGCGATCCATCAGCATTGTAAATCTTTCCTTTCAACAAGGTAAGTCCTTGTGATTTCGGAGCGTCAAGTACAGCCTCATAAATATCTTTATCCCCAAACCCTCCTTGTCGAACAGACGAAAAATAGGCACGCTTTCCATCAGGTGAAGTGTTGTAAAAAATATCGTCATCTGGAGTGTTGATTGGATAACCCATATTAAAAGGTTCTGTCCAGTGATCCGAGTCGTCTTTGGCGGTGAAGAAAATATCAAATCCCCCCATTGATTTATGGCCTGTTGATGAGAAAAATAACGTGCGCTGGTCAGGATGAATAAATGGGGCATCTTCATCTGCTGAGGTGTTAATAGTAGGACCAAGATTTAAAGCCTTTGACCAAGCACCATTTGGGAGTCGAACAACGCGATAAATATCTCGACCTCCAAATCCACCCGGGCGGTCACTTACAAAATAAAGTGTGTTCCCATCTGCAGAAAGGCATGCGTGTGTTTCCCAATATTTGGTATTGATTTCTCCACCCATTGGAACAGGAGACATCCATGCACCATTCATACTTGTGCTGGTATAGATATCGCCACCATTATCATCCCGATAAATGAACAATATGGTTCCATCAGTAGAAAGTGAAATGGAAGCTTCGTTAGTGACAGTATTTATGTATGGACTAATTGGTCGAGCTGTTGTCCATGTACCATCTTCTTTTTTCTCGGAAATCAGAATATCCTCATAATACTGGCCATCAATTCCAATTTCACCCGTACGTCGTGAAGTAAATATCAGCGTATTCTCATCGACAGAAATAACGGGACCGTATTCAGGACTAGATCCATTAATGCTATCACCCATATTTGTGATGGTAACGGGTAATGGAGAAGCCATAAACTCTTTGGCATTTTTTGACCAATTGATTCGCATATCAATATTGCGAGTTGTTTCTGGATCACGATTTCCTAAAATTGATTTATAGGAAACAAAAAACTGAATAGCAGAGTCGAATTGGTAATTGTAATGGTAAGCTTGTGCTAAAAAATAAAATGTATTCTCAGGTGCCTTTTTTATATGTGCATCGAATGGATCGTAATTTCTAGTAATTCCATGGGCGGCAATGCGTAAATAAGAAAGTGATTTTTGTTTTTCAGAAGTTGTATTCAGATAACAAACACCCAATTTGTAATTGATGTTGGCATTGGTGGAATCAACTTTGTAGGCTTCTTTGAAATAAGCCAAAGCCATTAACCAATTTTGCTCCTCGATTAATTGGTTGCCCTGTAAAAAATTTTCTTTGTAATTCCCAGGAATTGGGGACGGCGTTTGTGCCTTAATGGCAAAACTTCCACAAAAAATCAACAGCAATAGGGGGATTCGCTTCAATATCATAGGAAATACACCATTTTACCTGAATACGGTAATGCACAAAAATAATCCTTTCTATGGATTATACAGTCTTATTTTGATCAATATCAGATATGTTTTTTTGGTCTAAATTGAGGTATTGAATCTTAAAAGTAAATGTGTCTTTTCTCCAAGGATTATTTTGCAACCAACCCCAGTTTTGAAATGCGTAAGATATTTTGACTTACAAAAAAATAAAAAACTTTGTAATTCTGATTGAGGAATGTTTGAAGCCCAATGAAAAGGGGAATTAGTACTGAAAATCCAATCTGATTTTATTTAAAAAGAAAGCTCCCAAATTTTGAGGAGCTTTCTTTTTAAACCTAAAATGAATTCAATATTTTAATTTGACTTTACAATTTGCTTTGTCCCTATTATTTCTTTGTTTACAATAAGTGTGAAGAAATAAACACCTTGAGCATAACTTGTACAATCAACAGTCATGTTCGTGCTTCCATTGGAAACAGGTAGCGTTTCAACGATGTTTCCATTGATATCTGTAATACGAATTTCTCCCTTTACGAAGTCAGAAGCAAGTTGATAACTGATAGTTGTTCTGTCATTGGTTGGATTTGGGAATACATTGATATCGGAGTTAATGCTTTCAATAGAAGAAACAGCATTGGTAGCTGGCCACTCAGAAATAGCTACGTGATTAATATTGTACTTATCGCCACTAGAACTACCTGTTCCATTTACGGCATTTAAAGCTCCCCAAAAGGAGATGGTTCCAGTACTTGCAACGGGAGCTGTCCAGTTAAATGTTTCCACATAAGTTGAACCATTTCCACCTGTGCCAGTGGTTGCGGTAAGTGCTGTGCTTTGCTCTACAAGACCAACTACATAATTTCCTGCTGATGGTGCGGAATAATGGGTGCTTGGAGGGCAAGATGTAGACCAAGTTCCCGCATTTGTAGGAGTTGTCATTGCAGCGGTTCCGAGAATTGATCCCAATTGGAATCCAAATTTTGGAAGTGAGGTTGTGGTATTGTTTATGCCAGATATTTTCACAGTATAACTCATTCCACCAACATAATGTGTGGTTGGAACTCCAACAGAGTCCAATTCAATTGTAACACCAATTCCAGTTACAGCAGAACCATGACAACTACATCCAGTGGGATTGCCTAAGCCAGTTTCAGCCCCTGTGCAATCGTAGCCATTCGCTGCGGGTCCTGCATGGTATCCGTTAATTACAAAGTAGCAGCTCATTGCCGCAAGTACATAAATGATTGACAATTTGTTGATGCGTCGAGTTGTTTTCATGAAAAAAAATTTAGTTTGTTTTTAGATTGAAATTTGATTCTAAAATATTTTGAGGCTGCTGTTTTGAGTTAGATATTTACGCTAAAGTAGCTATTAGAGGTATATACATGGAATATTGAAAGTGCTATAAATGTTAAATAATCCTATATGAATTATAGGCTATTGATGATCCTTGTGTAGCTATTCCCTCACGTTAGAAAATAAGGAATCCTGTATACTTCCTTTCGTAGAAATATACATTTTGGGACTGCTCTTAAAAAAATCAATCTGTAAATGGGAATTGGAAATTTATTTCCCGCCTTTGTCCTTCAAATTTTCCGGAACCTTTATTGGCTCCACCACGTCCATACATGAACCATCTACACATAGAACCTTGAATTCAAATCTGCGATTCATAGACATTCCACGTTTATTGGGTGATCCGTCTTTATTGTAATTAATCGCTATGGGTTGTGATTCACCATAACCAATTGTTTTGGTACGGGATTTATCAATGCCATGTTGGACTAGGTATTCCTGAACCGCTTTTGCACGCTCCAAGGAAAGTTTCAAGTTCAATTCATCTGGTCCACTTGCATCTGTATGCCCAGCAACTTCAAGAACCAATAATGGATATTTCGTCATCAACATAACGATTTTATCTAATTCTGTTTTTGATTCTGGTTTCAACATTGCCTTACCGCTGTCAAAGAAAATATTTCGAACTACAATTTTCTGACCCACTTTTAGAGGACTTAATTCAACAGGCCTATCAATTTCCTGATAGGTCATGGAATCAACTATGTTAATGTTATCCGATTGATATAAATAACCATCAGCATCGTAACTGATGCTGTAATTTTTTCCTGGAGGAAGTACAATTACGTAGCGTCCTGTCTTGCTGTTTGGTGTATAGGTTCCTACAATTTCCCCACTTTCAACATCTGTTACCGTAATTATTGTGTTAGCAGGAACACCTCCGAAAATACTTGAAATGACACCTTCCAGTACAGTTACTTTGGATTGTACTTTTTCAGGGAAGGAAAGAAAACAAATATCTTTTTCTCCAAACCCACCGTGACTATTGGCAGATGAATAATACGCGTGCTTGTCATCTGGTGTTGGAACAAAAAACAAATCATCGTCGGTGGAATTTACTGGATAACCAACATTCATCGGTTCACTCCAACCACTATCTGGTGAAAGAATCGAAAACAGAATGTCGAATCCTCCCATTGATTTATTTCCATTGGAAGCAAAATACAGAGTTGATCCATCAGCAAGAATTGCGGGCGCATCTTCGTCATAAGGTGTATTAATTGTCGGCCCCAGATTAGTTGGTTTCGACCATTCTCCATTCGGCAAATGAATAGAACGATAAATATCACGACCACCAAATCCACCTGGAATAGTGCTGGTGAAATAGAGTGTATTTCCATCAGCAGTAATGCAGGCACTTGGTTCCCATGCTTTGCTATTTACATTCTCGGTTAATTTTTGTGGAGTAAGCCAATTGTTTCCCATTAATTGGCTGATGTAAATGTTTCCATCCCCGTTATCATCTTTATAAATCAACAATTTTTGTCCATCTGCACTCAATCCAATTGTCGCATCATTTCCAACCGTATTGATGTTGTTTCCCATTGGAATTGCCTTTCCCCAAACGCCATTTGAATCGCGTGTACTCATGTAAATATCTTCGAAGTACATACCATCACGTGGATCGATTTGTCCGCCAGTTGTAGAAGGGCGACGTGACGTAAAACTCAAGGTGCGTTCATCAGCAGAAATCACAGGTGAATATTCTGGGTATTCTGTATTTACACCAGAACCAATATTTTCAGTTTTTATATTTACAGGGTTTGCGACAAGCTCTTTTCCATTCTTACACCAAATGATACGAAGATTAATATCATCAATTGTTTTTGCATCCTTCGGATCAACATATGGTTTGTATTTTTCAAATGCTGCAATTGCATCATCGAATTTGCTGTCGAGGTGAAGTGCCTGCGCGTAATAATAATATGCGCTTGGTGGTGCTTGGCGTTCTTTTACACTCCCGTCGTGATATGATTCTGTAATGTCATTCGATGCAACGAAAAGATAATTTTCAGCATTGTGTTTTTCGGAAGAAATATTCAGGCTACAAACTCCAATTTTAAAGCAAAGATTTGCATTGGAAGGATCCAACTTAAAAGCTTCGAGATATGGTTTTAGGGCAGATACATAGTCATCTTGAGCGAAAAAAGAATCTCCTTGAGCAATTTTTTGTCTAGCGCTTTTTGGAACGCCGGTAAATGCTGTAATAATTATCAGAGCAATTACTGTGACTGGAGTAAGAATTTTCTTTTTCATATTTTTCAAAAATGACAAGTGAGTGAAAAATTAATAAAAATGTCTGAGAATCTCAGGCGTCTTGATTAAATTTCTCTGTTTACATCCCATTGTTCCAGATAATCTGCGAAACGACGAAGGAATTTTCCACCCAAAGCGCCATCTACAACACGATGATCGTAGGAATGGGAAAGGAACATCATGTGTCGAATGCCAATGGTATCGCCTGACGGTGTTTCAATTACTGCGGGCTTTTTCTTAATCGCGCCAACAGCCATAATAGCAACTTGAGGTTGATTGATAATTGGAGTGCCCATAGAATTTCCGAATGATCCTACATTGGTAATGGTGTAAGTTCCTCCCTGAATTTCATCGGGAACCAATTTTCCCAAACGCGCACGATTTGCAAGATCATTCACGGATGCGGTAATTCCGAATAAATTCATCCGATCGGCATTCTTGATTACGGGTACAATAAGATTTCCGCTTGGCATTGCAGCCGCCATTCCGATATTAATATTTTTTCGAATGATAATTTTCGTTCCGTCAACAGAAATATTTATCAATGGGAAATCCTTGATTGTTTTCACAAGCGCTTCGATGAATAGCGGAGTAAAAGTCAGTTTTTCCTTTTCACGTTTTTCGAAATCGCGTTTTACTCTTTCACGCCATTGCACCATTTCTGTTACATCCGCTTCAACATAGGATGTCACATGTGGTGAAACATGCTTGCTCATTACCATATGTTCGGCAATCAGTTTGCGCATGCGATCCATTTCTACAATTTCATCACCATTCATCAATGTGATTTTTGGCGCATGAACAGGAGCAGGTTCTGATTTCACAGAAGCCCCATTTCCATTGGAGGAAATAGTAGTTTCAACAATTGGTTTTTGAACTTGAATAGTTTGTTTGCCTTTGTTTGGAAGAAAAGCCAAAATGTCATTTTTAGTCACTCGTCCTTCTGCTCCTGATCCTGTGATGGATTCGAGTTCATCAACAGTAACACCTTCCTTTTTTGCAATATTGCGCACAAGGGGAGAATAGAATCGGGAAGATTCTGCTGATTTAATTGGATTATTGGAAACTGGTGTAGCGAGAGGAGTTGTAATTTTCTCCGTCACTATTTCCTGTTTTTTCTCTTCGACTATCGGTGCAGTAACTGTATTGATTACAGGGGTAGCGTTTGCGTCAGTATTGATTTGCGCTACGGCTTTTCCTACCTGAACGACATCACCTTCTTTAAAAAGTTTTTTCGTCAAAATGCCTTCAAAAGGTGAAGGAATCTCGGAATCAACTTTATCAGTTGCTATTTCAAGAATGGGTTCATCGAGGGCAATTTTATCACCTTCGTTTTTTAGCCATTTGATGATTGTTGCCTCGGCGACACTTTCGCCCATTTTCGGCATGATCAGTTCTACTTGTGACATTATGGAATTGATGAATATTAAATGATCCGACTTGGCGGTATTAGGATTTGTATTTGAATGCAAAAATAGCGCTTTTCATGGGAAAAGTAAGGCTATTCCTCAATTTGGAATTTTTGACAGGAATCATTTGCTTTAATGTCGAACCTGTTGTGGACTTTACGCATATAATTCTACATTTCGTGATTGAAATTTGGCCATGCAGAGGAAAAATGTACTTAGGGATAATTTCCAGAGAAGATGGAATAGCGCAAAAAGCCATTTGCGCGGTTTCAGAAAATCACGCGACTTGGAAGAACTGCATCAGTTTCGTGTTGATGTAAAAAAAATGCGTGCCATACTTTTTTTGCAAAAGAATGAATTCGGAAGAGGCAAAATCAAGAATCTGTTTTTGCCATTCGAAAAAATCTACAAAAAGGCCGGGAAAATCCGTTGCGCTGATGTGAGTTTAAAACTTTTGAAACGTTATGGAATTGAGAATAAAAAAATAGAAATGGAAAGGATGGCGATAATCAAGAAATTGTCCAATCGTTTTATTTTGAAGACAGATTCATTTATTAAAAAACTAAATTCAGCTAAGAAAAACTCGTCTATGAAACTGATTGAACCTGATCGTCATGAAATAAAAAAGATAGGGGAAAGCCAGGTGAAATTGCTCAAGAGAGCGTTTCGAAAAAAAATGAAGTCTAAACTTTTGCATGAACTTCGAAAAAATCTAAAGAATCTACTTTATGTAAATGAATTGTTTGATAGGAGAATTTCCAATGAAATCAAACTAAATGTAGCCTACCTAAAAGAGCTGGAAGAAACGATTGGGAAATGGCATGACCTTGATTTTACCATTGAATTATTAGAGAATTCTAAGCATAACAAGAAGGATGTTTTGAAACTTCATTCGAAAAAGAAAAAACAATTATCGAAAATTTACAAGCTGACAGAAAATTTTGAGAAGAGAGTCTCTTTGGAAAAAAATAAAAGTTTAATATTTATTTTTCTCTACTAATTCTTTCCAGCTCTATTATATCCTGAATATCTCTTGGTCTACCGCAAGTCTTTTTTGCTTCAATGAGTTGATTGAGATGTAGAAATCTGACTGGTATTTCATGAATTGCTGCGATAGATGCTTTCGCATATGCGTCATCAAACGAATCAGCTGGGAATCCACTTAGAAAAGTCATTACATCCAATTCAAACCCAGAATTGAATAATAGCGTAGACCCGCCAGGAATAAATTGTGTTGTTTCCAAACTTTCAAAATCACCAATTCCAATTTCTTTAATGACTACGCGAAAATTTTTACGATTTTGAGCATCATCTCTGATCCACAAATCGAGATCGGCAGTGTTTCTTGAATAGCCATGGAGATTAACAGCAAATCCACCAACAAGAATGTATTTTACTTCATGAATATGAAGTGATTTCCAAAACTCAATAATTTCTTTGTCAGCGAAATCCATTGTTTTATTTCAAGTCATTTGGTTGGTGGACAATTTTTGCTTGACGTAACATTTTGTCAATACGAATTAGACGCATCAGTAAATCAAACCGTTCAGTATAGGTGCGATTCATTGCGATCTTGCGTTTTTCTTCCTCTGAAATAAATGGAAATCGGTCTTTGGTCATTAGTGATGATGTTGAACTATAAATTTAGCAATTTCACTGTAATAGTTCATGTCAATTTCATTTCTTGCTCATCCTGCAAACCACAGGATAATGATCAGAAAGATTTTCCTGTTTTAAAACTTCAAATTCCCATGCATTAAATGTTGGGCTGTGTAAAATGTAATCGATGCGGGGAATTGGAAATGGATTTGAAAAAGATTTTCCAAAACCTGTTCCGCTTTCTATATAGGCATCTTGAAGTCCAGATGAAATTGTTTTGTAGGAATAGGAAACGGGAGCATCATTAAAATCTCCACAAACAATTACAGGATAGGGTGAAGAAGCGATATGTGCGGCAATTGATTCTGCCTGACCTGCACGTTTTATGAAAGCTCGTTTCAATCGACGTAAAATATTTTTTGAACTTTCCACTTCAGAATCCGCATCTTCTCCATTGTAAACTTTATCCAAAAACTTATAGTCGGAATAACCAAAACTAACCGATTGAAGATGCATGTTGTAAATACGAACGGTGTCTTTTTCAATAACGACATCGGTATAAATGCAGATATTGTTGTTACGATTATTGAAAACAATTTTCCCCGAATTGACAATCGGATATTTTGAAAAGGTTACAACTCCCCAGTGGTCATCCTTGTGCAGTGAGATGGTATATTCAACATGTACAAATGGGAGATGCAATAGTTTTTTCAAGGAATCGAGGTTTCGAAATGCACCGGAATCCTGATTGAAAAATTCCTGAAGGTTTAATAAATCAGGTTTTTGTTTTTCGATCAATGAAAACATTTTTCCACGAGTTTTTTTATTCCCACTCCAATTATACAAATCAAAAAGTTTTACGTTATAACTCATGCATGTAAATGCATTTGCTGGAGCTTTATCACGCGATCCAAAATGGAAACGGAATTGTTGTCCATAATAAGGAATGCTCAACAAAAGAATTGCCAAAGTATAGAATGCCTGTTTTCTCCAACGGATGGTCCACCACAATAAAAAAAGAAAATTAAGTAAAACAAAAACAGGATGCATCAATCCAAAAAATGCGAGTGGCCAGAAAACGGACGGGCTCACAAACGGAGATAGGCATGCAAGTCCCAATCCCACAATGACAAACCAATTCAACCAAAGCGTAATTCTTCCGAACCAGCCGAGTTTTTTCTTTGCTTTTGGGATTTCTATATGTTTTGTTTCTTCGCTCAATTCGCTTATTGCAGGAAAATTTCTTTCGTCAAAACTTGTCGTGATTCTTTTGAAGAAATGCTTTTTCTTCTCTTGTTAAACTATCATAACCTGAACGTGAAATCTTGTCCAATATTTCATCTACTTGTTTTCGGATGCTGATTTTGGTGTCATTGTAAACTCGATCATCGCTTAATCTGGATCGACTGTGTTCAATTCTTAATTTTCCACTTTTGTATCTGAAAATATTCATGAATTTTTCAAGGAAATTTTTTCCTACTCGCAATTGAGTTCCATATATCATTCCGAAAATTGCACCTCCAATGTGTGCTACTTTTCCTCCTGTGTTAGCCGTTAGATCAATGACGGAAGTGAGGATGAATGAAATGAGTGCCAACCATTTTAATTTCATTCCGAAACCGAAAGGAAACATCATGTAATCGGGGCTGTAAGCGGCAACGGCAACAACAATTGCCATCACACCCGCACTCGCGCCTACCAATGGAGGACTTTCCGATCCGCCGGGAATGAGATTTTCCACTGCAATAAATAAAATCCCTCCACATAAGCCACCAATAAAATAGGTGCCCATCATTCTTGCACCACCCAATAAATCGGAAAATACCCTTCCAAGAAAATAGAGCCACAGCATATTGGAAAGCAAATGCATGAATCCAAAATGCGCGAACATGTATGTGAAAATTGTCCAAAATCGGTAGAGAAAATGATAAATATTTGGAGGGAGTGATACAAGATCAGAAACAAATTCAACCCCGGAAAAGTTCTTGGAGAGCGAAAAAATGCTGATAAGAATATTCAGCACCAACCAAATCACCACATTGAGAAATATCAAGCGGATGAGTGCTCCATAAGATCCTTTCAAACCAACTCTAATATCTCTGCTGATACTCATGAAAATGCTAGATTTTGAATTCTAAATTTTGAATGTTAAACATTTAGATCTCCGAAGGTAAAATGAGTTTTTATTTTGATTCAATGGTTAAGTTTGAAAATTGTTTTCATTGGTCATCGGGTAAATGGTAATCAATAGAAATGTGTTTTACTACGCGAATATATTTTTACAAGAATAAATCCAAAAATCATTCCTCCAATATGCGCGAAGTGAGCAATGTTATCGCCAGGGGATAAGTTAAAGGAACTGTATAATTCCATTGCTCCATAAAAAATAGCAAGCCATTTTAGTTTAACAGGAATTGGAATGAACATCATATACATTTCTGTATTTGGAAAAAGTAAAGCAGCACCCATTAAAACGCCGTATACAGCTCCTGATGCACCAATGAGATAACCTCCAGGCGGATATGTTTTCAACGCTTCAATAATTCCAGGGACGTTGCCAACAAAATTATTGTATTGTGCAATGGATCCCCACAATTGATAAATGATTGATGCGCCAAAACCACAAATCAAATAATAAATAAGAAAACGTTTTGTTCCAAATGCATTTTCCAACATCACGCCAAAAATCCAAAGTCCGAACATATTAAAAAGAATGTGCGAGAAATTCGCATGCATGAACATGCTGGTGAGGTATTGGTAAAAATGGAAGTCCGGTGAGAAAGGATGATGCAATCCGAACAAAATATCGAGATCAATTAATTTTGTTTCGGCAAGAATTTTTGCAAGGAACATAATGCCGTTGATGATCATCAGATTCATCACACCTGGTGGCATTCTGTTTTGCGAAGAGGGTCGATATCTTTGGTAATTCATTAGCGTTTGAAACGTTTGTCCAATTCTTCAATTGGAAAATTGATAAATGCAGGTTTTCCATCAGGTGCATGTGATGGTGATTCACAAGCAAACAGTTCATCCGCGAGGGCATGCATTTCTAAAATTGAAAGTGATCGACCTGGTTTTACAGCAGCTTGTTTGGCCATTGAACGTGCTATATTTTCCCTTGGTTGCATGTGTAATTCCTGCTCGTTTTGTTTATAGGTTTCCAAAACACCGTCTAGCAATTCAACACAATTGCTTTCTTCCATGCCAGCAGGAATTCCATGCACGACAAAAGTGTTGTTTCCGAATGAACGAAGATCAAATCCGAGCGCATTAAAATCATCGAGTAGGGAAGTTACAATTGCCGAATCAGAGGGAGAAAACTCCATAGTTTCAGGAAAAAGTATTTGCTGCACAGGTGCATTGTGTTGTTCAATGGAGCGAAGAAATTTTTCAAAAAGAATTCGTTCATGCGCACGCTGTTGGTCAATGACAAGAATTCCTGATTTTATTGGCGTCAAAATATAACGTTCATGCAACTGCCAGATCTTGCCGGATGTTTTATTCTCATTGGCGTTTTCCAGATCGCTATGTCGTAATTGTTCACCTTCCTTAATTTCCATAATGGAATTTTCAGAAAGAGAATCCTCTTTTTGCATATGAGAGGTGAACATTTCCTGCCAATTCGATGGAACACTTTTTTCCTTTTGCGAAAAATTATTCCCGTCTGAAATTCCTGGATTATTGTTTGAAAACGGATTGTAATTCGGATTGACATGAATTCCCGGTGCAACAGGAACGCCCTTTTGATTATAAGGGATTTCCATGCTCATTTCCTGATTGAAATCGATGCTTGGGGAAATGTTGTATTGGCCAAGTGCGCGTTTGATGGAGGAACGAAGAATCGCATATACGGCTCGCTCATCTTCAAATTTCACTTCTGTTTTTGTTGGATGGATATTTACATCGATGGTATGTGGGTCAACTTCAAGAAAAAGAAAATACGTAGCAAAACTATCGTGTGGCAACATTTGTTCAAACGCTCCTTGAACGGCATGATGCAAATAACCATTCTTGATAAATCGATTATTCAAAAAGAAAAATTGTTCACCACGAGTACGTTTTGCAAATTCAGGTTTGCCAATGAATCCGGAAATTTGAACAATGTTTGTGGATTCATCAACAGGAACCAATCGCTGATTGTATGGATTTCCATAGAGCGCGATGATGCGTTGACGCAAATTTCCTTTTGCAAGATTGAAAACTTCAGTGCCATTATTTGTCAATGAAAAAGCAATATGCGGATGCGCAAATGCGACACGCTCGAATTCTTCCATGATGTGACGGAATTCAACGGCGTCTGATTTTAAAAAATTTCTCCGTGCAGGAACATTGAAAAATAAATTCTTGATACTGAAAGAGGTACCTGTAGGAATGGCACAAGCTTCTTGCGATTTGAAAACACTTCCTTCAATAGAAATGCAAGTGCCTATTTCATCCTCTTCCCGTTTTGTTTTCAATTCCACCTGGGCAATCGCCGCAATAGAAGCCAATGCTTCACCCCGAAAACCCATTGTATGCAAATTGAAAAGATCATCTGCCGATTTTATTTTGGATGTGGCGTGTCGCTCAAATGAAATTCGAGCATCTGTATCTGACATTCCAGAACCATCATCCACAATTTGAATCAAGGTCCGCCCAGCATCTTTCACAATCAATTTAACTGAAGTTGCACCGGCATCCACAGCATTTTCCATCAATTCCTTAACAGCCGAAGCTGGTCGCTGCACAACTTCTCCAGCAGCAATCTGATTGGCAACGGAATCGGGAAGAAGGCGGATGATATCGGGCATTTTGTTCAATGTGAAATTTTCGTTTCAAAGGTACTTTTTAGTATTGGGTATTGGGTATTGCGTATTGAGATTTTTTCAATTTAATTCTCAAATTATCTTAAGTAAATCAATATAACTTGTTACAAGATAACCGATACAAGATACCCAATACTATTTCGTACACTTATCCCTCCAAACCAACGCAATCTCACAATAAATGCGAACATTCTTTCGAAGCGAAAATTATTACCAATCATTAACACCTACTTTGTTGAAAAGTCTGTGTTTCAAATACAAACGGCATTCGCTTTGTGAATACTTTTAAAACCGTCTGATTTTATCTTCAAATAGTTTTGGGCAAACCAATTATGAATAAAATTTTCTGGAAAATATTTTCTGTTATTGCATTTCTTCCATTTCCACTTTTATTGGGAAGTCCACAACATGTGGGCAATTTTCAAAAATCAATTGTCACCAGTCCCAAGTCCCTTGACACTTTGTCTCCTCCGTTCTTCATTGAGGAAAAAAGCAAATGGGTGGATTCGCTCATGAAAAAAATGACGCCTGATGAACGGATTGGTCAGTTGTTTATGATTGCGGCATTTTCGAATAAAGATTCCAAGCACATTGCTGAAATCACCAATATGATCAAGCTGAATAAAATTGGCGGTTTGATTTTCATGCAAGGTGGACCTGTTCGACAAGCCACATTGACCAATAAATATCAGAAACTTTCGAAAATTCCATTGCTGATCGGAATGGATGCTGAATGGGGATTATCTATGCGCTTGGATAGTTGTGTGATTTTCCCAAGAGAGATGACCATGGGCGCTATGCAAAACGATTCCCTGATTTATGAAATGGGAACAGACATGGCTCGTCAATGCAAACGCCTTGGTGTGCAAGTGAGTTTTTCTCCAGTGGCTGATGTGAATAATAATCCTGCGAATCCTGTTATTGGTACACGCTCATTTGGGGAAAATAAATATTTGGTTGCGAATAAGGCAGCAATGTATATGAAAGGTTTGCAGGATAATGGTGTGCTTGCCTGCGGAAAACATTTCCCAGGTCATGGTGATACAGATGCAGATTCACACAAAACATTACCAACCATTTCTAAAAGTGCAGAGGCAATGGATACTTTGGAATTGTATCCTTTCAAAGAATTAATTCGCCAAGGTTTGGGAAGTATGATGGTGGCGCATTTGTTTATTCCTGCTTATGATACAACTTCAAATCAAGCAACAACGCTTTCGAAAAATGTGGTTACAGGATTATTGAAAGATAAATTGCAGTTCAAAGGTTTGGTTTTTACGGATGCACTCAACATGAAAGGTGTAAGTCGTTTTTATGGTCCCGGCGATGTTGATTTAAAAGCTTTGCTTGCAGGAAATGATGTGTTGCTTTTTTCTGGTGATGTTACAAAAGCAATTGCTATGATTAAAACAGCCATTTCAAAAGGCGAGATTTCTCAAGAAGAAATTGATGCACGCTGCAGAAAAATTCTGATGGTGAAACAGTGGTGTGGTCTTGATAAAAAGAAAACAATCAAGACAGTTGGGCTTTATAAAGATTTAAATCAATTCTCATCTGAGTTTTTATGTCGAGAAATTGCTGAGCAATCCGTTACATTATTGAAAAATGATAATTCAATTCTTCCTTTCAACCGTTTGGATACAATACATTTTGCTTCTGTTGCAGTAGGAAGAAAGGATTCCAATGATTTTCAACAGCGCTTGAGTGATTATGCGCCGATGAATTATTTTTCGATTAAACGCGATGCAAAAAATGCGGAACGGGATACCTTGATAAAAAAACTCTCCAATTACAATGTGATTATTCTGAGTCTCCACAAAATTTCTCAGAAGCCAAAAGATAATTTTGGAATTGGAGATTTGGATTTAAAACTCATTGACACCTTGGTGAAAATGGGAAAGAAAGTGGTGGTAGATGTGTTTGGTCCTGCTTATTCTCTGAATGGATTGGCTGGAATTGAAAAATGTTCTGCAGTCATCCTGTCTTATGAAGATCGGGATTACATTGAGGATATTTCTGCTCAATTATTGTTTGGCGGAATTGCTGCATCTGGGAAATTACCGGTGTCAACCACCAATTGGAAAGCAGGAACCGGAATAGCAACTTCTGTTGTTAGATTGAAATACACTATGCCAGAAGAAATTGGTTTCAGTCGAAATACCTTGGCAAAAATTGATTCCGTCATTTCCAATGGAATGAAAGAAAAAGCATTTCCTGGATGTCAATTGTTCATTGCCATAAAAGGGAAAGTGATTTATAAAAAATCATATGGCTATTTCACTTACACGTGCGATCATGCTGTACAGAATAATGATTTGTATGACATTGCATCTGTTACAAAAATCATGGCGACCGTTCCATCGGTTATGCGAATGGTGGATTTGAAACAAATGAATATCGATGAAAAATTGTCAAGCTATTTGCCAGAAGTTGTTGGAACAAATAAACAAGATATTGTATTGCGTGAAATGTTGGCACATCAGGCAGGATTGCAAGCATGGATTCCATTTTACCTGAAAACCATTGACAAAAACGGGAATTTCAAAAAGGAAATTTTCAGAAGAACATACAGCGATTCTTTTCCAACTTATGTTGCACCTTCTTTGTTCATTAACAAGAATTACAAGGACACGATTTACAAAGCGATCAATGAAAGTCCGGTGAGTCCTGAAAAGAAATTTCTCTACAGTGATTTGGGATATTATTATTTGAAAAAAATCATTGAAAATAATTCGCACCTGCTTTTGAGTGATTATGCGATGAATAATTTTTATACACCTCTTGGATTGACAACAATGGGTTATCAACCTCGTTTGCGTTTTCCAAGTTCTCGTTGCGCTCCAACAGAAAACGACACTAAATTTCGCAAGCAACAATTACAAGCCGATGTTCACGATCAAGGTGCTGCAATGTTAGGAGGAATAGGAGGACATGCCGGTGTGTTCAGCAATGCGAATGACATGGGCGTGATGATGCAATTGTATCTCAACGGAGGAACATATGGTGGCAAGCGATATTTTGATTCTGTTACAGTGAAAGAATTTACAACTGTTCAGTTTCCTAAAAATGGAAATCGAAGAGGAATTGGATTTGACAAACCAGAAGCTGATCCAAAGAAACCAAATCCAGCTTGTGATAGTATATCATTGAGCAGTTTCGGTCATCAAGGATTTACAGGAACACAAGCATGGGCGGATCCAGAAACAGGAATGGTGTTTGTGTTTTTGTCGAATAGAGTTTATCCCGATGCGGAGCATAATAAATTGGCGAAGATGGGAATCAGGGGAGAGATTATGTATTTGATTGTGGAGGAAGCGAAACGAAGGTGATTTTCAAATTTCAAATGTGCAGATTTCTGATTAGTAATCACCAATCACAAATGTTTTGCCACGGATTACGCGGATTTATCTGAATGGGTTTAATTAGCAAATAACCAATCACTTCATCACTTAATTTCTTCATCACCAAGCACCAATTCTGTATTATTTCTTTTACTACAAGAATCCACTATTCATTCGTAAATTCGTACACATTCGTAATTGGTACCCTTTATGAAAATTGGAATTGTTTGTTATCCCACATTTGGTGGATCAGGAGTAGTGGCAACAGAGCTTGGAAAAGCACTTGCAAAAAAGGGACATGAGATCCATTTTATAACCTATTCCCAACCAGTTCGATTGGATTCTTATACAGAAAATGTTTTCTATCACGAAGTTGTCGTTTCTGATTATCCGCTGTTCGATTATCAGCCGTATGAATTGGTATTGAGTTCACGAATGGTGGATGTGGTGAAGAATGAGAAATTGGATTTACTTCATGTGCATTACGCGATTCCTCATGCGAGTGCGGCGTATATGGCACAACAAATTCTGAAAGACAGTGGCATTCAGTTGCCTTTTATTACAACGCTTCACGGAACAGATATTACACTCGTTGGTCGTGATGCTTCATTTGAACCGGTCATTACTTTTGCGATCAATCATTCAAATGCCGTAACGGCTGTATCGGAAAGTCTGAAACAAGACACCTACAAATATTTCAATGTAAAAAGAGACATTGATGTTATTCCTAATTTCATCAATCTTGATGAATATGGACAGGCAACTCGCGATTGCAATCGACACACTTTTGCACCGAATGGTGAAAAGCTAATGGTGCACGTTTCGAATTTCAGAAAAGTGAAACGAGTGGAAGATGTTTTGAGGGTTTTTGATAAGGTGCGTAAAAAAATACCAACGAGATTGATTCTTGTGGGTGATGGACCGGAACGTTCGAACATTGAGAAATTATGTCGTGAATTGAATACTTGCGATGATATTATTTCATTGGGGAAAGTTCAAAATCCTGCGCAGGTATTAAGTGTAGGTGATTTATTTATTCTCCCATCGGAAACAGAAAGTTTCGGTCTCTCGGCATTAGAAGCAATGGCATCTCGTGTTCCAGTTATTTCCACCAACACGGGAGGTTTGCCTGAAGTAAATATCAATGGTGTTACTGGTTTCACTAGCAATGTTGGCGATGTGGAAGATATGGCGAAGAATGCAATCACAATTTTGTCGGATGAAGCAACACTTCAGAAGTTCAAACATGATGCCTACGAGCAAGCAAAGAATTTTTCCATTGAAAGTATTCTTCCAATGTATGAGGAATTGTATGCAAAGGTTTTGAAGGGTTAGTTTGTTGTTATTTCTAAAATGCTTGATCCCTGAAGGCTATCGGGAGGAAGATTAATTATTAGTTCAATTCACCATCAACTTTCCTGATGAAATGATTTCCATTTGGTTTTTTACTTTGTAAAAATACATTCCACGCGTCAGATTCATGTTCAGTGTTTCCTGTTCGGAATAAATTTTTTTTTCAAAAACCAATTTCCCTGCCAAATCAAAAACCTGCAAATCCCATTCGTTGTGGCCGGGATCCTTTATGTTGAGGCTTGTTGAATTGGAAAAAGGATTCGGGAAAATTTGCGCGGATGAATTCTCTTTTGAAAGCGATTGCACAGAAATAATCTGCACCTGCAATTGGCTGTTGCTGAAAATCTCATCGTTATTCGTTCGCAGATCGCACCAATCAGCAAAAAGATAAGTGTTGCTCAAACAAACACCAATAAAATCATTTCCGCGTTGGATGTTGATGAATGGGGAAGGAGCGGAACTCAAATTGAAATTCGACAAAAAACTTATTCCACCATCGAGTGACAAGGCGGTGAAAATTTCTGTTGCAGCGGTATCTGTTGTATTTCCAGAATTTCTCCGATCGCGCCATGCAACCGCGTAAGTTCCATTGGGAGAAAATGAACTCCATGACATGTCCTGTCCAATTCCATTACTGATTGGATCATCATTTACACGCACAGGAGTTGAATTCCAGGTTAATCCTCCATCGAAAGAATGCAATTCCAAAATATCGGGATCACCATTTCGATTGTCGGTGGATTGGAAAATGATATTTCCATTCACAACAGGATTCGCAGCGATTGAATAACTTCCTTGATAAAGTGAATCATTCATTCCGGATGCGCCGGTAATTGTTGCGATTGTATAAGGTGTAAAATTTGTTCCACCATCAATTGATTTTGTGCATATCACTCGCGGAGAAGGATTGAGTTGTGTGTGCCACGACATATAGGCTACATACAAAGCACCATCGGCTCCAACTGTTGGAGCGCCCATGATGTTGGTGAGCAAATCGCAAGGAATGCTGTCATCCAATTCACGAATTGGCATCCATGTATTTCCGCTGTCGGAAGAAATGCTCAACCAAATTTTTTGTGGAGGAGTAGAAGCGTAATAACTTTTTGAAACGATATACAAGCGACCCGCATACGGCCCTGAACTTTTATCGGCAACAATCCAAGGACGATCAACCGGCAGATCGGGCGAATCATGAGCACTTACTACATTGACAGAATTGGACCAAGTTATTCCTCCATCAAAAGATTTTGTGCAACGCACATAACCAGAATCGAGCGCCAATTTGTAATCGACAAAACTCAAAAATGCCTGTCCTGAACTATTGAATGCAATGGAAACATCAGCAGAAGTGAAAGTGGAGGAGACGTGTGGAAAAGAATGCAGATTTGCCCAAGTCAAGCCACCATCCATTGAAACTTTTGAATTGATGGAAACCTTCAGATTGATGTTCACATGCATCCAGGCAGCAATCAAATTGTTTGGGTTTGTAGGATTCACTGCAATGAATGGTTCTGTGTCGGGTAAGAGGCTGGATGAAACATTTACATTGGTGACCTGTGCGAATGAAAATTGAAATAGCAATAGAAAAAGTGCGAGAGTGAATTTTATTTTCATGGGGTAGATTTGTTTTTGACTTTTGACCCAGCAAATGCTGATTGGTTTGAACCTTTATGAAAGTTAAAGAAAATTTCCTGTTTTGTTTGTTCGGAACATTTTGAGACAATTTATGTTTTTATAGTTCTTTGTCCCAGATAGCTATCTGGATTTGTGACTTTGGGGGATTGGGGGCACGCCCAAATAATTATTTTCACAGGCCACTTGTCCCTTGCCACTTGTCACTACTTTTACACCATGCAATTCCATAAAGGTGATAAAGTGCGTTTCTTGAATGAAACAGGTTCTGGTGTCGTGATAAAAATCATGAGCAAGGAAATGGTGATGGTGGAAGTAGAAGATGGATTTGAATATCCTTATCCGGCGAATCAACTTGTACATTCGGAACCGCAAATTATTGCTGCGAAAGTGGCAAGTGACAAGGGACAAGGGACAAGTGTAAATTCTGAAGAGCAGAAATCATCACCGAACTCACCACTCTTAACTCCGAACTACCCTGACGGGATTTATTTGGCTTTCATTCCAAAGCATCAACAATTTCCTTCGGCGGGAGAAATTGAATTGGTTTTTTACAATCATTCCGATTATGATATTTTTTATACGCTTTCATTGAAGGATGGTCGCGATTGGACGTGCATACAATCGGGCGCATTGGGGCCACGCAGGCAAGTGAAAATTGATACGCTCACGCCACAAGCAATTGATGAATGGGGAACTGTGAAAACGGATTTGATTTTTTTCAGTGAAGATTCCTATGAACATCGTCAACCGATATCTGATCAGTTGCGTTTGAAAGGTGTGAAGTTTTTCAAGGATGCAACATACACTGATGATTTGTTGGTTGGAAAACGTGCTTATGTTTCTGAAATAGAAATTCTCGAAGCGAATGTTATTTCGGAAAGTGAAAAACCGTTCATCAACAATGAAGATCTCAAGCGAATGATGGAGGCGAAAGAAAAAAACATGACCGGCAAAAAAACTTCTGTTCCGCATTTGAAAAACCAGGCAATGGAAAAGGAAGTGGATTTGCACATTGAGGAATTATTGGACAATTGGTCGGGGATGACAAATGCACAATTGATAGATGTGCAGTTGAGAAAAATGCAGAAGGAATTGGATGATGCAATTGGGAATCATTACCAACGAATTGTTTTTATTCATGGCGTGGGAAATGGGCGATTGAAAACTGAAGTGCGCAGAATTTTATCGGGATATAAAGGAATTCGTTTTCATGATGCGTCGCTGCAGCGTTATGGATTTGGTGCTACTGAGGTGGTGTTGTATTGAGAAGAAAAGGGACGGGGGCCGAGGGGCAGGGGACAAGGGGCATTCCGTTTTTTATCAATGCTCAAGATCACACATCAATCCTATTTACTTTGACACAGGTCACTGCTGAGCTTTTTTTTCATTGGTAATATTGTAGAAAATACAAAGCCATGAAAACAAAAATCATCTTCTCTGCAATTGCGGCACTGTTGTTTTTCAATGCAAATGCACAAAGTTCATATGCAGGCGCTAATTTCACTTACGGATTTCCCATAGCGGGAACTGCACTTGGAACTATTTCCACTAGTAATTTCAGTACCAACACAGGTTCATATGAAATTGTAAAAGGTTCTTTTGGAACTGGCTTTAATGTGGGAAGTTATTTCGGTTATTCCATGAATTCCAATTTGGGTTTTGAAATTGGGGTAAATTATTTGTGGGGAAAGAAATATAATTTCGAAGACAATCGAGATTATGGAAGTGGCAGTTATGATAATGTAAAAGATGAAGTGTATGTAAGTTCTTTTCGGATTTCTCCTGCTTTCAGAATAGGATTTGAACAAGGGAAATTTCATCCCTATATGCGTGCCGGAATGACTTTTGGATTGTTCAATAAAATTGTAGACAATACAACAGAAACCTCAAAAGGGCCATTGACATTAGGAGCAGATATTTGTGAAAGCAGGTTTGAGTTTTCCAAAGGAAACTCCATCGGTTTTACAGGAGCAATTGGCGTGAATTATTCGATCTCGGGTAATATGTATCTCTTTGCTGAAATTACAAATTACCTTATGAGTTGGGCTCCACAAAAAGGAGAACTGTTGAAAAACAACCTTAATGGAAACGACCAACTCCCTACCATAAATGTTTCCGATAAACAGTTTGAATTTGTAGATCATTATGATCGAACGGCCACCATCGACACCAACGCTCCAACACCAAGTTTGAAACATTATTTCCCCATGAGCTCTTTAGGTGTTACCATTGGAATGCATTTTGATTTCGGAAAATAATTATTTCCCTTGTCACCTGTCCCTTGTCCCTTGTCCCTATCTTTACACCGCAGACTATTCCGCCGTTGTTCAGTAATGAACAGAGGAAAGTCCGGGCAACATAGAGCAGCTTGCTTCCTAACGGGAAGAGATTCAACAGAAATGTTGGGTTATGGAAAGTGCCACAGAAAAGTAAACTACCCCCAACAGCATTGTTGGGGGAAAAGGTGAAAATGTACGGTAAGAGCGTACAATGCAATTGGCGACAATTGTTTTGGTAAACCCCAGGCGTTGAAAAACCAAATAGGTTACGATCGTACGACGGCTCGTTGTCTTTCACTTCGGTGATTATCGTAATGGGTAGGTTGCTTGATTCCAACAGCAATGTTGGAACTAGAGAAATGGCGGAAGCCCGATCCCCACAATTTCTGTGGGGAAAGGGAAACAGAACCCGGCTTATCGGTCTGTATTTTTTTCAACAAGGGTGATTTCTGAGAGGAGATCACCCTTGATCATTTATTTGATTTCAGATTTGCAGATTACAAATGGTTTTGGTCAGCGAATTGAATAAAAAAGAGGTGAGATCCAATAATTAAATCTGAAATCTGCAATCAGATAATCTGAAATCAACTACGCGACGACTCCGTCTTTAATAGTGAGTTTTCTGTCTGCCATCATTGCCAATTCTTCGTTGTGTGTAACGATGACGAAAGTTTGTCCCAATTCTTTTCGTAGCGTGAAAAATAATTCATGCAGACTTTTTGAAGTAGCTGAATCCAGATTTCCTGATGGTTCATCGGCAAAAACTACTGCGGGATTATTGATCAATGCGCGTGCAACAGCAACACGTTGTTGTTCACCACCTGAAAGTTCATTGGGTTTGTGTGTGATGCGATCGGCAAGTCCAAGTAAATCGAGCAGTTCCTTGCCGCGTTTTTCTGCTTCTGCTTTTTGTGTTTTGGCAATGAAAGCAGGCATGCACACATTTTCCAAAGCGGAAAATTCGGGAAGCAAATGATGGAATTGAAAAACAAAACCAATTCGCTTATTTCTGAAAGCGGAAATTTGTTTTGGATTCAGTTTGGAAATATCCTGTTCATCAATAATCAATTCTCCAGCATCGGCACGATCGAGTGTGCCAAGAATGGTAAGCAAAGTGGTTTTTCCTGCACCAGAAGCACCAACAATAGAAACGATTTCACTCTTTGCAATTTGCAAATCAATTCCGCGCAGAACAGGAAGTGTTCCGTATGCTTTTGTAATTCCGTTGGCTTTAATGATTGACATGGTTTGCAAATGTAATGTTTCTTGTTTGTCCCGAAGAGCTGCAATCGGCATTGTTGGATGTTTCGTTGTTAGTGTTTTTTATTGCGTGAGGGATAGTAGAAGAAAGCCCGGAAGACGTGGTGTTGGGTTTTCAAACCCGACACTGCGGCTGAGGACTTGTAACGAATAGCCCGACCCGACGAAGGAGGGGCACGCCCAATTAAAAAAGGGATAGAGTCAAAGAAGTGGCAGGTGACAGTCGAAAAATGAGTTCAAATTTCAAATCTCAAATTCCAAAATTCAAATCACAAAATTCAAATCACAAAATTCAAATTCCAAATTCCAAAATTCAAATTCAACCTTCCAACTTTTCAACTTTCCAACTTTCCAACTTAATTCACATCACTACAATTGCAAGGCGCGTATTTTTTATTGGCAGCAGGGGATTTTTTTGAAATGTGTTTTTGATGATGACAACTGCTTAATAATAGCACAGCAAGGGAAATAAAAAAAATGCTCAATCTGGAAATCATGAAATGTTTCATACGCTTTTCCAATTTTCTGAAAGATTTAAAATTCTAAAACGAATTAGGAACAATTGCAGTCCTTGTCAACCTTACCTGTCTTATGATGTGAACTTCTGTTTGAATGTTGAATTCCATTGCAGGAAATGCCTAACAATATAATAAACAGCGATGTATAAATAATCAATTGTTTCATTCATCACTAAATTAAGCCTTTTGTACGAATAATGCGTTAAACCCATCGAAAAAGCACGGTTTGTGCAACAGGGTTACCGAATATAATTGGCATATTTGTGAGGATAAATAGTTCGAAACAACAATCAAAAATGGAAATTATGAATAGTGATATGATTACGATTGACGTGCAGAAGACTCAACACTCGCGATTGCCAGGACTTGATATCAATAATCTTCCATTTGGGAAAGTTTTTTCTGATCACATGTATCTCGCAGAATATCATGATGGAAAGTGGGGACGTACACGCATTGTTCCTTTTGGGAATTTGCACATGAGTCCAGCTAGTTCCGTTATGCATTATGGACAATCCATTTTTGAAGGATTAAAAGCATATCGATCTGACGAAGGTAATGTTGTGATTTTTCGTCCCACTGCAAATCAAAAACGATTGAATGTTTCAGCTCAGCGTATGGCAATGCCAGATGTTCCTGAAAATGTTTTTATGGAGGGGTTGAATGAATTAATTCGCATTGATCAAAATTGGGTTCCAACTGGAGATGGTCGCTCCTTGTACATTCGCCCTTTCTTGTTTGCAACGGATGATTACATTGGCGTGAAGCCTTCCGATTCTTATATGTTTATGATTATAGCTTCTCCTGTTGGAGATTATTATGGTCATCCGCTTCGTGTGAAAATTGAAAAAACGTTTTTCAGAGCAGTTGAAGGTGGAGTTGGATTTGTAAAAGCTTCCGGAAATTATGGACGTTCCCTTTATCCTTCTGCACTTGCAAAAAAGGATGGCTATGATCAATTGATTTGGACGGATGGACGCGAACATAAATATGTGGAAGAATCAGGTACCATGAATTTGATGTTTATCATTGGCGATAAATTAATTACTCCAAGTTTGAGTGATACCATTCTTGCTGGAATCACAAGAGATAGCGTGCTTACCATTGCGCGTGATTGGGGATTGAAAGTGGAAGAACGTAGAATAGAAGTTGATGAAGTTATCGCAGGACTGAAAGATGGTTCGCTCAAAGAAGCTTTCGGAACAGGAACTGCTGCAACAGTTGCACACATTTACGAAATTGGATATGAAGGCGTGGACTATAAACTTCCTGAACTGACGAGCAACTCCTTTTCAGAAAGAGTGGACAAGGAGTTGGATAATATCCGTCGCGGAAGAGTGGAAGATATTCATAACTGGGTACATAAAGTCTGCTAGATTTTCTATTCGAAGATTCAATATTTCTTCGAATGAAAACTTGTGATTATTTTATTTTTAAATTAATTTTCAAATCTTCGAATTTCGAATCTTCGAGTCATGCATTATAAAATATCCTCTACCTCTCCCAATTCCCGCTACCTTCAAATTTCAGCGACAACGGAAAATCCCGAGAAAAAGAATATTGAACTGCAATTGCCTTCTTGGCGTCCCGGTCGTTATGAGTTGGGAAATTTCGCGAAGAACGTGCGCAATTTTCATGCATATGATTCTGACATGCGCGAATTGAAAGCTGATAAGATTACAAAAGACCGTTGGACAATTTTCAGTAAAGGAACTGCGCGTGTTACCGTACGTTATGAATATTACGCGAATGAGTTGAACGCAGGTTCAACCTATGTTGACGATTCGCAGATTTACATGAATCCTGTAAATTGTTTGGTTTATGTTCCAGAAAAAATAGAGGAGGAATGTCGTGTTGAATTGGAAATTCCAGCTGATTGGAAAATTGCCTGTGCCTTAAAAAAGGAAAAACAAAATATTCTTCTCGCTCCGAATTTTGACACACTTGCAGATAGTCCATTCATCGCAAGTAAAACCTTGAAACGAAATCATTTTGTGCTGGATGGTGTTGAATTCAATTTGTGGTTTCAAGGACAAACGAAGCCTGATTGGTCAAAAATAATTTCTGATTTTTTTATTTTTGTAGCGGAACAAATGGCAATTTTTGGAAGTTTTCCTTCCGATGAATTTCATTTTCTATTCCAAGTTTTACCTCAGAAATTTTATCATGGCGTTGAACATACGGCTTCAACTGCCATTGCAATTGGTCCTGCATATAAATTAATGGAAGGTGAAACTTACAATGATTTTCTCGGTGTTAGTTGTCATGAATTATTTCACGCATGGAATATAAAATCCATTCGTCCTGCTGAAATGATGCCGTATGATTTTGCGAAAGAAAATTATTCACGCTTGGGTTTTGTTTGCGAAGGCGTGACCACTTATTATGGCGATTATCTTTTGTTCCGTTCAGGCGTTTGGAGTGAAGCTGATTTTTGGCCAACTTTCAATGAGCGCATGGATCATCATTTCGAAAGTAATGCACGCCATTTTCAAGCGGTTTCGGAAGCATCTTTCGATTCTTGGTTGGATGGGTACGTGGCAGGAGCGCCACATCGCAAGACTTCCATTTATCACGAAGGAAGTTTGCTAGCATTTGTGACAGATATGTTTATTCGAAAAAATTCCTCCAATAAAAAATCACTTGATAGTGTGATGAAAAGATTGTGGTTGGAATTTGCTGTGAAGGGAAATGGCTATACGGAAGCTGACTACAAAAGAATTGTGGAAGAAGAAGCAGGCGCAGATTTTAATTATTATTGGAATAATTATTTCTACAAGGCGAATAGTTACGAGCCTATTTTGAATGAGGCGCTTGATATTATCGGTTGCGAATTGGATTTTGTTCCAAGCAAACGTCATCATGAACATCTTTATGGATTCAAGGTAATAGAGCCAAATGGTGTGACAAAAGTTTCTGAAATTTATTTTGGTTCTCCTGCTGAACTGCTCGGTCTTTCTGTTGGAGATGAAATAATTTCTGTCAACGGAATGCAAGTGAAAGCGGACATGGCAGAATGGTTGAAATTTTTTGATGAGAAAAATGTTGACTTGATTATTTTGTCGGCAGGAAAAGTAAAAACCTTGCTTTTGAAAGCAGGTTCTACAACCTATTTTGCTAACCCTAAAGTGCGTCGAAAAGCAAAACCTAGCGGTTTACAAGAGGCTGCTTGGGAGGCTTGGAGTGGAAAACAGTACTAACAACTTCATCAATCCATTGACTGTCAGTTGTTAAACGATGTTAATAAAATGGAATAGAATGTGTTTGAATGTCTTGAAAATTATCCTTTTTTTGTTAAGTCAAAAACCACTAAAAAACTAAACCTATTATTATGGAACAATCAAACACTCCGGAAGCTGCAAAGCGTCCAACTTTTCTAACGGTTCTGTGTATTCTTACATGGGTAGGCTGCGCAATTAGCCTTGTAACAAACGCACTTGCTATGTTGGCAATGGGCGCGGTATCTGCTGTAAAAGATGCTGTAGTTGACAACGCAAGTGTTTTGCAAGATAGCCTAGGAGTAACAATGGCTGACGGTGCTCAGGCAAAAATGGATGTAGCAAACGCAACTGCAAATTCTGCAATTGCTGCAGGATCTACAGTATTTCTTATCGGAATCATCGGAGCAGTTGTTGCTCTTGTTGGATCTGTAATGATGTGGAAACTCAAGAAAATGGGATTCTATGTTTATGTTATCGCTGAAATCGCTCCAGTTGTTGCAATGGCAGTTCTATTGGGTGGAACAGCATTCTCAGGAGCAACTGCAATCATGTCAATGATTCTTCCAGTTGCTTTCGTAGTAATGTATGGCCTCAACTTGAAGCATATGAAATAGTCTTCACTGATTATGAAAAAAGACCGGTTCTTCTGAATCGGTCTTTTTTTTTGCTTGACAGTCGAAAGTCAAATGTCACAAATTTTTTATTTTGAATCAGTCACAAAAAAAATCGAAGATCAAAATCCATATCAGACTTTCGACCTTCGACTTTAAACTTTCGACTTATTTCCTAAGCAAACTCCGTCTTGCGAAATTGTTCTGCAACAACAGGATTTTTCGGATCTGAATAATCATAAAATCCTTTTCCTGTTTTATTTCCCATGTGGCCAGCCATTACCATATTCACCAATAAAGGACAGGGCGCATATTTTGGATTGCCGTAACCGTCTTGCAAAACTTTTAGAATCGCCAGACAAACATCCAATCCAATAAAATCTGCCAAACGAAGTGGTCCCATTGGGTGACCCATTCCTAAGCGCATTACGGTATCAATTTCCTCAACGCCAGCGGTACCTTCATGCAAAGTGATGATGGCTTCATTGATCATTGGAAGAAGAATCTTATTCGCAACAAATCCTGGATAATCATTCACTTCAACCGGCGATTTCTCCAATTTTCTAGCCAAATCCATGATTGTATTTGTCACTTCATCACTCGTAGAGTAACCACGAATTACTTCAATCAGTTTCATTACCGGAACAGGATTCATGAAATGCATTCCTATTACTTTGTCAGCACGTTTTGTAACGGCAGCAATTTTGGTAATGGAAATGGAAGAAGTGTTCGAAGCAAGTATCGTATTTGCAGGCGCATTCGCGTCAATGTCGCGGAATATTTTCAATTTCAAATCCACATTTTCAGTAGCAGCTTCCACAACTAAATCTGCATTCTTAACACCAGCAGCCAAATCAGTAACAGGAAGAATGCGAGAAAGGGTAGCCACTTTTTCAACTTCCGTCAATCCACCTTTCGCCACTTGACGATCAAGGTTTTTTGTGATGGTATTTATTCCTTTATCTAAAGCTTCTTTAGAAATATCAACGAGGGTAACAGTGTATCCAAATTGTGCGAATACATGCGCGATACCATTTCCCATTGTGCCGGAACCTATAACAGTGATGTTTTTCATGGTAGAATTTTTGTGAACGGTAAAGGTAAAAACCCTAATCAGTTGGCAGTTGATACTCGTCAGTATTTTGAAAAAAGTGGATAAATAATATGATGTGCAGATTACAAATTGCAGATGACCAATGAAATAGTTGAAGCCTCCTACCACTCTTTTACCTGCCGTTTCTTTCTAATCTGGGCGTGTCCCCCAACAGTACTGTTGGGGTCGGGCTTTCCGCTATTACTCCTCGCTCAGCGCACCATCAGCGCGGCTGTGGGGTAACCGCTTCAATCCCTCACGCAAATATTAAATCAACTCAATTGGAAATCACCCAATCCCTTAGTCACCCAATCCCTTAGTCACCCAATCCCTTAATCACCCAATCCCTTACTTCCCACGTCCTTGGATAACGATGAGGACTGTATAAATGAGGATTTTGAAATCAACATACAAACTCATATTCTCGATATACAACAAGTCATATTTCAAACGTTCAATCATTTGCTCTACGTTTTCGGCATATCCATATTTCACTTGTCCCCATGAAGTGATGCCCGGTTTTACCTTATGCAAATGCCGATAGTGAGGTGCTTTCTGAACAAGTTGATCAATGAAAAACTGACGTTCTGGTCGCGGACCAACCATCGACATTTCGCCGATAAGCACGTTGTAAAATTGAGGCAATTCATCAATTCGCGTTTTACGCATGAAACTGCCGAATTTGGTAATGCGCGGATCGTGCTTACTGGAAAGTGCAGGACCGCTCTTTTCCGCATTCACAATCATCGAACGGAATTTGTGAATCATGAAGGGTTTTCCGTGAAGTCCAATTCGCTCATGACTATAAAAAATGGGGCCTCGAGAGGAGAATTTGACACAAATTGAAACGATAATATAAATAGGCGATAGAATTGTCAACGCAAAAATCGAAGCACCCACATCCATAAGCCTTTTTACCGATTGTTGCCAAGCCGGCATAATTTCGCGCTTGATTTCAATCAGTGGAGCTCCATAAATGGAATTCATTTTCACTTGTCCCGAAAGAATATCATACATATCCGGAACAATTTTGATCAACACATTTGTATTGTCCACCATGTTGATGATGGAATTCAAACGGTCATGCTCCAAAGTCTCAATCGCTATAATGACTTCTTCGGCTTTATTATCGGTTATGATTTTGTTCAATTGTTCAAATTCCCCCAAATGTGGAATTTTCGCTTTCAATTCTTCAGAATATCCATTCCGCTGATCAACATGAACAAAACCCACAAATTTGTTTCCCCATGATTTTGCCTGAGATTCTAAATCATTGAAAAGCTTCAGGGCGTTGGCATTACTGCCAATCATAATGGTGTTAAAGCCATATTTCCGATTTCTGATTCTGCTGTTGGTAACGGAGGAGAAAAACATTCTGCCGGAAGCTGTGAACAGAAAATGAGCTCCGAAGAGTGTCAACAGGCTCATGTAATAGGTGTGGTAATTAATTATGGTATCGTCGAGCAATAATGCGAAGAAGAGAATGAGCACGCCGATGAGCGTAATCAAAAAGGTTTGCCCCAATTCTCTTAAGCGCGATTTTCTATAAATGTTTCTGTAGGTTCCCGTCAAGGCATAAAGCAAAATCCAAAATACGGTAACTCCAATCAGTCCCTCCTGAAATTTTTGATCGTATATAACAGGAATTTTGATGCCGTATTTAACCGATTCTATGTTGACTTTTCTGTACGTGAAGAAAAGTACCCAGGCGGATGCAGCTGCAATCGTATCACTCAACAGGTATTTTATGACCTGCCTGGTCTTATTCATAAACTATTCTATTTCAATAATTTGATATTGTCAAGATAAAGATGTGATTGAGCTTGTGAAGCAGGATTTTGAACTGAAAAATAGATCTTATAATTCACATTTTGATAGGAAGCCGCAAGTACATCAGTAAGTCGAACATATATTTTTTTCCAACTGGAACTAGCCTCAACAGTAAGCCAGGCAACTTTATAACTTGGATTCAGTTCTTGTTCAATTCCAACGGTAAAAGGGGCGTCGGCCCAATAATCAAATTCCAACCAAGTATCGTGAGCAGGTGGCATACTATATCCTTGCGACGACGCGCCCACAAAGTATGTGGTGTCAATATTATTCAAATGGACATATCCAGAATGAGGGCCTTCGAAAGCAAAGGGAACAGAATCCTTAACAATCATTCCCGGTGCTGATGACTCAGGAATGATGCTAGTTCCAGCCAAATCAAAATTTTCCATCCAGGTATTGGAGAAGTCAACATTTGGATAATAAATCAATTCAGGGTTAAGTGTGAATTTCTGCCCTCGAGTCAAATTAATTGCGCCTTCCCAACCTTTCCAAGAAGGATAAATGGCACGTGTGGAGGAAAGTCCGTTCATTTTCACACCACCACGTATCATGAAGTTGTGACTTCCTGCTGCAAGTATTGGAATGTTGCAAGGCAATTCAAAAGCTCCTAATAATGTACCGTCCATGTAAACCCATGCATCGGTGATATCCGATGAACTTGAACCCTGAAGAGCAGTGTTCACCACATTTAATGAAATTGAATCTATGTGTAAGTAGGAGGGAATATCCTCGGCTGGATCAAGCACAGAGCAGGCAGGAAGGAAACTAATTGAGATTCCAACGGCCAAAAAAATCCGAAAATACGCAGCGAAGAAATGTTTCATGCAGGACCAAAGTTTAACGCTGGGGCTAAGCGATTATTGTATGAGCGGCCGCAAAATTAGCGTTAAGACTGAGTTGATCAATAATTTTATTTGCAACATCCATCGCATTGTAGCCATCATCGATTGGAACGAGTGGCCGCGTGTTATTGATAATGGCTGAAGCAAATGATTCCAATTGCATTTTAATGGCATCAGAAGGCGTCACTTCAATAGTTTCTAAGTTCATGTTATTCAGAAGCTTGCGAGTTCCTTCTTCAAGTGAAACTGTAGGTTCTGTTATTTCAGAATTCTTATTTTCCTGTCTAACAATATTGGCTGTGTTTTCAAGAAAATCCACTTTTATATATGCATCTCTTCTGAAAAATCTTGAGCGGTGCTTTGACTCCAAAGAAATTCTACTTGCGGTTAGATTGGCCACCGCGCCATTATCAAAATCAATTCGGGCATTTACAATGTCAGGTGAGTCGTTAACAACTGAAACGCCTGTTGCACTAATTTTTCGAATGTTTGCTTTGACAAGACTCAATACTATGTCTATGTCATTTATCATCAGATCCATCACCACTGACAAAGATTCTGTTTGGGAATTTACAGGTGCTAGTCTGTGAGTTTCAATGTAATGTGGATTTCCAATGTGTTTTTTCGAAGCAAGAAATGCTGGATTGAATCGTTCAATTTGCCCAACTTGCACTTTGATGTTTGCTTCAATCGCAAGTCGCATCAAGGATTTTGTTTCCCATGCGCTATGTGTATAAGGTTTTTCAATAAATACATGCTTGGAAAGCTTAATCGCCTTTTCTGCAACCTTATATTGAAGAGGTGTTGGTGTGGTAATGTCTATTACGTCACATTCTTCTAAAAGCATTTCCGCTGAGGGAAAAGCGCGAATGGAAAATTCGTTTGCCACTTCAGCTGAAATTTTTGTCGAGGGATCATAAAAGCCGATCAGCTCATATGAATCAATCTCTTTCAGAAGGCGGATATGGGTTTTGCCAAGATTTCCGGCACCAAGCACACCAATTTTCAACATAGGCCGTTTAATTTTTTACAAAACTATAAAGCGAACAAACAATTTCTTCGTATACATTCGCAACATATCAACAGGCATTTGTTGTTTACGTATTTTTAAATGAGAAATTCATTCTAATGGAAGATTCATACAGACATAAAGGATTAAGGAAAATTTTGGTGGAAGAAATTCGTAACAAGGGAATTACGGATGAAAAAGTGTTGAAGGCAATCGCAAATATTCCCAGACATTTATTCTTGCACGATATGTTTGTGAAATTCGCATATGCTGATCAGGCTTTTCAGATTGGGGCTGGACAAACAATTTCACAACCTTACACAGTTGCTTTTCAAACAGAGCACCTTCAAATAAAAAAAGGAGATAAGGTGCTGGAAATAGGAACGGGTTCGGGATACCAAACTGCTGTGTTATTGGAATGCGGAGCAAAAGTCTTCACTATTGAACGACAGAAATTGCTTTCTGATAAAGTGAAAAAGTTCTTGCCGGAATTGGGTTATTCTCCCAATTTCTTTTACGGAGATGGTTTTAAAGGACTTCCAGCTTATGCTCCGTTTGATAAAATATTGGTGACTTGCGGTGCCCCATTCATTCCAGAAATGTTATTGGATCAATTGAAGCCAGGTGGAATAATGATGATTCCAGTTGGAGAAGGTGATGTCCAGGAAATGACAAAGATCTCTAAGTCGATTGACGGCCAGCTTGATACGAAAAAATTGGGGCAATTTAGATTTGTTCCAATGCTGGGAGAAAAAGAATGGAAGCAATGATGTTAACAAAGGAAGGTTTATAAGTATGGGTACGTTAGTAACCTCTACTCCCCCCCACATTCGGTATCTTTGGTTTGGTAAATTAAACTAACCAAACCAATATAAACCAAAAAACAATTCTATGAAAAAGACAATGCTAGTAATAGCAACTTTGGCTTTCGGTGTTACTGGAGCCTTTGCACAGGATCTCACTTCCAAAAAAGGTGAAACTTTCCTTCCAGAGTCAGGAGATTGGTCAATTGGCGTTGATGCTACACCAATTCTTACTTACGTTGGTGGATTCTTTTCAAACGCAGGAGCAACAGCTCCAACTTGGAATTTCCTTAACGGAAACCAAACTATCGTTGGTAAAATGTACACATCTGAGACCATGGCTTACCGTGGAATTCTTCGTCTTGGAATGAACAGCTCACATGCTGTAAACAATGTAGTTCAGGATGGCGCAACAGCTCCAACTTTCCCAACTGCACCAGCAATTGTTCAGGATGAAGCGAAATCATCTTCCCATTTTATTGGATTAGGTGCTGGTATGGAAATGCGTCGTGGTAAAACACGTTTGCAAGGTTTCTACGGTGCTGACGCTATGTTCTGGATGTCAGGTTCAAAAAGCACTTACACTTATGGAAATGCTTTTTCTGCAACAAACGTTGCTCCTACATCTACCAACTGGGGAACAAACATCAATCCAACTTATGCTACATGGGGTGGTCGTGAAACAGAAAACAAATCTGGTTCTACAATCGGATTCGGTGTTCGTGCCTTTATCGGTGCAGAATATTTCATTTTACCAAAAATCTCTATCGGTGCAGAATTCGGTTGGGGTCTTGGAATTGCAATGACAGGCGAAGGTTCTGGAACATGTGAATCAATCACAGCTCCAGGAACAGGTCAATCAACTACATACGTTACTTCAGGTAAATCAGGTGGTTTGATGCTTGACACAGATCGTAACGCTTTCGGTACAGGTAACGGATCACTTCGTTTGAACTTGCACTTCTAGTCTTACATCAAATTGAATTTACAAAAACCCTGCTTCGGCGGGGTTTTTGTTTTTAGCCACACATTTCGCAGATTTTCACAGATTTGAAAAATACATGAGAACATAAAAGTGCAGTTCTGCGCCTTCTTGAATTTTTGGTTCGAAAAAAAAACTTCGTTATTATGCGAAAACTGTGGCTACTTAAACCTTCTCGCCGTTTCTCTTTGAGCATCCTTCTTCTTGATATCATCCCGCTTGTCAAATAATTTCTTCCCTTTTGCAAGTGCAATTTCCAACTTCGCCCAACCTTTTTCATTGATGAATAATCGAAGTGGAATAATGGTCAATCCCTGATCTTTCAGATTACCTTCCAACTTTTTCAATTCATGTTTTGTCAATAATAATTTTCGGTCGCGTTTGGGAGCATGGTTGTAATGCGTGCCTTTTTCATATTCGCTAATTTGAATATTGCGTGCAATCAGTTCTCCCTTGTCAAAAACACAAAATCCATCTGTAATATTTGCTTTTCCCAATCGAATGGATTTGATTTCCGTTCCGGTCAGCATCAATCCAGCCACAAACTTTTCGAGAAAGGCGTACTCGTAAGAAGCTTTTTTGTTAAGGATGTTGATGTTTTCTGGAAGCGCCATCTGAAAGTAATTCTGAATTTTGAATTCTAAATTTTGAATTACACTTCAGAATTCAAAATTTAGAATTCAAAATCATAAAGTGCCCACGGAGAGACTCGAACTCTCAAGGATATAACTCCAACGGCTTCTGAGACCGCAACGTTTACCAATTTCGCCACATGGGCTTGAGAAATTTTGAGTTCTGAATTCTAAATTTTGAATTAAGATGTTTTTCAATTTAGAATTCATAACTCAAAATTCAGAATTAATTTGTGCCCAGGACTGGATTCGAACCAGCACGGTTGCCCGCCACCCCCTCAAGATGGTGCGTCTACCAATTTCGCCACCTGGGCAGTTATTAAAATTAAAGAACAGAATGCGTTGAACCGCAAATTTTAAGGATGACAAAAGTAATACTTTTCCGTAATTTTGGAAGGATAGTCCATTATATGTTTGGTGTTCCTTGAAGAAAGTGGGTAATCGGGATTTATCAGTCATTTTCTCGAACTTACGGATGTATATTAATATTTTGAAGAATGAAAAAAGTGTGTTTTGTATTGGCTGTTTTTGTTGTGGCCTCGACATTGAAGTTAAACGCTCAAGTTTCTACCGATAGTTCTTCTTTTCAAAATCCTGTTGGAGACAGTATTGTTGCCTTTGCGAAAACTTTTTTGGGAACTCCATATAAATATGCAAGTGCTTCTCCAAAAAATGGTTTTGATTGTTCTGGATTGACTTGGTATGTTTTTAATCATTATGGAATTGCTGTTCCCCGATCAGCGAAAGAGTATAAAAAATTTGGGAAAGAAATTCCAATTTCAGAAGCGAGAAAGGGTGATATCATCGTTTTCAGAGGAACGCATCCTGCCGATAAAAGTTCTGGTCATGTTGGAATTGTAATTTCAAATCCTGGAGAACCACTTCAATTCATTCATGCATCTTCTTCGAAGAAACACAGCGGCGTTGTTATTACTGAATATGCAAAAAGTGCTTACCCAAAACGATTTATTAAAATTGTTCGTGCCATAAAATGACTCAATCGATTGGCTAATTTAGCTGAATGCAATTTTATTTTTCTATGAAACGATTACTTTTTCTCCTGCTGTTTTCCTCTTTAAATTTATTTGCCCAAACAGTTTCCAAAGATGCGCAATGGCTTGCACCTGCATCAAAACCCAAAATGTTCGGTCTGCAGGATAACAAGGGAGGAATAGCTGTCAAAGCACAATTCGATTATCTCACAGCATGTGATGGAACAGGATGGATTGCTTATCTCGGTGGGAAATATGGTGTGATCAACAATCAGGGAAATTGGATCATCAAACCGAATTTTGAAACGATTGTTCAGTTTGTCAATGGAAAAGCAGTTGCAGGAAAAAGAATTCCACGCAAATCATTACAGGAGCATGAATATGATACTTATGCGGAAAATGAATATGACAGTGTAACTTATTTTGGTGTTATTGATGCTTCCGGCATATGGGTAATTGATCCTCAATATGATTTTCTCCGTTTGTGTGATGATGGATCAGTTCAATATACTGGCTCCAATGGAAATTTCGGATTCCTTAATCCTGATGGTACCGTTATGCTTCGTGCGCAATACCAGTATGCGTCGCGCATGACGAATGGTGTGGCGATAATTGCCGAACCGAAAAAAGTGGAAAGTACCATTTACAATTATTCCGATCGTTATCATCTGAAGGCGGGAAATTATTTTATCATTGACAGAACAGGAAAAAAAATAAATTCGGAGCCTTACGAATTGATTCGAGAATTTTCTGAAGGTCGTGCGGCATTCAATAAGGGTGGAATTTGGAAATATGATCGATATAGTGGAGGCGTGAATCTCATTGGAGGAAAATGGGGATTTCTTGATGCGGAGGGAAAAGAAATTGTGGAAGGGAATTACGACTACGTTTATGATTACAAAAATGGGAAAGCAAAAGTCCGAACGGCAACTAGAATAATTTGGATTGACAAGGATGGAAAAGAAAGTCTGCAGCCTTCAGCAAATTCGCAAAAAGAATTTACGATTTATTGCGAGCCTGGATTTTACGGCTATGTCGATTTGAAAGGCAATTGGGGAATAGAACCGCAATATTTTTCAGCACAGGAATTTTCAGAAGGATTAGCAGCGGCAATGGCATTGCGAGCATCTGATAATGATTGCAATAATGGCGTGAATGATGTTTCGGATGAAATAGAGAATTCTCGAAGTCAATATTCAAAACCACTTTCGTATTTATTGAGTCTCGGGAATAATTACCAAGATGATTATGAATTGAATCAAAAACAAGATGTAGATTCAATTTATTTGGCTGATTCAATAGCAGCACTTTTGAAACGTCGACTTTACGGATATATTGACGTGACTGGAAATATGGTTCTTCCAGCGAAATATGAAGTTGCATTGCCTTTTCACAATGGAAGGGCGTATGTATGTTTTCGTGGAAATTGGGGTGTGATTGATAAAAAAGGCAATTGGATTTTCGCACCCATTTTGGAATGTCCTGATGAATTAACTTATCTCCTTCCAAATTATGGTTATGTTGAAGGATCATATCCATACGTTGATTCTGAAGAATCAAGTAGCAATCCTTCAGATTATAATGAAACCGAAAATCAAAAAATGTCCAATCCGATTTTTTCTTTTTATGATGGTGTAGGAATTATTCTCAAATACAATAAATACGGATTCATCGATACCACTGGAAAAATAATTGTGCCACCGATCTATGATGAAGCAATTCCTTTTTCCAACGGATTTGCAGCCGTACGTCACGGAAAATTTTGGGGATTTATTGACAAAACAGGAAAAGAAATAATTCCATTGCAATATGAATCTGCATGCTCTTTTTCAAAGGAAGGATTGGCTTGTGTTGGTGCGGCTCCCGATAGAAGCGGAGTGTCAATTGCTGATGAGCAGTCCATGCAATATGAAAGTGGATACAATGTTTATTACGGCTACATCGATAAAAAGGGAAATTGGGCAATCAAACCTCAATTCACGAAAGCGGGAAGTTTTTCAGATGGACTCGCTGCCGTTTCCACGAATTATGGAAAGTTGGGTTACATTGACAAAACCGGAAAGTTTATTATTCCACCGAAATATGATTATGCGAATGATTTTAAATATGGATTTGCCTTGGTAAAAATCAATATGTTGGAGGCGGTTTATATTGATCCAAGTGGAAAGGTGAGTAAAATATACTCCACTGAAAAAGTTCCTTTCGACAAATCGTTTCCACTGACAAAAAAACAGGGAATAAATTTGCGATATGGTTTTGTGAATGAAAAGGGTGAAGAAATAATCGGCTACCAATTTTCGGAGGCGGGTGATTTTGCGAAAGTGAAATAATTACCCTTTGAAATTTTCAGGTACAATTACGTTTAAAATTCCAGGATCAACAGTCGCAATCAATTCAATTCCCATATGCTCAGGTTCGCCATCATAATGCATGGCGCCTTCCGATTTTCTGGTAATGGTTATTTTCTTTCCAGCGTAAGTTTCAAGGAAACGGGAAGTGTCCAGTTTTTTCGAGAACATTTTTCTGATAATTCCAATCATGTTCCACCAACGAAAGGGGGAGTAAAATTGAAAAATGTAAAATCTCATCTGTAACATTTGCCTTTGGAGCAATCCACGCATTATTTCCATATTGACCTGCATTGGCAAGCGTCAAAAGAAATGCATTTCGCTCTATTTTTTTTCCATCGATGTCAATGAAATAAGTTTCTGATTTATACGATCGGAATTCTGAAATGGTCATTGTTCCGTAAGTCCAAAAACCACGTGTTTTACTTTCTGCAAATAATTTTCCAATGCGCGCATCGAATCCAACTCCAGCGGTACAGAAAAAGGAGCGGTTGTTAATTCTTCCACGATCCATTTTTATTACAACCCCTGTCTCCAATAATTTCATGGCTTCACTTGTTTTTATTGGAATTCCCAAATGTCGGGCGAGACCATTTCCTGAACCGAAAGGAACAATGCCAAGTGCAATAGCCGTTCCGCACAAGGCATCTGCCAACTGACTTACAGTTCCATCACCACCAACAGCAACAGCCATATCGAATCCATTCGAAGTGACATAACGGAAAATTTCATCACGATCTTCCACTTCTCTCCAGGGTATAAGTTCACTGTCATACGTATCGCTGAGCAAACTCTGAATGAGTTTTACACGATCCGTTTTTTTATCATTCCCGGATTTAGGATTTATTACAAACGCTATTTTCTTGCGATTCATCCTTACAAAGTAAGTCAAAAATATTTGGGGATTCAACGGAAGGATTGTCAAGATAAAAAAAGTTAAAGGTGATATTCTGACATATAATTTATGTTAATCACGACGGAATGTCAGTGAAAAATAGGCTTTTTCAATTGGTACGCGTGTTGCAATATGTTATGCATGAATAGTAAATTAATAATCACCAACAAATAATAAAACACTCACCATGAACAGAATTAAATTTACACCACAAGGTTTGGCTTTTAGCCATCCGTTTTTCTCCAATACAATTCCTTCCCTGTTTAGTGAAGAAGTAGGTGGGAAAGAATTCGCAGGATTTGTTCCTTCTGTAAATATTGCAGAAGATGAAAAAAACTGGCACATCGAAGTTTCAGCTGCGGGTTTCACTAAGGAAGACTTCAGCATAAAACTTAAAAACGATTTGTTGACCATCAGTGCAACGCAAATGGAAAAACAAAATTCCACTGATGATGCAAAACAAAAAAAGTATTCTCGTCGTGAATTCCGTAATGGAGCCTTTTCACGCAGCTTCATTCTTCCGAAAGGAAAAGCGAATGAAGAAGAAATAAATGCAGTTTATGAAAATGGAATTCTAATGCTCAGCATTCCCAAAAAGGAAATTGAACAGAAAGATTCCTTGAAAGAAATTAAGATTTCCTAGGGGTAGGATAGTTTAGTAGCAATACTAGACAGTTTGGTGGCGGTCACTCGTTCTGTAATGGGACGGGTGACCTTTTTTATTTTACCCAACAAGCACCTAAACATAAATGGACTTCTACAATATGCGATCTGCTTTTTTTGCGTGAGGGAGTTCTATTGCAA
Organism: uncultured Flavobacteriales bacterium; assembly: GCA_903873905.1. Classification (GTDB taxonomy): domain Bacteria; phylum Bacteroidota; class Bacteroidia; order Palsa-965; family Palsa-965. The sequence goes on from CAIQQJ010000167.1 coordinate 50,403, forward strand.
GAAAGCCATATCAAATAGAAAAGAGGGTCGGTCAGCTGTAAAAATAATCTGCACATCTGCACATCATTTTTAAGTAATTTTGCATCAGAAAATAATACCCCTCCCATGAATAACGTACCCCTTTGGAAACAGATTCTTGACGAAAAAGTTAGATCTGTTTATCCTGCTCCCGAACGACGTCCTGAACGCGATGCGCAATTGGAAAATTTCCTGAAAAATTGTGTGGCGATGGTGAATGAAATGAAACATGAACCAGAAGATGAGAAATGGTATTATGGGGATTTGAAAAAAAGAAAATTGGTTGCCAATCATGATCAATCTGCAAAAGGAGTGATCAAGGGAATTAGAAATGATTCGCATGTGCCTGCTACAATCGGAAATCGTGATGCAGTGATGAAAGATTTGGTGGAACATTTTAACGGCATGCCGAATTGGGGACACTCGAAAACTTTAATAAATGTGGTGCCGCCTTCTTCTGATTTATCAATTGCCGCTTCAATGTTGGCTGCGATGGTGAATGCGAATTTGGTGGAGAGTGAACTTTCTTCTGACATCGCTGCATTGGAAATTGAAGTGGTGAGTATGCTTGCGGAAATGTTTGGTTGGAATCAGGAACGCGCGGGTGGACTTTGCACAACAGGTGGAACATTGAATTATTTGTACGCGACAAAATTGGCATTGACACATTGTCTTGGTCAGTCTTCGCACTTCAATGGCATTCGTCAAGACGTAAAAATTCTTGCATCGAAAGGTTCGCATTATGCAAAATACAATTGCGCAGATTGGACCGGTCTTGGCAAAAAAAATATTGTGGAGATTGATGTGAATTCGGATTCGTCCATGAACATCGATCACCTCGAGGAAACGATGCATTATTATTACAAGCAAGGAATTCCAATTGCAATGGTGGTGGCCACTGCAGGAACAACGGATGCATTTGCCATTGACAATTTGCGCGAGATCACACGTCTTTGCAAAACATTGCACAAGGAATATTACATCGATCAGCGTCCGTTCATTTATGCAGATGCTGTAATTGGTTGGGCGTGGATGTCGTTCAAGGATTATGATTTCAATGCGAATCCATTGGAGTTTTCGACACGCGCGATGAAACTGATTTCCGATTGTGTGATGAAAGCGAGTGGGATGGAAGATGTGGATGCGGT
>CAIQQJ010000168.1 GCA_903873905.1 uncultured Flavobacteriales bacterium
GCTGGGTAAATAGCACCCAAGAAAACCATTTTCATCAAAATTACTCTCCAATTCATAACTCCTCATTTTCATGTAAAAATGAAGGAAAGATTTTGTGTTTCATGTGATGAATGCCACGACATGCAATGATCATTTGCATTTCCATTATAGAGTTGATGCAATAATAAGCGAGCGAAAGTGAAATGAGGTTGGATTGAAATTGTTTTTCCTGATCGCTTCTAATTCGATATTATCAAATAGCAAATACACTTATTCAAATTGAAATATTTCATGCCAATTTTTTGTTGTAAATAATCACAGTTTTTGATATCAATTTCAATTTCATTCTGCTCACTGCGGATCTATTTTTACAATTGAAATCTGTTGGTTCGTTGTAAAATAAATTATTAAAAACCTCAGGTTTTCAAGTGAATATTATTTGAATAAAAAATATTTCAATCATGAAAACGCAAGGACTCGAAAACCCAGTTGCTAAATGCACCATCAGGTGTATGAATAAAAACAAGAAGGCGTCAGGTTGCAAAGCATCCTTTTTTTCTTCATTCTTTAAAAAAACGATGACACTCTTGCTCATTTTTAATTTGGTGAGCTTATTTGCAAATGCCTCGCTTTGCACAGCTATAGCGAATGGAAATTGGAATGCGCCTTCAACATGGTCATGTGGTCATGCGCCTTCGGATGGCGATAGCATGGTGGTGCCATTCGGTCGCAGTGTAACAGTTAATATTAATTCTCCCGTCTATTCTGGCATGGTTGTCATCATAAATGGAATATTGATTTTTGATGTTGGACAAAAAATAAATATTTGTCCTGGAGCATTTATGATATCAGCAACAGGCATATTAGATGGAGGGAATCCCGGCTCAAAAATTAATATTTGCGGAACAACAGTTTGGAATGGTCCTGGACCAGGGTATGGACCCTTATCTTGGAGCAGTTGGCCCTTACCAATCGAGTTAACTTCCTTTGAAGGAAAGTCAAATGATAATTCAATTTCAATTTCATGGACAACCCAAACTGAAATGAATAATGATTTTTTCACATTGGAGAGAAGTACAAATGGAGCCTCTTTTGAGGAAATTGCAAGAGTAGATGGAAATGGAAGCACCATAGAACATCACGATTATTCCTTCACGGATTTGAATCCTAGTAGAGGGACAAATTATTATAGATTGAAACAAACAGATTTTAATGGACAATCTGAGACATTTCACTTAATCTCAATTGAATTCAATAACTCTCCATCTGGCTGCGTATTGAATGTTTATCCAAACTCGACAGAATCTAATCTCACTATCACGTTTTCAGATTGTCCGGAAGATAATAATGGAACAATTTATATTCAGGTTTTTGATGCGCAGGGAAGGATAATAATGACAGCAATTCCAGAAAGAAATGGCCAAGGTGGATTTACTTGCACCCTGCAATTAAACGACAATTTGAATAAAGGTCTTTATTTCATTCGCAGCAGTTCATCAAAATCTGTTTATCAAAAGAAAGCAGTTATTAATTAAAAAGATAGATTTTTCATTTTGATTGAACGCAAGAAAAGAGGCTTTCGAAATATGACAGCCTCTTTTCAATTTTTATGAAATTGATTATGTATTTACAAATCCTCGCTGTGTTTTAAGCTTACAATCATTAAGATTATTGCATCCAATCAAACATCTGCTCTCGTAACATTCGCTTTCCCCTGAAGAGGTTGCTGCTCTTTCTATATGTCCACCAATTGTCGCTACACATCATAAAATTTCACGTCTGCAACATCAGTTGTGTTTAATTGCAACATAAAGATGCCGTCATTTGCATTTAATATCAAGGTTAAATTGTTGCCCTATTTAGTATTGGAAATTACACCAGCACTTGCATTTATAAAGGAAGAACGCAATGCTGTACAAATAC
>CAIQQJ010000169.1 GCA_903873905.1 uncultured Flavobacteriales bacterium
AATTGTTTTTGCGCCGGCAAAATCTTTCGATGTGAATTTTGCATCCGCAGCTTTTATCAAATCAGCATATTGTTTTTCCAATCCCGCTGCAGAAATTCCTGCATCACATTTTACAATCTGATCTTTCGGATATTGCTCTGCTGATTTTAATGCAGAAGCCTGCTGATAAATTGTTTTTGCGCCTGTAAAATCTTTCGATGTGAATTTTGTGTCGGCAGATTTTATCAAGTCAGCGTATTGCTTATCCAATCCTGCAGCGGCAATCGCAGCATCACATTTTACAATTTGATCTTTTGGATATTGTTCTGCTGATTTTATTCCTGAAGCTTCTTGATATTTTGATTTAGCTCCTGCAAAATCTTTTGCCGCAAATTTCACATCGGCTGCGGCAATTGCATCTGCATAGGCTTTGTCTTTAGCGGCGGCTCCCATTCCATCATCACAAGCTTTAATTCTGTCTTTAGGATATTGCTCTGCAGGTTTTATTCCTGAAGCTTCAACATATTTTGCACGAGCGCCTGTGAAATCTTTAGTTGTGAATTTTGCATCTGCAAGTTTAAGGGCATCAGCATAAGCTTTGTCTTTTGCAGCACCTGCCATGGCGTCATCACAAGCTTTGATTCGATCTTTCGGATATTGTTCAGCCGATTTTATTCCTGAAGCTTCAGCATATTTAGCTCGTGCACCGACAAAATCATTTGCTGTAAATTTTGCATCTGCAGCAGCTATTGCATCGTTATATTGTTTGTCTTTTGCAGCGCCAGCCATTGCATCATCACAGGCTTTAATTCTAATTGGCGGATAAGTTTCTATTGGTTTAATTCCTGCAGCTTCTGTATACTTTGCTTTTGCGCCAGTAAAATCTTTTGCGTCGAACTTCTTGTCTGCATCGGCAATTGCATCATTATATTGTTTGTCTTTTGCAGCCGCGCCCATCGCATCATCGCAAGCTTTAATTCTGATTGGTGGATAAGCCTCATTCGGTTTAATGGTACCTGCAATAACATATTTAGCTCTCGCACCTGTGAAGTCTTTTGCGGCAAATTTTGCGTCTGCATCTGCAATAGCATCATTGTATTGTTTGTCTTTTGCGGCACCTGCCAACGCATCATCGCATGCCTTAATTCTAATAGGCGGATAAGCTTCCGTAGGTCTTAATAATCCAGCTTCCTGATATTTCGCTTTTGCTCCAACAAAATCTTTGGCAGTGAATTTTGCATCAGCATCGGCAATTGCATCAGCGTATTGTTTTTCTTTTGCAGCACCTGCTAACGCATCATCACAAGCTTTGATTCGCTGTGGAGGCATTGGTTCACTTGGACGTAAACTTTGAGCAGTTTGAAAATTTGTTTTTGCTCCTGCATAATTTTTTGCTGTGAACATGGCTTCCCCTGCAGCCATTGCATCATCATATTTCTTTTTATCTGCAGCGTTGGCTCCAAGTTTTGCATCACACTTTGCAATTTGGTCTTTTGGATATTGTTCATTCGGAAGAATTCCCAATGCCTCTTGATATTTCGCTTTTGCATTCGTCCAATCCGAAGCATTAAAAAGTTTATCCGCGGCATCAATTGCAGCTTGATACATTCTCAGTTTTTCTCTGGCAAGACGAGCAAGTTCTTTCAGTTTGTCCAACTGCGCCTGAATCTGAGAGGTATACACCTTGTCATAATCAAAATCATCAACAGCAGGAAGTGGATTGTAAATAATTCTTGCAATTGGATTATTCAATACTGAATAATCTAATCCAGGGAATAATTTGAAAAGATCCACATCCACATCATAATCCGCGAAACCTGAATTGGTTCGTTCATCCGGAACGTTGAATGTATTAATCGCAATTCTCTTTGTAATATATCCCGGCTTTGTAATTTGAACAACGAAGTCACCGTCATGTGGAACGCTCAATTTGAATTTTCCATTACTACCTGTTGAAGAAGTAGAAACTAATGTCGAGCCTTTATAAAGATTTACAGAACAATCTGCGAGAGGAACATCTTTTTGTTTTTTATCGTCAAATTCAGTTATGTGTCCAACAAAAACCAATTCAAATTCAACTCTTTTTGAAGGAGGACTTTGGGCAAAAGCAGAAATGGCCGGCACAACGACCAGCAATAGCAAAAGAATAAGGTGTTTCGAGGCGTTCGAAAGGGCGCTTCCCAACATAAAGAAAAAAAGGTGCTTTTTAGACGGGTAAATATCGTTGAAAAATCCCATTCTACACTATTATTAAAGTCATTCGTATATCAAAAGATAAGCATTTTTTGTGCCAAGCGGGAATATTGCCAATTCGCAATATTGGAGGCCTTGAAATTAAAGGGATTGAGAGCTAATAGCGATTTTGAACAAATTTTAATAAGGGCTTTGACGGAATGAAAATTATACCTTAAAAGGTAATAAAATTTCAGTAGAATGGGCGCTGAGTTGAGCCCTAAACATTCAAGTGGGCAAATATTAATTTTCTATTTATAGAATTCAGGATCGAAACTGATCAGCGCAAACACTGCGCATATCACTGAAACGATTGCCCAAATAATCCACATTATTTTGTGTAATCTGGGTGCATTATTCCATAACTCCTTGTTAATGTCCTTTCCAACCATCTTGTTTGATGAAACACCACCAGGGAAAATAAAAAACACCAAAGACAAAATCGACAATGCAATTCCTATTGCCAAAAGCTTAGGGAAATAGTTGTTGCCTAGATAAAGCATGATTGCATTTACACCAATCATTGCTAAACCAAAAACCAAAAACACCAATCCGTATTGGTATCCTATTTTTTTTGGTTTCAAATTGGAATCTGCCATGGAACTATTTTAGTTTGCAGGATTATCTTTTGTTGAAGAATGACTTCCGAAATACAAATACAACATAAGCAATCCGAGAAGCCCTTCGGTAATTGCTGTTGCAAGCATTAGCCATTTTCCGTGTCCTTGAACAAACAACATCACACAGAAAGCAGCCACAACCAATTTGCTCATAGCGCCAATAAAAAAAACAATTTTATTTTTTATAGAGTCTGCTGCGGCCATCAAAAATGCAATTCCCATTACCAATACAACAGCCCAGAAAAGATAATGGTACATCGCCACATATGGAAATGTTGACCTTGGATCTGGCGCATATTTGAAGAATTGAGAAAAGAAAAATGCGGGTGAAATAAGCGCAGCCAATGCGAACATTAAATTGATGATGGCGGCAATAACCAAAATGCGGCCTTGATTCTTAAAAAGTATTTTCACGGAAAAATATCGATTAGCGTTTTATTTTTCGAAAGATAGAATAGATTCACGAATGATTCTTGCGCAATCCATAATTTGAGCTTCTGTAATATTTAAGGGTGGCGCAAAACGAATAATATCATCATGAGTGGGTTTGGCCAACAATCCATTTCCCATCATTTTCAAACAAACATCCCAAGCTGTGATTCCATTTTCAGGTTTTATCACTACAGCGTTGAACAAGCCTTTTCCACGAACGAGTGCAATTCTACTGGATTCAATTTTTTGCAACTCATCTCGAAGAATTTTTCCTAACCTTTCGGAATTCTCCGATAACTTTTCTTCTTTCAAAACAGTCAGGGCAGCAATCGCAACTTGATTGGCAAGTGGATTTCCTCCATACGTTGAACCATGTTCCCCTGGATTTATTGTCAGCATAATTTCATCGTCAGCTAAAACAGCCGACACAGGAAGTACTCCACCCGACAATGCTTTTCCAAGAATCAAAACATCAGGACGAACATTCTCATGATCACATGCCAACATTTTTCCTGTGCGGCCCAATCCACTTTGTACTTCATCGGCCACCATCAATACATTGTTTTTTGTGCACAAGTCACGTACGCCTTGCAGGTAACCTTCATCGGGAACAACAACTCCTGCTTCACCCTGAACTGGCTCAAAAATAAATGCACAAACATTTGGATCAAGCAATGCATTTGCCAATGACTTCAAATCGTTGTAAGGAATTATTACGTAACCAGGAACAAGCGGACCAAATCCGCCATAACTGGAAGGATCTGTAGAAGCGGAAATCGAAGAAATTGTTCTGCCGTGAAAATTATGTTCCACCCAAACAATTTTCGCTTGATTGTCAGGAATTCCTTTCATTTTATATCCCCAACGACGGGCAAGTTTTACCGCAGTTTCCACCGCTTCAACACCAGTATTCATTGGTAAAACCTTGTCGTAACCAAAATACTTGGTTATGAATTTTTCGTATTCACCAAGTGAATCGTTATAAAAAGCGCGTGATGTTAAAGTGAGTTTTGTTGATTGCTCTATTAAAGCTCCGATGATTTTCGGATGACAATGACCTTGATTTACGGCAGAATAAGCGGCAAGGAAGTCGTAATATTTTTTTCCTTCAACATCCCAAACAAAAACGCCTTCACCACGTGCGAGCACAACCGGTAGTGGATGGTAATTGTGCGCGCCATAGCGAGCTTCCATCGAAATTAATGCTTCGGAACGTGTTAATTTTTCGGCCACAGTTGACATGAAATTTAAGGTATTTATTTGATTCAAGAATATTCCGCGAAGGTACGAAATGCTTGTCAATCCTGAGATTTGACTATTTGAGATTCGAATATTTCAATTCCACAAAACTTTGCAATTTTTCGAATCATCGAATTTTCAAATTTTCAATACCTACCTTCGCACCGAAATGAAAAAGAAAAATCATCCCGTTTTTGAAAATGTCGAAATTCTCGCTGCGGCTGCTGAAGGAAAATCTGTTGCACGTGTTGATTCACGCGTCATCTTTATTGCCAATGCTGTTCCTGGTGATGTGGCGGATATTCAGATTACAAGAAAAGAGCGAAAGTTTTTTGAAGGCAAGGCAATTAATTTTCACAAATATTCCGATAAACGTGTTGAGCCAACGTGTATTCACTTTGGAGTGTGTGGCGGTTGCAAATGGCAACACATGGATTATCATTGGCAATTGCATTACAAACAACAACAGGTTTTTGATGCCTTGACACGTATCGGCAAAGTTGAAATTCCTGAATTAATTCCCATTCTTGGCTCAAAAGAAACATTCAATTATAGAAATCGACTTGACTTCAGTTTCTCGAATAAGAAGTGGCTGACGAATGAAGAAATTGAAGGTGGAGTAGAATTTGCCGATCGTAATGCATTGGGATTTCATATTCCCGGAACATTTGACAAAGTATTGGATATTTCTGAATGTCATTTGCAAGGAAAACTTTCTGAAGACATCCGCAAATTTGTTAGAGAGTTTGCAAGAGCTAATAATTATATTTTTTTCGATATAAAAGTTCAAGCAGGATTTCTTCGAATATTAACCATTCGAACTTCTTCCACTGGAGAAACAATGGTCATTTTTCAATTTTACAAAGACCAACCTGATGCGCGTGAGGAATTGCTGAATGCACTTGCGAAAAAATTCCCTGAAATCACATCTCTGATTTATTTCATCAACCCAAAAGGCAACGATACATTTCATGATTTAGAAGTGCATCTTCATGCGGGCCGCGATCATATTTTTGAAGCGATGGAAGACTTGCAATTCAAGATCGGACCAAAATCTTTTTACCAAACAAATTCTGCACAAGCTTATGAGTTGTATAAAATCACAAGGGATTTTGCAGGATTAACAGGAACAGAAAATGTTTACGATCTCTACACAGGAACTGGGACGATTGCATTGTTCGTTGCAAAGCTTGCGAAGAAGGTGATTGGAATTGAAATGATTGCCGCTGCAATTGAGGACGCAAAACAAAATGCAAAATTGAATAACATCAGCAACACGGAGTTTTTCGCTGCCGATATGAAGGATATGTTCAACGATGCTTTCATTGCGCAACATGGAAAACCGGATGTGATCATTACCGATCCGCCACGTGCAGGGATGCATGAGGATGTGGTGCGATGCATTGCGAGATCAGGTGCCAAAAAAATTGTTTACGTCAGTTGCAATCCCGCATCTCAAGCACGCGATTTGGCAATTCTCGATGAAATGTATCGTATTGTTAAAGTACAACCTGTCGATATGTTTCCTCAAACGCACCATGTAGAAAATGTGGTTTTGTTAGAAAAGAGGTAGTTCGGAATTCGACATTTGAAATTGGCAAATTACAATTTGGTCCTTGAGCTAATGACAAATTATTGTGTCATACACGGGACTGTATCCACAAAAAATTCCTAATCCTCCTGTCACATTTGTTTTGATTACGCTTGGCGCTGCAAAAGGATTTCCATTTGACATGACCGCATTTTCGAAGGTGCGAAAGAAATTCACTTCAGCTTGGCCGATGCTGCAGAATTGAACAATGATTGTATCGCCTCTGATATAATAGCCTGCTTGCGGACCTGTATCCTCAGGAGCGGTGGAGCCAGGAATGCTTGGGCGTGTGTATCCAAAATCAAAAGTTGTTCCTTCAATAAATTTGTCATCGAAAGCAGAACCGAATGGCGCCATGAATGCAGCATCTTTTGTAATTCGTTTTGAAAACCAACGGTAACCATTCTCAGGTCCAACAGGATCGGATAAGCGCGCCCACGCAAATCCAAGACTATCGCTTGGAGGTTCAACTTTAAACCAAGTGCTATCAAGTTGAACAGGATTACGAATGGTTGAAGTTGCTGTTGCTGTTTTTCCATTCGCCACAACGGATAAGTTGTAAGTATGACCAACTTGTCCAAGAATAACAGATCCCATCCAAACGATTGGAATAGGTCTGTTCGCATCATAGGCGAGATGAAGCGTATCAATGAGTGTGCCGTCAGTAATAATTGCTGTTGCATTTGTGATGAGCACACTTGCCAATGCGGCTGAATCAACAGGATCAAAATATCCCGTGCTCCATGTCAAATTTATTTCTGCATATTTTCCGGTAAAAATTCCTCCATCCACAACTATTTTCTTTTCCGGTGCAGGCAAATCAATGGTGATGGTTTTTGAACACGAAAAAAACAGCAGCATTGTCAAAGGAAAAATCAAATATTTTCTCATGGTCTTAAAAATTAAAATTCCAAGTGATCGAAGGAAGAATTGGGAAAAGAGAAACCTGTTTTGCTGTGACTTTCAGATTTCCTTCCTGAACACTTCCTTGTGAATCGAAGAAAATGAAATATGGGTTATGCCGATTGTAAGCATTGTATACTGATAAATTCCAAGAATTCTGATAGGGCAATCGATTGAATAATTTTTTTGATTTACAATTGTAAGTAACAGAAACATCAAGACGGTGGTAAGCAGGCATTCTGAAACTATTTCTTCTGCCATAATCGGAAACAATGATTCCTTCAACAATGTATCGAGATTCAGGAAGGGAAATAGCATTACCAGTACCATAAACAAAAATGGAACCGAATGACCATCGTTCGTTCAAGTCATAAACTGCAACAACAGAAATGTCGTGTCGACGATCGTATCGTGCATAAAAGAAATGGCCGTTGTCAATATCTGGAAATGTTCTTGTTGTCCAAGAAAGTGTATAACCCACCCAACCATTTAATTTGCCGATTGCTTTTTTGAAAAAGAATTCTGCTCCGTAAGATTGACCTTTTCCGAAAATGAAATTATTGTCGGTGTTGTTGTTTACGTTGTCAGATGGCAATGAACTTGGAGCAAATTCCACTTGGTTGCGCATGTTTTTATAATAAACCTCAACGGAAGACTCAAACATGTTATTGTGAAAATTTCGGAAATATCCTGCAGCATATTGTTCGCCAATTTGTGGTTTCACTTTATCAGAACAAGGAACCCAAATGTCTGTAGGAAGTGAAATTGGAGAAATGGATGCAAGATGAACGTATTGTAGGTTGTGTGTGAACGAAGCTTTGATGGAAGATTTTTCATCTATAATAAAACGAAGCGACAAACGTGGTTCGAGTCCACCATAATCCGCAACTTTTTTGAATTTGCCATAATGCGTAATTCCAATTGTTCTTCCTGTCACATCCTGAATGTATCGGTCGAACGGACCCACTTGCATGAAATAAGAATAACGTAATCCTGCATTTATTTTCCAACGATTTGTAATATCCCAATCGTCATTGATATAAGCAGCTACTTCATGACCATATTCTTTTTTAAGTCCGCCCAAATCGAAAGTTGTTTCACCCTGTTTGGCCGAAACATTGTTGGGAGTGAAAGTGTGCCAGATATAATTTGCTCCGAAGCGTATATAATGTTTGTTGTTTGGCAAAAAACTAAAATCCACTTTTTCATTCCAATCTCTTATGCCAGAAAAAAGTTTGAATTCAAATCCATCTTGCGCCGCGCCAAATGAAAATTTGTAGTCGGTGAAAACGGAAGTTGTATTAACAAACAACCTTGGTCCCATCAGGTGATTCCATCTAAGGGAAGTTGTGGCATTTCCCCATGGAATGGAAACTTTGAAATCGGATTGGTTGTCAACATATGAAAAGACATCCCGACCATAATATCCGCTGAGGAAAATTCTGTTCTTGTCGTTGATTCGCCAATTCAGTTTTGTGTTCAAGTCGTAGAAATAATAACCCGAACCTTTGAAAGGAGAACTTGGTTTGATAAAGGGTTGCATCAACACATCGATGTATGTTCTCCTTGCGGAAACGATAAACGAAGCCGTGTCTTTTTTAATGGGCCCTTGCACAGTCAATCGTGAAGCAATAACACCGATTCCACCTTGCACTTGCAATTTCTGATTGTTTCCTTCCTTCATGGAAATGTCAAGCACGGATGAAAGTCGACCGCCATGTTGCGCAGGCATTCCACCTTTGATGAGATTGATGTCTTTGATTGCATCACCATTAAAAACGGAAAAAAATCCAAAGAGATGACCTGCATTGTATACAGTGGCCTCATCCAACAACACAAGATTCTGGTCGGGACCACCACCACGCACGTAAAATCCAGAATTACCTTCAGCACCTCCTTTCACTCCGGGTAATAGTTGAATGGTTTTCAATACATCAACTTCTCCCATGAAAGATGGAATTTTTGTGACTTGTTTCATCTCGAGTCGATTCACACTCATTTGCCCATCACTCACATTTTCATCCGCTTTATGATCAGTGATGACCACCACATCATTTTCAATCGGCAACATTTTTATGTCAATAAAAATGTCATGTGTTAAACTAATATGTTGTTTGTATTTCTGAAGTCCTGTAAATGAAACCATCATTTCATATTGACCGCTGTCGGCAGTAATGGAAAAGAATCCATAATTATTTGTCACTGTTCCTTTCAATGGTTCCCGAATGGTAACAGCTGCACCGATGATGGCTTCGCCATTTGAAGATTCCTTGACATAACCGGAAATAGTGAATCTTTTCCCCGCTTGTGCTTGCGCGTGAATTGGGATTCCTGAAATGAAAATGAGGAGCAAACAAATGCGGATGATTGCTTTAAATTTCATAGAAATATTGCCTTTTTATTTAGCGGCACAAAACTAGGGAACTTTGACAGAGCAAAATGTTTCCTGTGATGAATTGCACCGCAATTAGTGTTGTTTTAATGAAAATTGGGAAGTAATAATGTTGTTTTCACCTATAGACGGATGAATTGCCAATTGGTTACCACAATTCGGTCGGATTTTTGAAAAAAAACAAGACTTTTGCATTTCTGCAAACTCAGATGCAAATCCAGTCTTTCTTTTCTACCAAATTCTGGACATGCAATTGGCATTTGAAGGTTAATTTTTCTTTCATTTCACCTTAATTTTGCGTAAAGTTGTATTAGGCATTACACGTTTACACCTTATGAGCATTTTTAGATCATTTATAGCCTTTGCATTCTTGGTTTCGTTTATAGTTTCCTGTGGAGGAAATGCAGTACCAATCGCAAATGATTCACTTGTGAAAGTGGATTCGGCACATACGCAAGGATTGCAAATTCTGAAGCCAGATTCAGGCCAAATTGCTCCTCCTTCACAAAATGTGGAAGTGAAAACCTTTGAAGCAAAAGATGAAAAGGGTAAATCCACGGGTTGGGGATATGATTTGTTTGTCGATGGAAAGCGTACCATTCATCAACCCATTATTCCTGCTGTTCCTGGTAATAGTGCATTCGCAACGGAAGAAGATGCGCGCAAAACAGGACAACTTGCTGCCGATAAAATGAAAATCACAGGATCATTGCCAACAGTTCTGGTGCATGATCTCGATAGCCTAGGAATAAAACATCAATAGCATTGCATGAAAAAACAGTACACAACAAAAGCTTCAAGAACAATATTCACCATTATTTGTGTGATGTTTTTTTCGTGTTGTGTTTTAGCACAATCTCAGTTCGCTTGGGTTCAAAAGTCAGGTTTTCCAGGACCAGCGCGCCATCGTGCTGCAGCTGCATCAGTTGGAAGTCGGGGTTACATGGGAATGGGGCATATCAATTCCATTGTGGATGTATTGTACGATGATTGGTTTGAATATGATCCAGGTTCTGATTCATGGACACAGAAAGCAAATTATCCCGGTGGTCCAAGAATGCATCCAGCAACATTTGTATTGAATAATAAAATTTACGTTGGAACAGGTCGTGATATTTCCACCACGCTACACCAGGATTTTTGGTGTTTCGATCCAATCACTAATACATGGGCTTCCATTGCACCATTTCCCGGTGCTGCAAGACGAGGTGCTGTTGCATTTACATTAAATGGTTATGGTTATGTAGGAACAGGATCTTATCACTCGAATTTTTATAAATATGATCCTTCTATTGATACGTGGCTTCCAGTAACATCACTTCCGGGTACAGGAAGAATTTCCTCTGTAGCATTTGCAATAAATGGAAAAGGATATTTGACAACAGGTGATGTTGGTGGACCAACAAATGATATGTGGGAATATGATCCAACACTTGATACTTGGACGCAAAAATCAAACCTTCCTGGATTGCCACGAATGGAAGCATGTGGTTTTGCTTTGAATGGAAAAGGATATGTTGGAACTGGAGATGATTTTTCCAGCGGCACAAATTATCAGGACTTCTGGTGCTTTGATCCGATAGCCAATTCATGGATACAATTGAATGATTTTGTTGGAGCAGCTAGACGTTACATGTCAACATTTGTCATTGGTAATCGTGCGTTTACAGGACTAGGAACAAGTGGCATCAATTACGCTGATCTTTGGGAATTTGGTTCAATTTCTGGTGTTGAGGAAAATGGTTTTGCAAATTCTTCAATGGAAATATTTCCAAATCCAATTTCTGAAAGTGCGACAATAAATTTTTCAGTTGAAGTGAATAATGCGGAATTGACAATAACAGATTTGAACGGAAAAGTAATTCGGATTATTTCAAATGTCAATGGAAACAGTTATTCCTTCCAAAGAAATAATCTTGCTGCAGGAATTTATCTTGTTGCTTTGATAGAAAAGAATAAAATTAAATCAACTTCAAAAATTATTTTAGAATAAAAAATCCATGACCGCCACAAGGAATTTTTTTATTGTAATCATACTTGCATTTTGTATGAGCAACATGCATGCGCAGGATCAATATGTTTGGTCGCAGCGCACTTCCATTCCTGCTGTGGGACGTCATCGTGCTTGTGGATGTCCCATAGGTGATCGCGGTTATATTGGGCTTGGACACATCAACAATACCAATGCTTCCATCAATTATCCTGATTGGTGGGAATACGATCCAGGCACCGATTCATGGATGCAGAAAGCTGATTTTCCTCCTGGGGGTCGTTATCATGCCATCGCATTTTCCATTGGTAATTTTGCATATGTAGGAACAGGAAGCGATTGGGGAGGAGATCACGATGATATGTGGCAATACAGTCCTGCAACAAATTCTTGGACGGCAATTGCGCCTTGTCCGGGTGGGCCGCGTTCTGGAGCAGTTGCCTTTACAATTGGTAGTAAAGGATATGTTGCGCTTGGAGATTATCAAAGTGATTGTTGGGAATATAAACCAGCAAATAATTCTTGGATAGGAAAAGCCTCAGGACTTGTAGCAGGTTATTCTTCTGTTGTTGCTGTGCAAAATGGAAAAGCATACATCGGAATTGGGCAAGGAACAGCATGGCAAGAATTTGATCCATTTGCAAATGCCTGGACTATGAAGGCAACTTTTCCTGGAGCTTATCGTTTTGGATCGGGATGTTTTGCTTACAACGGATGGATTTATGTTATTTCAGGAAGTGATTGGGTGACGGAATTTTCAGATTCATATGCCTACAATCCCAATACCGATCAATGGGTTCAGATTTCGGATTTTCCAGGTCAAGGCCGACATTATTTCACTTGTTTTACCATTGGTTCAAAGGCTTATGGCGGAACAGGAACGAGCGGAACAAATTTCAATGATTTCTGGGAATATGGAATTCTTTCAGGAATGGAAAATCAAATGGAGAAAAATGATGTTACTGTTTTTCCGAATCCTGTTCTGGATAAAGCCGAATTTGATTTTAAAAATGAATTGACAGAAAAAGGAACTTTTATTTTGACAGATATCGAAGGAAAAAAAGTTAGGGAAGAAACCATCGCCCAAAATAATTTCTGGATTTTTGATCGCAAAGATCTTGCTGCTGGTACTTATGTTTATTCTATCACCTCATCATCTAAAATTATAGCTAACGGAAAACTCATTTTGCAATGAAAAAAATAATTACAATTTCCCTAATGGGATTTTTTCCGCTTCTGCTTTTTGCGCAGAATACATGGGAGAAAAAAACAAGTTTTCCGGGCAGTAAGCGAGGGCGTTCCGCTACTTTTTCCATTGCTAGCCGCGGCTATTTGGTAGCAGGAGAAGATACACTCGACATCGAAAAAAATGATTGTTGGGAATATGATCCAGGAAGTGATTCGTGGACACAAAAGGCAAATCTTCCAGGAGCTGGCCGTCGTGATGCAGTTGGATTTTCTATTGGACAAAAAGGTTATGTTGGAACTGGAATTGATGCACCAGATGCATTCATAGGAAATATCTTGAGTGATTTCTGGGAATATTCTCCTGTGACAAATACGTGGATACAAAAATCTTCCTTTCCGGGAGGATTTGGAACTGGAGTTTATTTTGCAACAGGATTTGCTGTGAGTGGAAAAGGTTATGTGTGTTGCGGAAAGTTGGGAGCTTCTTATTACAGCCAAGAACTTTGGGAATTTAATCCCTCTACGAATACTTGGCTTTCACGCGCCACTTTTCCAGGTGGTGTTCGATATGGACAAATGAGTTTTGTTTTGAACAACAAAGTTTATGTTGGTTGTGGTACAGATGAAAATTGGTTCACAAGTGATTTTTGGGAATACAATCCTGGAAATAATGTGTGGACGCAGAAGTCTACTTTCCCAGGAAGTGCTCGGTCATTTGGTTCTGCATTTGCGCTTGGTACAAAAGGTTATATGGGAATGGGAACCGATGGAGGTTTTCGCGATGATTGGTTTGAATACGATGCAATTAGTGACAGTTGGATGCCTGCCGCACAATTTGGTGGAGCGGGAAGACGATCTGCTCCTTCATTTGTAATTTCCGGTGCAGGTTATGTGATGACAGGAAAAGGTGCAACAGGAAAACATCGTGATCTTTGGGAATACAAACCTTACGTTACAGGAATGGAAGAATTTAATTCCATGTCGATAAATGTTTATCCAAATCCTGCTACTGAAATTATAAATTTTTATCTGGATGAAAATTTTGTTGCGACAACAAATAGTCTTTCAATTCAGTTGATCGATGTTGAAGGAAAAATTATTGAACAACAAAAACTGAATGGCAATTCCCATATTGAGATGCACAATCAAAACTGGGCGCCTGGAATTTATTTGTATTCACTCACTAACGGAACTAAAATTTACGCTGGAGGACGCATTGTCGTTCGCTAACTTATAATCCTGATTTTATGAAAAAGAAAATTATTTTTTCCCTGCTCATTGCCTTTACATTTCAGTTAAACGCCCAAATGGGATTCTGGACTTTACGCACAGCATTTCCTACCAACGGAAGATCGGCGGCAACTGGTTTTTGTATTGGATCCGCGGCCTATGTTTCCTGTGGAATTGATTCTGCAGGATACAAACGCAGCACGTATCTTTTCAATCCTGCATCAAATTCCTGGACGCAAATGCAAAGTGTTGGTGGTGTTCCCGGAAGTGGTTTGGGAAGAGATGTGACCATGTCATTCACAGTTGGTAATTATGCATACCTCGTCGGTGGACAAGGCAGCATTGCCTATTTCAGCGATACCTGGAAATACGATGCGTTTAATGATGTGTGGACACAAGTGCAAACATTTCCAGCAGGCGGTCGCAGATCAGGTGTTGGATTTGCAATTAATTCGAAAGGATATGTTGCATTAGGACAAACAGCAACTGGATTGCAAAATGATTTGTGGGAATATAATACGGTAGCAAATACTTGGATTCAGAAAGCAAATTTCCCTGGTACAGCGCGTCGCCTCGCAGTTTGTTTTGTAATCAATAGTATCGCTTATATTGGAACGGGTGATGATGGAATTTGTAAAGGAGATTTCTTTTCCTACGATCAATCAACAAATGCTTGGTTGCCAAAAGCTACACTTGCAGGAACTCCGCGTTATGGTGCTGTAGGATTTACATTGAACGGAAAAGGTTATGTGGGGTTTGGTTATGACAATACACTTTCCAACAAGAAAGATTTCTGGGAATACGATCCAACAGGTGATAGTTGGTTGCCAATGGCGAATTTCCCTGGAAGTGCGCGCTCAAATGCGGTTGCAATTTCTTGTCCGAATAACAAAGCGTATATGGGAATTGGTTATGATAGTTTGTATCGGAATGATTGGTGGGAATTCGATCCTTTGTCGAATGGAATAAATGAAAATCACTTGGGCGATAACCAAGTGGCTATTTTTCCGAATCCAATGGTGGAATCCACAACAATAAATTTCGATGCTGCTTTGGTAAATGCGAATGAAAAAATCACAATTTCAATTTTCGATATGCAAGGAAAAGAAATACAAAAATTTGAAATGAAAAATGAGACGCAAATAAAAGTTGATCGGGAAGGAATGTCGCCTGGGATTTATTTGGTGAATGTTGTTTCATCTCATCATGGTTCATTGACGAAACGATTGATGGTGGAGTAGGAACGTGCGAACTGAGAATGATTCTGAATCTACGAATGCGAATGTTCAAAAATGAATTTCGTGTTCGTGGATTTTTTTTTGAATAACTTGTCTTGGAATAAATCGTGCATCATCCTTCCAAGGTTTCGATTACAATATTGATCTTGCCTTTCCCATTAAATTATTTTTGAAAAAATTGAAATTAGTATTGAAATGTATGTGAAAAGATTGTTTTTTTGGGAATACTTAGAGAGGCAGGAGAAAATAGGCAATTATGAAGTCCTTTTAGTTTTGTAATGACCAATGTCACTATGATTTAAGTAAATAATCGTTTCCTCCTGATAAAAAGCACGCCATCTTTGTAATTGTATAGTATATCAGTTTTCGAGCTCAAATTATTTCTAAAATATGGCCACCCCTCAGTGGAAAAGTTTTCTAAACGAAACTGCAGATATTTCCCGTTTTACAGGGAGGTTTTTTGTGGATGGTTTCCGTCCGCGTTTTGAAATACGTGAATGGTTCCGACAATGTTTTTTTATCGGTTACAAATCACTCGGACTTGTTGCGATAACAGCATTTATCATGGGTTTGGTTATTACCATCCAGTCACGTCCCACATTGGTTGAATTCGGTGCCGAGGCTTGGCTTCCAAAAATGGTTTCGGTTTCATTGATACGCGAAATTGCTCCAGTAATAACAGCATTGATTTGCGCTGGAAAAATCGGTTCAGGAATTGGAGCGGAATTAGGATCCATGCGTGTGACTGAACAAATTGATGCGATGGAAGTTTCAGGTACAAATCCGTATAAATATCTAGTCGTTACTCGTGTATTTGCAACAACCTTGATGATCCCCATTCTTGCCATTCTTGCCGATGCGGTTTCACTTTATGGATCTTATCTCGGAGCAAACATACGTGGTGTGATTACCTGGCAATTATTCTGGTCGCAAGTATGGGATGTTATTCATTACAGTGATCTGATTCCAGCAGTTGTCAAAACATTTTTCTTTGGATTTGCAATTGGAATAGTGGGTTGTTATAAGGGGTATTTCACAATGGGTGGAACAGAAGGTGTTGGACGCTCGGCCAATTCGGCCGTTGTAATTGCATCTCTGATGGTTTTTATTCTTGATTTAGTAGCAGTACAAATAACGGATGTTCTTAATTTAAACTGATGGAAACTGTACTCAAATCTGAAAATGAAAAAGTGTATGAGATAACGCAAGAGGTGGTTATCGAAGTCAGGAATATTGATAAATCCTTTGGCAAGAATAATGTGTTGAAGAAATTTTCAATGGATTTGCATCGAGGAGAAAACGTTGTTGTGTTGGGGAAATCAGGATCAGGAAAATCGGTATTAATTAAATGCATTATCGGTTTACTTAAAACAGATGCTGGTACAATTAAGGTGTTGAACGATGACATTTCAAATTTCGATCGAGATGAATTGGATTTGATGCGTGTGAAAGTTGGTTTTCTTTTTCAAAGTAATGCCCTGTATGATTCCATGACTGTTCGTGAAAATCTCGAATTTCCATTACGTCGCCATGGCAAAGAGAAAAACCGTGAAGAGGTCAATGCACTTGTTCTGGAAGCATTGACTGCTGTGAGACTTGCGCATACCATTGATATGATGCCTTCGGAATTGTCGGGAGGTATGCGGAAAAGAATTGCATTAGCAAGAACCTTAATTCTGAAGCCTGAAATCATTCTTTACGATGAACCTACAACAGGACTTGATCCTGTTACTGGAAAAGAAATTAGCCAGTTGATGGTGGAGGTTCAAAAAAAATACAACACTTCCTCCGTTATCATTTCACATGATGTAAATTGTGTGAAAATAGTTGCAAATAGAATTGTTTTATTAATTGATGGAATGTGTTACACCAGTGGAACGTATTCCGAATTATCGAATTCAGAAGACCCAAAAGTTAAACAGTTTTTTACCTGAGCCATGGAAAAAGACACGACAAGAAATATCAGATTGGGGATTTTTGTTCTTGCGGGAACAGCATTCCTCATAGCCTCCCTATACATGATAGGAAACAAGCGGAATTTGTTCAGCAATACATTTTCAATTGTTGGAAATTTCCATACTGTGAATGGATTGATGCCAGGAAATAATGTTCGCTTTTCTGGAATAAATGTGGGAACAGTTCAGAGTGTGAATATTCTGAACGATTCTTCCATCACTGTCATCATGATTATCGAAGAGAAATACCATCCTTTCATCAAAAAAAATTCTGAAGCCGCAATTGGAACAGATGGATTGATGGGAAATAAATTGGTAAATATCAGCATGGTCAAAGGGCAATCTGCTGCTGTTGATGATGGTGATTTGATAAAAACCCTTCAGCCAATTGAAACGGATGACATGATTCGCACATTAGCACTTACCAATGATAATATCAAGATCATTACTGAAAATCTGAAAAGAATAACCATGAAGATTGATAACAGTAATTCGCTTTGGGGATTATTGTCAGACACAATTGTTGCTGAAAATTTGCGTCAAGCTATTGTGAGTATTCGAATGACTGGTGAACGTTCTGCGCTTGTTGTGGGCGATCTTCGCGGCATCGCTGCGGATATTAAGAGCGGAAAAGGTCCAATTGGTGCTTTGATTACAGATACCGCAATGACTGGGAAAATTAGACAATCAGTTGTTTCTATTCAATTGCTAAGTGATAAAATGGCAATTGTGACAGGCGATATTGGTACTTTGACGACACAAGTGAAAAGTGGTCAAGGCACGGTTGGAACATTAATGATGGACACAACTTTTGTAGGTAATCTCAATCAAAGTATTTTGAATTTGAAATCGGGTACGCAAAAATTTGATGAGGATATGGAAGCTTTGAAAGGAAGTTTTTTACTGAAACGCTATTTCAGAAAACAAGAGAAAAAGAATCAAGGAAAGTAATTTGTTCTTGTGTCAATATTTTATTGCACAAATTAGGATAAGGAAAGTAATGGCTTAGAGTTGTCAATTGAGTTTTCCAAATTTGGTAGGGTAATAATAAATGTAGAACCTTTGTCGAATTCACTTTCAACTACGATGTTGCCATTCAATTTTGAGACAGCACTTTTGAGAATATATAAGCCAAGCCCTGTTCCGTTGGTATTTGCTGATCCTCTGAAAAATTGAAAAAAAATCTTTTCCTGAATTTCTTTCTGAATACCAATGCCATTATCGTTCACTTTTATCATAACACCTTTTTCAAAACTGGAAACCTGTAAATACACAAATGATTTTTCTTCTGAATTTTGCTTCCTGTAATTGACAGCGTTTGAAACAAGATTATAGATAATCGAATCGAGAAACTTTTGGTCACTGTAAAAATGAATATCAGACTGGATTGAAACCTTGAAGTCCACGATGCCGGCATCTATTGTATGCTCTATGGATTTAATAATGTTTTTTGTTATTTCAGGGAAATCAATTGGTGAAATTTCCATCTTCTTTTCCTTGGTGTTCATGACCTCCACAAAGTCAAGAATCATACTGTTTAATCGCTTTGCGCAAACATCTATTTTGTCTAGGCACTCTTCAATCAATTTAGGATCGGACTCTACCTTTACAATGTTTGATAATGCAGATATGGATGACACAGGTCCTTTGAAGTCGTGCGTAGTCCTGTAGAAAAACATATTGAGTTCTTCACTTTTTGATTTAAGTTCTTCTGCACGTATAGCTAACTGTTGTTGAGTCTGAACCAGTTCTGAAATGTCATGAATCAATAACATCACTTGTTTTTCAATAAATCCAACTTTATAGGCAGTGGCTGAAATAAGTACAGGAATCTTTTTCCCAGACTCAAGTGTGAGTTGTGCAGAAAAATTGCGGATTTTTTCACCTTCAAGAATCGGGGTATAAAGTTCATCTATGAATTTTTCAGGGTCTGTATTTTCTCCTGATAGAAAGTCATCTATTTTTATATGTTCAAGGTTAAGGTTATCTATGCCAAGTGCCTTTTGTCCTTCATCATTGACGAATAATATTTTTCTGTTTGGAGTTAGGACAATGAGAATATCAGTCATGGCCTTCAAAATTGTTCTCGTCTTTAAGGATTCTGAAATGTTGAACAACTTGTACTTTTTC
This sequence comes from uncultured Flavobacteriales bacterium, assembly GCA_903873905.1. Taxonomy (GTDB): domain Bacteria; phylum Bacteroidota; class Bacteroidia; order Palsa-965; family Palsa-965. Next base: position 19,120 of record CAIQQJ010000169.1, read on the forward strand.
ATGGCAAAAAGAATTGCAATTGAAATGGTGATCATGAATGTAGAAGCGACAGGCAGTTGAATTGAGTGATAAAAATATGGAATAACAACTTCGGTTGAAATTCCCACTAGTACAGGAATTGATAGACCTATTGTAATGATCATCACCTGCTTTCGCAAGGAATGTCCTTTGGGGAGTTTGTTCCAATAATAAATTAGGAAAGACAACATGAATAAGCCCTGGAATGAAATCCAGTTTTCCATAATGCGCAATAGTGGTGTCCCGTTAGGTACGTAAGCCCATCCCCAAAACGAGTCATGAACATATATATAATCATTGACATCGATCAAGCTGAGAAGGAGAAGTAAAATTGCTGGGGCATAAATTATTGCCTGAAAAATCAAAGACTCTGCTATGTTTTTCTTTCCAACTAGGAAATAGCAAAAATGTATTCCCAATGGCATAATAAATATCCAACTGATGCAGAATAAGCTATTCCAAAAAAGTGCTGTTTCAGCGGAGCTACTTGACCGTATTAAAATATCTGCCATTTGCCAACCCAGCTGGGCCAATACAAAAAGAATGAAAGCCTTCGATGTTTTGTTATTCTGAAATTTAATACTCACATAAAAAAGAATATAAATATTCAGAAGTGCAGGTATTGCCCCTAAAAGAAACGATGTCCAGTGTGAAATATCAATATTTAATAAATTATTAATCATGAAATATATTTTGGCAGATGCAAAATTAGATCAGTATCGGAGCTTATTGGAACAAAGGGAAAATTTGCGTCAACTATCAGAACAAAATCAAATACAATTTACGGACTAATGAAGGATTCATAAAAAAAACAGAATCGGTAACTTACCTATGTAAGATATTTGCATTATTTGTAAAAATAGCAATGTTGTAAAATGATGAAAATATGCTCGGTGTTAATGAATTGGCAAAATTCATCAAAAAAACCCTCATACGTTTGATAGGCTCCGTTTTGATTGCGGATATTTTTCCAATCTACTGAGGCACGGACTGAGATACTTTAAAAAAACACAAAATGAGACGCCCTATTCAACAGTTTTCTTGAAAATTCAGATTTCTGTCTTTATATTGCAAGTAAATGTCCTAGTTTTAATGGTATTCAAACGAATCTAATTTTCCCATGAATTTCATAACCCAATTGCTAAGTGTTTTTTTTGGAAAAAATAGAAAATGGATTTTTTCCCTTTTGTTTATTGTCGTAACAATTCAACTCCTTGCAAGTGCAGGTGGCGGCGGTGGTGGTGGATCGAGTAGCCATGATGGTGGTGGCTTTTTGGCCATTCTTTGGTACATTTTCCTGCTGATTCCATTCCCCTGGAATTTCGTTACGATTGGAGTAATCGTTACGTTGTATTATTTCACAAGAAAAAAGGTGAAAACATTTTCCGGCTTAAACAAGATCGCTTCATTTGATAGCATGGCGGAACAAACCAGTTCCATTCCTCCTGATTTTTTACAACGAAATCCTTCTTTCAATGAAACGGAATTTTATGGAAAGGTAAATACCGCTTTCATGAATATTCAGGATGCGTGGATGAAACAGGATTTGTCTGGCGTTCGTCAATGGATTTCTGATGGCGTATGGCAACGTTTCAATACGCAATTTATTACCATGAAAGCGCTCGGTCAAAAAAATACAATGAGCGATATCTCTGTAAAAAAGATAATTATTTCCGATGTTCAACGTGATGGAAATTATGACATTATCGATGTGGGTATTCACTTTACGATGATGGATAATTTTGTTACAGAAAAATATGATCAATTAAGTTCAGGTGGACAATTAGAGAATGTAGAGTATTGGACGTTCATTAGGAAAACGGGTGTTGCTGAAAAGGACATGTTTCATTCACAAAATTGTCCTTCCTGCGGAGCTCCTCTTCCGAAAAACATGGGTGAAGTTGGTAAATGTGAAAGTTGTGGAGTGATTACAACACTGGGAGATTACGATTGGGTGCTTTCAGAAATTACACAAGCTGCAGACTACGCGAATGACAATAATAAACTGGATAAGAATGGAAAACTCACTTTGCGAATTCGCGAAGCAATGAAACTTGATCCAGATTTTTCAGTTCAGTTTATGGAAGACAAAGCTTCCAACGCCTATATGCAAATTCAATCCGCGCTTGTTACAAAAAAACCGGAACGCATGCGAAGGTTTGTTGACAATGCAGTTTTTGAAAATATGAGTGAGCAAATAAAAAAGGAGCCTCCTTATGTTTTCAATCGACTTTATTTGAATAGCGTAACGCTCATGGATTATTTCCAGGAAAAAGGGAAAGACAACATGGTGCTTGCATTCAAACGCACAGCGCAACGCGTAGATATTTCCACAGGCAAATTGGTTTTGCTTGATTCAGCGATGTACACTTCAAATGAAATCATGGTGATGTCTCGTGATATCGGCGCGGGAGTTCCGAAAGGTTCTTTGTATGCGCACTCTTGTCCTACATGTGCGGGTCCAATTGGTGATACTGTTGATACAAAATGTAGTTATTGCGGTGGAGAATTGAACAGTACAAAGAATGAGTGGATCATCACGCAATTATTACCTGCACAACAATATGCTTCTGTTGCAAATGCACAGAATTTCCCTCTTATCACGCACGCAGGTGTGCAGGATCTCGATCCATTATTCAAGGTTCGTGATTATGCATTGAATAATGTCATGATGATTGTTGCGGCTGATGGAGTTTTTAATCAAGAGGAAATTGATTTTACAATGAAGCTTGCGAAGAAACTGGGTTACGATAATGACAAGCTCGCGGGTATGTATGATCTCGCGAAAAATAATCAACTTACAGTTCGTTTGCCGGAAGATCAGAAAAACGCATTGAAGGTTTATGCAATCATGATGAAAGCTGCTGCGGCTGATGGAAACATTGCACCAGAAGAACAAGCAATTCTTGATGACGTTCAAGCGAGGATTACAAAAATGGCTGCGTAGAAACAGTTTTTCATATTTCGAATTACACAAAACCCCGGCACTCATGTTGGGGTTTTGTGTATACTTGTAACACTCGGCTTTAAATCAAATAACCCCTCAAATTATTTTCATAAACCGCCCAATGAAAATATCTTCCTCTCCATTTTTTGCTGCACTATTTCTTGCAGCATTTCTTTCTTTACCTCTCAAGGCACAGGTTTTTATCGATCTCCTTAATTTTAATGCGCAAACATTCCAGAGTACGTATAAGGATTCCATCCAGTCGAAAAATCTTACTACAAATTATAATCTGAATGTTTTTTTGCCAAAAAAATTCAAGAATGGCAATACATTCATGTTTCGAATTGCTGGAGAAAATTTGCATTCTGTTTATCAATCTTCCTATTCAAATTTGTATTCAATCTCCATACCAATTGGATTTCAATTTGTAAGCAAGAATAAAAAGTGGAAAACATTGGTGATGGGAATTCCGAAAATCGCTTCTGACTTGAAGGATAATTTGTCGAAGGATGTTCAATATGGAGGAACTGTTTTATTTACTTATGTTCAAAATGATTCCTTATTGAAATTGAAATTCGGACTTTATTATAATCGTGAATGTTTTGGGAATTTTTTCGTGCCGCTTGTCGGCCTTGATTGGAAAGCAACAAATAGAATTTCTGTTTACGGAATACTTCCTAATAATATGCGGGTTGAATTTAAAGTCAATAGCAAATTATATTTCGGAATGGGCTATAAAAATTATCAGCGATCTTATCGTTTGTCAAGGCAATTCAACGATGATTTCGTGCGCATTAAAGAAGGTCAGCTAAAACTCTTTGTGGATTTTTATACAAAAATGAAAGTTGTGTTTTTTACTGATGTGGCTTATGGAATTAAGTACAGTTTAGTTCAATATGATTATGCAGATGCGAAACTTGTTCATTTAAATAATCCAGTTTATTCTCCAATGAAAAATGGCTTCATGTTTACCGCAGGTCTGGCTTACAGATTGAGAATGGATTGAAATCTTGATTGCATTTTAGTTTTCTCTTCCTCCTTCCATTTTGGAAACTCGCATTGACAATTGTCAGTTTTACAGTATGGCAAAAAATGACATTACCTTTGCAAAATGAAATTGCTTTACTCTTATTTGAAACAATACTGGGGACTTATTTTCCTCGCCTTATTCTTGGCAGCAGTCAACCAGATTTTTTCCTTGCTTGATCCTTGGATTTTCAGAAAAATCATTGATGGATATGTGGTAACGAAAGACAAGAAAATTCTTCCTGGACTTGGTTCTGAAGTTTTTTTCAGAGGAGCCGGAATGTTGATTCTCGCTGCGATGGGTGTGGCAATGGTTTCTAGAATTGCAAAAGCATTTCAGGATTATTATGTAAACGTTGTAACACAACGATTGGGTGCACAAATTTATTCTGATGGTTTGCGACATTCATTGGAATTACCTTATTCCGTTTTTGAAGATCAACGAAGTGGTGAGACACTAGGTATTTTACAAAAAGTGAGAACTGATGTAGAAAAATTGATTGCCGCATTTGTGAATGTGTTGTTCACTTCATTGATTGGAGTAATCTTCGTGATGTTTTATGCCATCAGTGTTTATTGGGTTGTTGCTCCAATTTATTTTTTGACTATTCCTCTTCTGGGCATTCTGAGTTATGTGCTGAGCAAAAAAATAAAAGTCATTCAGAAAACGATTGTTAAGGAAACAACAGCATTGGCAGGCTCAACAACAGAATCACTTAGAAATATAGAATTGGTAAAAAGTTTGGGACTTGCAGAACAAGAAACAAATAGGTTGAATGCAACTACTGGAAAAATATTGAAACTTGAATTAAAAAAGGTGAAATATTTGAGAAGTTTGAATTTCATTCAAGGAACGTTTGTCAATTTGTTGCGCAACGTTATTCTTTTTCTGATGCTTTATCTTGTTTTCATTGGTAAAATATCTGTTGGTGAATTTTTCTCTTTGTTTATTTATTCCTTTTTTATTTTTGGACCTCTTCAGGAATTGGGAAACATCATTAATATTTATCGGGAGGCTGAGGTGTCACTTGAAAATTTCAATGCCATTCTCAAAACACCAATTGATGAGAAACCCGAAAATCCGATTTTGCTAAATGAAATTCACACACTCGAGTTCAAAAATGTGGATTTCAAACATCGGTCCGCTTCATCCAATGCAATAGAAAAAATATCTTTTCGTGCTGATGTGGGAGAGACAATTGCTTTTGTAGGACCTTCAGGTTCTGGGAAATCCACATTGGTAAAATTATTGGTTGGATTATACAAACCATTGGCTGGTGAAATCCATTACAATGATTTCGAAGGAACAAAAGTGGATCTTGATAAACTCAGAGAACTCATTGGATTGGTAACACAAGACACACAATTGTTTTCTGGAACAATTAGGGAAAATCTTTTATTCGTTGCACCGAAAGCTACAGATGCCGAGTGTATTGAGGTCATGAAGAAAGCTGCGTGCACAAGTTTGTTATCGCGTGCTGATAAAGGTTTAGATACGATAATTGGAGAAGGTGGTGTGAAAGTTTCTGGTGGAGAAAAACAAAGATTATCAATCGCAAGGGCATTGCTACGTCGACCATCACTTTTGGTTTTTGATGAAGCGACCTCTTCACTTGATTCCATTACAGAGGAAGAAATTAGCAAAACAGTTCGCGATGTTTCTCAAAGTAAAAAACACATTACGATTTTAGTGGCGCATCGCCTGTCTACAATAATGCACGCTGATAAAATATTTGTTCTTGAAAGAGGAAGGATCACCGAATTGGGCCGCCACGAAGAATTGCTTGCTGAAAAAGGATTGTATTATGCGATGTGGAGACAGCAAATTGGTGAAAGAGAAATGTCAAACGTATGATTTGCATTTCAAGCATGAGTGTTTGGAATTGCTTTCTTTTCAGTCAGTCTGAGAACTAAAAACAGAATCTCCTTTTATGAATTTTATCTGATAAATAAAATCATCAATTAGCTCGCGTTCTGCTCGTGTAATTGGCGGAAATGCCGCGGCTACTTTTTTCATCACTCCGATAAAATGATTTTTCAAATTTTCACTTACATATTGACTGTTCAATTTCATTTCCTTTAATGCCCATTCATAAGCAGTTTCACTATCCATTCCTTCTTTTTGAAGAATATGGAAAATAATTTCCGTTATGTCAAAACCGGCTTTGTGTGTCCGGAATTCCTCTTCAAGAATAGCCTGCAATTTATTCTTTTCCTCTTGCTGGATTTTTCCATCCGCCTGAGCAATTGCATAGGCAGCCTCACCTAAAGCATAATAAAGTCGTTCGATCGGTGTCATGTTTTTCGTTTTAGAGTTCGGTGTGATGTTCAGGTAAAATCAGCAGTGGTATATTCGAGTTGAAGGCAAGTTCTTTTGTAGTGCTCTTATTGAACAATCTTTGAATCCAATTCATGCGGTGAGGAATCGCTGCAATCCAATCTGCATTTATTGAATCAGAAGTTTTGTAAATGCTGTGTGTAACATCACCATCATTTTCATAGTGCCAAGTATGAGGATACTCTTTGAGTAAATTCTCTAGACGATGACTCGTACTATTCATGCCAACTGAAACCTGTTCCAGCTTTTTAGGCATGGCATTGAGAATATGTATGGCAGCATTAAACTGTGCGGCGAGTTCCTTTAGAATATCCAATTCATGCCAACCGGCTTTTGTTATAAGATCTGTGGCAAGAAGAATTTTTTTAGGCACTTTGAATTTTGCTTTTTCAGGAATGATCAGGACGGGGAATTTATCTCGTTTGATAAAAGCGGTAACAACACTTCCGAATACTTGTTCAACAGGAGCGGTATGCCGAATTCCCATTACCACAAGGCCAACCTTGTTTTTAATTCCGATCGTTTCGATTTCTTCTGTTGGAAAACCAGTTGCTTGAAATGCTTTTATTTTTATTCCCCATTTTATTTCTAGACGAGCAGCTTCTTCGTCAATCGCTTTTTGTTCTTCTTTTGCAAGATCATTTACAGGAAATGGAATGGCAAATCCTTCACCTCCAATTGCAGGAATCATCCATGCATGAAAAATGTGAAGCGGCGCGTTGCACGCTTTTGCTAATTGTGCTGCATAATCTGCTGCATGATTTGCAGCTTGGGAAAAATCGGTAGCAATTAAAATCGGTTTCATATGGATACTATTTATGCCCATTAAACGCAATGGTTTATTATGTAACAAAGTAATAATTTGATCCTTGAATTATGTGTGATTATGATCACTCAATAGCGTGATTGAATTCAGGTTTAATATTTCATTGAGCAATTGGTAATTCAAATTCGTTTTTTCTGTTTCTATTTACGCAAAAATGAGAAACGTAAATATTGATTCTATTGTATGATGAGCAATATAGAATGAAGTGATCTTGATCAAGACTTGTTTTTGATGGATAGGATAATTTTATAAAAAAAATACCATGGCACTAAATTTTGAAAACTACGCAATCAAGGGAAACCAGTTTATGCGTGAGCTGTCAGAAAAATTGGGCTTTGAAGATGAACCCCAAAGAGCAGCTCGAATTCTAAAATCCGTTTTGCATACATTACGGGATCATCTTACAATTGAGGAATCATTACAGATGTTGGCACAACTCCCAATGTTTCTCAAGGCAATTTATGTTGAAGGCTGGTCAGCAAAGAAAAAAAAGAAGATTTCACACATCAGTGAATTCTTGGATGAAGTTTGGGAAAATGACGGAAGGTCAGCCCGCAATGATTTTGGGGATGGAGAAGAAACTCTAGCAGATATAGTTATGGTTTTCCTGATGCTTAGAAATTATGTTTCAGAGGGAGAAATGAATAATATCACCGCAGTCCTTCCAAAAGAATTGAAGCCGCTAATTAGTCTGTCTTTTGTTGCTTAAAAAATGTTTTATGAAAACCAAAATTCAATTTATTGATTGTCAACCATCAGTTGATAAGCGTAACCACATAAATGAAAAGATCGTGAAATTGGAAGAACGTTTCGATTTGATCATCGACGGTAAAATTATTATTCGTCACGATAAGAATGACAAGATGAAAAATGTGATCACGGAAATCCATTATACAATTCCTCACAATTCAATTTATGCGGAAGGAGCAGGAGAAAATATTCTTTTATAGTGTGATCGTGCTTTTTTTGCCATTCAACAGCAACTGGAGAAACATAAAAAAATGATGGTACATGGGCATACTACACCGTTAACCTAATGGTGTAAAAAAATATTTTTTATAAAAAGAGCATGAGCACTTACATTAAAATCTTTCGTGATATCCGATTGACTGATATTGCAACTGTGGGAGGGAAAAATGCTTCATTGGGTGAAATGGTAAGTGCTCTTTCTTCGAGAGGAATTCGTGTACCTGATGGATTTGCAGTAACAGCAGAAGCTTACTGGAAATTTATTGAGACAAATAACTTACGTGCAAAATTAGCAGATCTGCTCTCCAAACTTGATACAAAAACATTTGGCAATCTTTCTGACATTGGAATCAAAGCAAGAACATTATTCAACGATTCAACTTTTCCAGATGAATTGAAGCTGCAAATTCTTTCCGCTTTTCAATTGTTGTCGAATCAAGATGGAGAGGTTTTTTCATTTGCTGTTCGGAGTAGCGCTACAGCGGAAGATCTTCCTGGGGCAAGTTTTGCAGGACAGCAAGAAACGTTTTTGAATGTTGTTGGTGAAGAAAATCTCATCAAGGCTTGTCAACGATGTTATGCTTCCTTGTTTACAGATAGAGCGATTAAGTATAGAGCTGATAATGGATTTGAACACATGAAAGTGGCTTTATCCATTGGTGTGCAAAAAATGATTCGCTCCGATCTTTCTTGTTCTGGTGTAATGTTTACAATGGAGCCGAATTCCGGTTTTGAAAATGTGGTATTGATTTCTGGTGCTTGGGGGTTAGGAGAAAATATTGTTCAGGGGAGTGTGAATACAGATGAGTTTCTTGTTTTTAAACCACTACTTGGTAAGGTGAAACAATCGATTATTTCGCGCAAACTGGGAAGCAAGACAAAAACAATGGTCTATTCTGAGAAAAGCAGGAAGGAAATTCTTCGTCCGGAAGATGCGATTTTGAATCTTGATACGAGTCCTGAAAAATGTGCGGAATACATTCTGAACGATGGTGAAATAATACAACTTGCAGAATGGGCTTGTATTATACAGGATCATTACAAGAGGCATATGGATATTGAATGGGCGAAAGATGGATTGACAGGAAATTTGTTTATCGTGCAGGCAAGACCTGAAACTGTTTTTAATAATCTCAAACGTGAATTGTTTACACAATATCAACTAAAAGAAAAAGGGAAGATACTTTGTCAGGGAGTTGGCCTTGGTAATCGAATTACAAGTGGCAAGGCGCGTGTGCTTTATTCTCCTTCTGAAATTTCCAAGCTTGGTGATGGTGAGATTTTGGTAACTGAAAGAACAGATCCTGATTGGGATCCTGTTATGAAAAAAGCGGCAGCAATTATTACAGATCAAGGAGGAAGAACCTCGCATGCTGCCATTGTTGCGCGTGAAGTTGGTGTTGTTGCAATTGTGGGCACAGGAAATGGAACTCAACAAATTAAGGACGGTCAATTGATAACCGTGGCAGCTGCACAAGGTGATGAAGGAATTGTTTATGATGGATTATTGAAATGGGAAGAAAAAGAAATTGACATATCAAAATTGAAAAAACCAGAAACAAAAGTGATGTTGATTCTCGCTCATCCTGACCAAGCGTTTAGATATTCATTTCTTCCAAATGATGGAGTGGGTTTGTTGCGAATGGAATTCATTATCAACAGTGCAATAGGGATTCACCCAATGGCGCTTCGTCATTTTGACAGTATTGTGGATCATGAAGAAAAAGTAAAAATTGAAAAAATCACAATACAATTTCCTAATAAACAAAATTATTTTATTCAGAAACTTGCCGAATCGATTGCCGTGATTGCCGCAGCATTTTATCCGAAAGAGGTCATCGTACGCATGAGCGATTTTAAATCGAATGAATATGCAAATCTCTTGGGTGGAAAACAATTTGAACCGTCTGAAGAAAATCCCATGATTGGTTTTCGAGGTGCATCACGGTATTATCATCCTCTTTATAAGGAAGGATTCGAAATGGAATGCAAAGCGATGAAAATGGTTCGCGAAGAAATGGGTTTCTCCAATGTGAAATTAATGATTCCATTTTGTAGGACTGTTGTAGATGGAGAAAAAGTTGTGGCGCTGATGAAGGATTTTGGATTGAAACGTGGAGAAAATAATCTGGAAATTTATGTGATGATAGAAATTCCATCCAATGCTTTATTGGCTGAAGAGTTTGCAAAACATTTTGATGGTTTTTCTATAGGATCAAATGACCTCACGCAACTCACACTCGGAGCTGATCGTGATTCAAAATTACTGAGTGAAATATTTTCCCCTTTTGATCCAGCGGTTATGCAATTAATCAGTATGACATTGAGTAAAGCAAAAAAAACAGGAACACATACGGGTTTGTGTGGACAAGCTCCAAGTGATTTCCCGTCCTATGCAGGGTTTCTTGTGAAAAATGGAATTGATAGCATTTCATTCAACCCGGATGCACTCATACGAGGAATGGAAAATATTCTTGTCGCGGAAAAAACAAAAAACAAACCTGTTGGTGTATAGCTGATTTATTTTTGATTGTTTTTCGAAAAAAAATTAAAAAATTGATTCTCAATAAATGTATTGTTGATCATAATCTCTTTGGTGTTTGATTTTTGTCATTCATTTCAGCACTAGAATTAGTGTACTTGCGTTGTTGAATTGAAACAGGTAGTTGATTTTTCAAAACACATTTTTCCTATGGATTCTCTATTCAAATATAAAGTTGCAGTTGTAACTGGCGGCGCTTTTGGAATTGGCCGAGCTGCCGCAATTGCATTTGCAAAAAAAGGAGCAAAAGTTATTGTTGCTGATTGGGTCGAAGATTATGAAACAGTTGAAACAATAAAATCTTTGGGTGGTGAAGCTGAATTTGTGAAATGTGATGTTTCAAAATCTGCTGATGTAAAACGGTTAATGGAAACTGCCGTAAGTACCTATGGACGTATCGATTTTGCTTTTAACAATGCGGGCGTTGAAGGAATTTCTGCTCCAACACATGAATGCACAGAAGAGAATTGGGATCGAACAATAGATGTGGATTTGAAAGGAGTTTGGCTTTGCTTGAAATATGAAATTCAACAAATGCTTAAACAGAAAAAAGGTGCAATTGTAAATAATGCTTCTGTAGCAGGGCTTGTTGGCTTCATGAATATACCAGCATACGTTGCAAGTAAACATGGAATCATAGGCCTTACAAAAAATGCTGCTTTGGAATATGCAAAGCAAGGAATCCGTGTCAATGCAGTATGTCCAGGTGTGATTAAAACACCAATGATTGATCGCTTTACTGGAAAAAATAAAGAAGTGGAAAAACAATTTGAAAGTCAGGAACCTATTGGACGATTAGGTGAACCTGAAGAAGTTGCCGATACTGTTATTTGGCTTTGCTCCGACGAGGCCTCTTTTGTAACTGGAAATTCAATGTCTGTTGATGGAGGATGGATTGCACAATGATTTATTTGTTCACTGGGTTAGCAGAATCGTGATTGGTACAATCCTTTTGAGTCAATTATTTTTGATTATTTGACTTTTTATTCAATTGAACGATGAGAAATAAGAAGATCGTAATCACAAAAGCTTCTGGTGAAATTGTTCCTTTTTCATCTCAAAAATTAATCAATTCACTTGTTCGTGCAGGAGCAACAAAAAAGGCAGCAGCTGAAATTGCTCGGCAAGTTGCAGGGAAAATATTTGAGGGAATCAGAACAAGAAAAATATATGAAATGGCGTTCTCACTTTTACGAGGACATGGTCGTCATCTCGCAGCACGTTATCATTTGAAGGGTGGAATCATGGAGTTGGGTCCTTCGGGTTTTCCATTTGAAAAATATGTTGGGGAAATCCTTCGTCACATGGGTTATGATGTGAAGATCGGTCAAACTATTCAGGGACATTGTGTGACACATGAAGTGGATATTGTTGCGGAGAAAGATGAGCAACATTTTTTAGTTGAATGCAAATTCCATAATAGTCAAGGAATAACTTGCGATGTAAAAATCCCACTATATATTCATGCGCGTTTTATGGATATTGAATTGCAATGGGAACAAATCCCTGGACACGAAAAAAAATTCCATCAAAGTTGGCTAGTTACAAATACACGATTTTCACCTGATGCACTTCAATATGGAACATGCTCAGGACTTCATTTAATCAGTTGGGATTATCCGCGTGCAGGGAGTTTAAAAGAGCTGGTTGATTCTCAAGGACTCTATCCGATCACCTGCCTGACTTCGCTTACAAAAAATGAAAAACGAATTCTTCTTGATAACAGAATTGTTCTCAGTAAGGAATTGTGTGATAATCCCAATGCACTAGTGAAAGCTGGAATTACCGTTTCAAGAATAAAAACAATTCTAGATGAAAGCAATTTACTCTGCAGAAAACAAGAAAAAATTAATCTGCGATAAAACCGAAAGTCATTCAGAGGAAAAGGTTTTGAATGAAATCATGACTAGTGATAAATATCACTCCTTCAGAAGACGCATGGCAGTGCATTTTACATTGGGATGTCCCATATTTGAAAATCAAATAAATACGAAACTATGAAACTGGCCGTAATTACTTTTCCTGAAAACAATTATTTTCATGAAATTGCTGAACAACTCATTGAGGAAAATCTTGTGCGTTATGCTTCTGAAGCTGCTGATGAAATGGAATTTGAAAAAGAAGAGGAGTTGTTGGATGCGGTTAAACGCTCTATGGAGTTGTGCGTGTCCGCAGGGTTACCTGTGAATGCGAATTTTAAGCGCATTTATAAAAGTTGGCCAGATGGAATTCATTTTGATTGGAAGCTTTCGGTTCTTGCATTTTATCTTGTAAAGTTAAATGGTGCTCCTGCGAATCATCATGTGGCGGAATTACAAATTCATTTATTGAAAGAACAGCAAATGAGATCTTTTCCACAATATGTCGAATGAGATTTCATTCGTGGAAAATAGTGATGTTTTGAAAACATAATCTTTGTTTTAACCAAGGGTTTGCTATTTATTTCGGGAGAAAAAGTTTCATGATAGGGAAACAAAAAAAGAGGCTTTAGGGCCTCTTTCTTTTTTGAAAATAGTTCACTTATGCAATGGCAATTTCCTTTTTCTTGATTGCAGTTGGCACTTTTTTAGCAATGGTTAGCTTCAGAACCCCGTTATCATACTTTGCGTCAATCTTTTCTTCGCTCGCATTCTCTGGAAGCGTAAAGGAACGTGCAAATGATTCATATTTGAATTCTCGACGTGTGTAGTTCTTGTCTTTCTCTTCTGTTTCTTTTTTGGTTTCTGCAGTGATGTTCAACAATCCATTTTCAATGTTGACTTTGAAGTCATCTTTTTTCATTCCGGGAGCAGCTAACTCAATTTGGAAATCTTTTTGGTTGTCGATAATGTTCACAGCAGGAATCAAATCGTCATTGAATAGCGTGTTGCTGAAAAATCTATCCGCATCAAAAAAATCGGTGAGGAGAGTTCGTACGGAGGAATCGCTTCCGTTGTTTCGTTTAATTAGTGACATAGTTTTTGAGTTTTTATTGGTTAGTATTAAGTTTTTTTTGACTGGCTCAAAACTATTCTCCTTTCGCTTTTAATCAAAAGGAAATGCGCATAATGAAGAATGATAAAAGTCAATTTGTAGAGACAATTCTCAATAGGAATTTTGCAAAAAGAAAACTGATGAAAATTTGAAGTAATTGCAAACAATCAATAGTAATTGTGTTTTGGATCACTGACTTTATTCCATTTATGACGCACCTTTGTATCATCTTCTTTGAATGAGAGCATTAAGAAAACTGATAGAATATCCGAACTAAAAAGCGGTGATCTTCAGCCCTCAATCAGGTGAATTCCTGACTCGACTTAATTTCTCCTTTCAAATGCTAGAAAGCCTGTACAGAATATTGTCCTCACGGACATGCAACTGTTCCGACGAAAAAAAGGCGCTCTATCAGACGGTAGGACGCCTTTTTTAGTTAGATCTTATTTTTAAAAATGTTGTCCCAATATTTGGTTTGGTTTCTTTGAGCACCTTTATTCTTTCGTCATAAAGTCATTTGCCAATTTGAGTTTTGTCACAGATTTTTCAAAGTCTTTTGAATTCCTTTGAGGATTATGTAAACCGAAATGTCTAAAGATTTTGTTTTTCAAAAAGCGAGTATGAAAAATTCTGAAAAAGGAAACTTCAAAAGACTTGTTGATGGATTTATTCGCTTTATGATTAATGGAATTCTTATCATAGTAGCATTGACCTTGCTATTGGTTACCAGCGTAAAATATTTCCTTGCCTATAGAACGGAATTATTGGGGAGATTCCAAAATTATGTCAAGGTGAAATTATTCCTTCGACCATCTCAAAACATATTGAATAGGCTGCGGACATTTTTCTGATCATTTTGTTTTTTTTAATGAAAATGCTTGCCTTGTTTTTTATGTTGAGGAAATTTTGAATGCAATCTTCTATATAGACAATGAGTTGGAATAAAAGAATCATTTCGGAGTGTGATTATTGCCACCCTTTCATTGTTGTGGTAAAACTATTTTTGAAAATTAATTCTCACACGTGAATTCATACTCATTTGCTTTTTGTTATTTGATATTGAATTTAAATGCAAAAAAAAATTATGGAAACATTGACAAAAAAGAAAGCAAATATTTCCGGCACGCTTGAAACCATTTATGAAAGGAGAGCTGTTCGAAAATATAAACATCAGACTGTAGATCGAAAAATTATCGAACAGATCATTGATGCGGGACGAATGGCTCCTTCAGCAATCAACAAACAACCTTGGAAGTTTTATATTCTCACGGATAAAGATTTGATTCACTCATTTTCGAAGGAAATTGGTAAAGTGGCGGCAAAAGGAGTTCTGAAAACGGGGGTGAAAGGAATTATTAATTCCTTAAGAGGACCTTTCCATTTGTTGCAAGGAATAAAATTTGTGATGACGTCTGATCCTGTTTTTCATGGTGCACCTGTTGTTATTTTCATTACGGCTCCTAAAGAAAATGAATGGGCGAGTTTGGATGTTGGTATGTGCGCACAGAATATGATGCTCGCTGCAAAAACATTGGGTTTGGAAACTTGCCCAATTGGTTTTGCAAAATTTGTTGAACAAACAAATTTGTATTCCAAATTAAATATTCCAGATTCGGAACATGTGCTGTTGGCTATTATATTGGGTTATGGCGATGAAAAGCCGGAAGTTCACCAAAGGAAAAAGGACAATGTAATTTATATTGATCCTCTTTAATTCAATTACAATACAGCTTGAATTCAAATAAATAAAAAAATAAAACAGATTTGAAAAACCGATATGAACACTGTAAAGATTTGCCGCAACTGTAACATGCCACTTTCCAATTCACAACTATTGGGTACAGAAAAAGATGGCTCAAAAAATTATGATTATTGCAAATATTGTTATGCAAAGGGAGAAAAGATAACGCAGAAAAATGCATTTGTTCGAATAAAACCAAATTCGAATCTCAATTGCAGAAGAGGTAGGGTTATTGAGCGGCAGTAGAAGGAAGGCTAAATTGTACTTACTGGCTCATTCTTTGCTGAAAAGGATAGTAAAGCCAATTCCTGACGGATGACATTTAATATTTAGAAGTGTGATGAATATCACTACAAATCGATAGAAATATTTTGTCCTTTACATTAAAATTGCAATGAAAAATGGAGGGTATAAGTTGGTCATTGTATTTCTTTTGTTGATTATTGGAATACTCTGTGTGCTTCTGTTTATCGGTGATAGCGGTAAATATTGTACGCCAATTGTGAAGGAACCAAGCCAAATGGGAAAAAACAGATAAACAGTGACAAATATTTTTTATATCGGGGGTTTTGCTTTAGGCAAACAGTTTTTAACAATGGGCATGGCAACTATCAGTTTTCAAAGAAATCGTTAATTTTAGTAACTTTCAATTGTATGGTAATTGAATAAAATCAAGTGATAGAAATATTTTAAAAATCATTTTGTGAAAAACCCCATTTCGAAAAAAGTTGTGAAGAAAAAAGTTGTGAAGAAAAAATCAAATGTGGTTTTGAAAAAAAATTCTCCGCTTTTAATAAACAAAAAAAAATCTCTGACTCTGAAACGCTCCGATTCTGATGCGTCTTCGAAGAAGTTGTTTATTGTGGGTATTGGTGCCTCTGCAGGCGGACTAGAAGCGATGCAAGAATTATTTGATAATATGCCTTTTGATTCTGGACTTGCCTTTGTTGTTATTCAACACCTCGATCCAACACACAAAAGTTTGTTGTCGGAATTGTTGGGTCGACATACGGCAATGAAAGTTACAGAAGCAAAAGATGGTGAAAAAATTAAACCCAATTGTGTTTATGTCATTCCTCCAAATAAGGAATTGGGAGTTTTTCACGGAACATTACAATTGATCAAACCACTTGAATTGCGTTCCTTGAGACGGCCAATAGATTACTTTTTTCATTCATTGGCGGGAGATCAAAAAGACAAGGCAATTGGCATTATACTTTCAGGGACCGGAACTGAAGGGGCATTGGGATTGAAAGAAATAAAAGCTGAAGGTGGAATGACAATTGTTCAAGAACCTAGTTCAGCAAAATTCGATGGCATGCCACTTGCAGCCATCATTTCGAAAACAGCTGATAATATTTTGACTCCAAAAATAATGCCCGCAGTTTTATTGAAATATGTTCAAAAGAGGGCAAAAGGAATTATGGGAACAGAACCGGAATTGACTGCTTCTTTTTTGAGTCAGTTGAAGAAAGTTTTCCTACTTATTCGCAATAAAACCGGGTATGATTTTTCGAATTATAAAATGAACACTATTGCACGCAGGATTATGAAAAGAACTGCGTTAAATCAAATTGATTCCATAGATGATTATATTGTGTTCCTGCAGAGTAATCCGAATGAAATTGAATTGCTCTATAAGGAATTTCTGATAGGAGTTACTTCATTTTTCCGTGATAAAAATGTTTTTGATAGTCTTGAGAAAAATGTAATTCCTCATTTGCTCGAAAAATGTGCAGAGAAACAAGAACTTCGCGTTTGGGTTTGTGGATGTTCTACAGGTGAGGAGGCATATTCCATTGCAATATTATGCAAGGAGGCCTTGGAAAAAAACAAGCAGTATATCAAAGTGGTGATATTTGCTTCTGACATTGATAAGGAAGCGGTTGAATTTGCACGTAGAGGAATTTATTCTGAAAGTATTGTTGGAGATGTTTCTCCGGAACGATTAGCCCGCTATTTTATTCGAAAGGAAAATAGCTATGTGCTCAAAAAAGAAATTCGAGAAATGGTGGTGCTTGCACATCATAATGTGATTAAAGATCCTCCCTTTTCCAAAATGGATTTGATAACCTGTAGAAATCTCTTGATTTATTTGAATAGCGATTTGCAGAAGAAGGTAATTCCTGTTTTTCACTATAGTTTAAATAAAGAGGGTGTTTTATTATTGGGAACTTCGGAAAGCATTGGAGATTTTAATAATTTATTTTCCGATTTTGATCAGAAAAATAAAATCTTTTTAAGGAAACAGAATTCAATTGGACGAAAGCCAAATTCAGATTATGAATTGCCTTTGGTTCAAAATAAAGCAGCTTTCTCATCTAACAAGCCGAGTTCTGAGATTTCAAAAAAAATAAATATTTCCGGCCTTACTGAAAAAATACTGCTTGATAATTATGCTCCTCCATCTGTTATTATAGATAAAAATAATGACGCTTTGTTTTTTTCTGGAAACACTGGACAATTTCTTGAGCCCCCAATGGGTGAAGCGAGATTGAATATTATTGATATGGCAAAAAAAGGATTGAGACATGAACTTTCCACTGCCATTAACAAATCGAGAAGCATTAAAGCGGAAGTACAGATTAATGCGGTTGAAATTAAAGTGAACAGTCATTTTGAAAACATTAATCTTATTGTGAAACCTGTTATAACCAAAGAGAGTGATTTGGGGGTGATGATGGTTGTTTTTGAACCAACAAAAAGTAGGGCTAAGAATTCCAAGACACAATCAGGCGTTCGCAATTTGAAAGTTGGGGATCTTGAAAAAGAGTTGAAAATTACACGGGAACACCTTCAGACTGCCATCAATGAATTGGAATCTTCGAATGAAGACCTTCAAAGTACCAATGAAGAATACCAATCTTCAAACGAGGAATTGCAAAGCACCAATGAAGAATTGGAAACTTCAAGGGAAGAATTACAGTCTGTTAATGAAGAGATGATAACTGTAAATTCGGAACTTCAGGATAAAATAACTCAGTTATCCGATGCCAATGATGATTTGAATAATTTGCTGCGCAGTATTGAAGTGGCAACAGTTTTCCTCGATAGAAATCTGAAGATAAAACGGTTTACGCCTGCTGCAACAAAAATATTCAACATTATTGCAAGTGATATTGACAGACCTGTTACGCATTTGTCGAGCAATTTGGTCTACAAAACATTTGATGAGGATGTGAAAAGTGTGTTGAAGACACTTGCCGTAAAATCTGCAGATGTTCAAGCGAGTGATGGTTCTTGGTATCACATGCGCATTATGCCTTACCGTTCAGCCGAGAATATTATTGAAGGAGTGTTGGTGACATTTGTTGATATATCAGATCAGAAATTTGTGGAGGAACGATTGAAAAAGACGAATGAGCATTTGAATCTCATTATGGAAAATCTCCCTGCTATTCCCTTTACATGCGTTGCGGAAAATAAAATATTAATTACGTTTGTTGGGAAAAGTTGTGAAAAGGTTACAGGGTTTTTGCCTGAACAATTTACAAGCAAACCTACATTCTGGAGTAATAGAATTCATCCGGATGACAAGAAAAAAGTTCTTTTGACATTTTCTGCCGTTATAAAAAAGGGCAGCCTTGACCAGCCTTTCAGATGGAAATGTTCAGATGGTAAATACAAACATTTTGTAAATTATGTACGATTTGCAAAATCGGAAGGAGGAAGGCCTTCTTACATTGTTGGTGTTTGGCAAGAAGTGATTAACAAACGGAAATAATTATAAAAAGCAGTACAATGGAAAGCAATAGTTCCAGTGGAGGTGATTCCTCAAAACTCCGTAAAAAGGCAGAAGAAAAAAAGGTGTCAAAAGACAAACTCCTTCCAAAGGATATGGAAAGTGAGCTTGGTCATGAATTGGATGTACATAAAATTGAATTGGAAATGCAAAATGAGGAGCTTCATTTTACGCAGGTGAAGTTGTGGAAATTGAATGAGGTGTATGCTGAATTATTTGACAGGGCTCCTGCAGGATATTTTATTTTGAATCGGGAAGGTGTTATTCTCAACGTAAATATCAAGGCCTGTGAAAATTTTAAAATGGATAAGTTTAGTTTGTTAAAAAAAACATTTCTAAAATTTATCGATTCAGAAACCGGCCAAGACAATTATTATTTGCATAATAATCTAGTCGCAGAAACAGAACAAACACAACAGCTGGAATGCGATATGGTGAGAAATGACGGATCCGTTTTTTCAGCTCTAATTGAAACAACACTGGTAAAAGATGGGAAAGGAGATTTTAAGTATTTTCTTTCATTGGTAAGCGATATTTCCCTTCGGAAGGACCAGGAACGAAAAATGGAGTTGGCCTTGATTCGGGAAACTGAATTGAACGAAATGAAATCCCAATTTATTGCAATCGCATCACATGAATTCCGGACACCATTGGCTGCAATTTTGTTGTCAGCAGATCTAATTGAACGGTATACCGATCCGAAAGACGAAGAAAAAAAAATAAAGCATTTTGCAAGAATCAAATCTTCCGTTGCACGCGTGAAGGATATATTGAGTGATTTTCTTTCTATGAGTCATATCGAAAGAGGTTTGAAGACCAACAATCCAAGTCTTTTTAATTTGCAAGAATTTGCAGTAGAATTTATCGATGAAATCAGAATGTTGAACGCAGCTCATACTATAAAATATGAGCCTCTTGGCGAAGGTTATGATGTTTATTTGGATAAGCAATTGTTGCGTGTTTGTTTGACAAATTTGATTAGCAACGCAGTCAAATATTCTCCTATCGGAGGAACAATAGAATTTTCTGTATCTACAGGAATGCAAGGAAATTTGGAAATTGTGATTAAGGATTATGGATTTGGAATTCCTGAAATAGAACAAGTCCATGTTTTTGAGCAATTCTTCAGAGCCAAAAATGTCATGACAATTCAAGGACTTGGAATAGGATTAAGTATCACGCACAAAATAGTTTCATTAATGGGAGGTACCATCACTTTTGAAAGTACAGAAAACATGGGTACAACTTTTATACTTTCTTTTCCAAAAAAATAGGTATCGTTTTTTTTCAGGGAGAACTTGAATAAAAAAAGTTTTGGTTTTTTTTAATATTTTTGTTGTATGCGTATATGATGTAAATCCAATATTGTTTTTTAGTACAACAATGAATTATATGTTATTCCATGATCTCCCTTAGTGTTTTCATTGAGAAAATGGATTTCTGACAAGTGTCATGCTGTTTACCTTGCAAAAATTTTGATATTTGTATCGATTGATTTTAATTTGTTATCCGCCCATTTAATTTAGTAAATGCTATTCCAATGGGACAAAAGATTCTTATTATCGAAGACAGCTCTGAAATGAGTGAAAATATTTCAGAATTATTGACGCTAGCAGGGTATGATGTTATTAGGGCAGACAATGGTAGGCACGGCCTTGAATTAGCCAAAAGCAAGCATCCAGATCTTATTTTATGTGATATCATGATGCCCGACTTGGATGGTTATGGTGTATTGCGTGCAATAGAAAATTTGCCTGAACTTGCCGGAGTTCCTTTTATTTTCGTGACAGCAAAATCGGAAAAAAACGATTTCAGGAAAGGAATGAACCTTGGTGCGGATGATTATTTGACGAAGCCATTCGAAGGCGATGATTTGTTGAATATTGTAGCTGTGCGTTTGAAAAAAGGCCGGCAGATCAGAAAAATGTTTGAAAATTCGCTTGAAGGTTTAAATGAATTTATTGAGAAAGCCAATACTGTTTTAGGTACTGATATTTTTTCTGAAAATAGAATTGAAAAGAAATTAAGAAAAAAAGACGTGGTCTTCATGGAAGGCGACTCATCAGTTTATTTATATTTTGTTTCAAGTGGAAAAATCAAAACCTATCGGACAAATGAGAATGGAAAGGAATACATAACTGGTATTTATAAAAAGGGAGATTTTTTCGGATACCTGACATTGATTGACAACCACGCCAGAAGAGATTCTGCTATGGCAATGGAAAATTCTGAAATCGTTTTGATTTCGCGTCAGGATTTTCAGAAATTAATTTTCTCG
The DNA here is from genome assembly GCA_903873905.1 of uncultured Flavobacteriales bacterium. GTDB lineage: Bacteria > Bacteroidota > Bacteroidia > Palsa-965 > Palsa-965. The sequence goes on from CAIQQJ010000169.1 coordinate 40,520, forward strand.
AATAACGATGTGGCACTACATTTCATTCGTTTCATGTCGAATAATTTGGAAGAAGCTGAAGAACGTTTATTGAAATTGGCTTATAATTCAGCTCGGAAACGAGTGGCTGAAGCCTTATTGTTTATTCATAAAAAGTATGAAGCGAAGGAAGGCGAATCTATCTTGGTGAGCCGAGAAAATATTTCCATGCTTGCTGGTATTTCTCCGGAATCTGCAAGTCGTAGTCTTACTGATTTCCGCGAGGAAGGTTTAATAGAAACAGAAAATGGATCTATTAAAATTGTTGATGTTGTTGGACTTGAAAATCTGAAATGGTAGATTAACCATTGATTTTTGTTTCTAATCTCTTTAATTGAAAGATGTATTCCTGATGTCAAGGAATTTCATGTAAAACCAGAATGGGATATTCTGCAATCTGACTTATTTTCTTGATTAACTTGTTTCTTGAAAGTAATTTATTTTGTTGGTCATGAAATATGAGAACCAATAAATTTGTTTGAGATTCTGTTACATATTCATCTACGCCTTGAATAATATCATCGGTGTAGATTCTGCTGAATCTTATTTTTGCTTTTGAATCTTGTAGCAATTCTTCCATATTTTCTTTAACCGCATCATAAAGATCCCGACTGATCAGCGTATTGTGGCGGCTGACATGTAGAAAAGTTATTTCTGGATTGAACAGATCAAGAAAATCATGTAGTTGAGGATAGAAGTTTTTACTTGCAATGCTATAATCCCATGCCAATACAACTTTACTGATGCTTGCGTATGAAACAGATTCCGGAATAATAAGAACAGGGCAGTTGGTTTGTTTCAATGTATTGAATGTATTGGTTCCAAATATTTCTTGATATAAATCGTCAATGCCATTAGTTCCCATCACCAATAATCTATTGTCGATTTCCTCCGAAGCGCTTGTTGTTTCAAAAAAATGTTCTGGTGTTTCCACATGAGCATAACATTGTATGTGAAAAGCCCTGTTTACTTCTCTGCAAACAACATCCAAAGCTTGGGAAATAGATTTGGTATTTTCTATGGCATTTGTTCCTGAGAATACAGATTCAAGAAGTCGTTCAGGTTGTAAATGGAAAATTTCCAATTTTGCATTGGTAAGTTGCGCCAATTTTGCAGCATATTCAACTGCGTTGTCAGCTGTTACAGAAAAATCCGTCGGACAAATTATTTTATTTATCATAAAAAAGTTTAAAATAAGATTTTAAAATTGTGTGCTCAAAATTATTGCTGATTTACGGTTCATTAGGTGATTCCGATCAAAATCGAATGTGATAAAATGCATCTATTGAAAAATAGGATGGAACAGGCTCAATAAAAAAACGTCCCTGTTCAAAGAGACGTTTCTGAAATCTGAAATTTGTCGTTGAACTTTTCAGATCTTATAACGCGTAAATTTCAGATGCAATTTCCAAGTTATTTTCAATCACTTTAACTCCGGGAGCCATCCATGCAGCCTTAGCCGCATCTTTTTTCTCAGCCAATGATCGAACTTTTCCAGTCAAGATTACTTTGTTCCCTATGGTTTCAATTTTGATTCTTTCAGCATCGAGGTTGGCGCTGCGCTGAAGTGCAAGAATTATTTTGGCTTTTATATCAGTAGCTGTTACTCGTGGAGTAATGATGATATTATCCGTCACACCGATCACACTAGAAAGATTTTCAATTGCATCACGAGCGGCAGCTTTCTGGAATTCCCATTCAGCTTCTCCTTGCAATGAAACCCAACCTTTTTCCACTTTTATTTTTATTTTTTCTTCCTGAACGGCGCTGTGCCATTTGAGTGCATTTAGAACAGCTTCTGCAATTTCTGCATCTGTTTTTCTGAGGCTGCCTGGAAGTTTAACTTCAATATCCTCAGCAACTGCTTTTACTCCTGCAATTTTCTTTGCGGCCAGTTCAGCTGCAAGTTTTTTTGCGTAGGTGTCAACAGTTCCTGTTAGCGTAACGATTCCGTTTTTAACGGCAACGCCAATTTCACTTGCATGAATAAATGGTTGCCATTTTAATTCCTCAATGACATCCTGTTGGATTTGTGCATCTGTTTTCATATTGGTTTGTTTTATTTGGATTGATTTGAAATGCAAAATAACTGGGAGAGAAACTCAATTCCCATTTAACTTGTCACAATTGAATGTGATTCATTTCACGAAAAAAACATTTTTTTGATTTCAAGAAACGAGCTCAAACTCCGAATGGATAGGTTTCTGGGATTTGATTTCCGTCTGGGGTCTTTAACGGGAGTGCATTTTTCTTGATGGCTTTTAGAATTTCTTCAAGATTTGCGGGCGTATAGTCAGTTACAATGCGTCTCATGAACTACTTTTTTACAAATAAAATGAATGAGGTAATTATAAGTCGTGATATAAATAATCGGTAGTCGTGATTATCGTCAACGCTGCCTTCAGATTATGCAAATAGATTTACAGAAATATTTAACCCCATGGATGATATCAAAAAATTTCCACTTCAATTGCCGGTGAATGGTGGTTTCCTGTCTGGTGAAATTGTATTGCCGAATGATGCAAAGGCATTAATTATTTTTTCGCATGGCAGCGGTAGCAGCAGATTCAGTCAGAGAAATAATTTTGTATCTCAACTTCTGAATGATCGAGGAATTGGAACCTTGCTGTTCGATTTACTCACAGAAGAAGAGGATAAATTATACTCCAATCGATTTAATATTGATTTGCTTTCTGATCGGTTAATTGCAGTGACAAAATATTTGAAAGGCCGTCATCCTGTTTCCGATATTCCCTTTGGATATTTCGGTGCAAGTACTGGTGCGGCTTCAGCACTTCAAGCGGCAGTTGCTCTTCCTAACCTTATCAATGCGGTGGTTTCTAGAGGAGGTCGTCCTGATTTGGCAATGGAAATAATTCCCATGGTAACGGCACCTACATTATTAATTGTTGGTGAGAAAGATGCTGATGTATTGCAACTGAATCGAAATGTTTTTAATAATCTGAAATGTGTAAAAAAACTTGAAATCGTCAAAGGTGCAACGCATCTATTCACTGAAAAAGGAACATTGGGTACGGCGGCTGAACTTGCGGCTGATTGGTTTGAAAAGTATTTGGTTAGAAAAAAAAGTTTGGTGTAAATGATTAATCATGTTTACGGATAGAATTCAGGCGGCAAATCTCCTAGCGAAACCTTTGGCAAAATATAAAAATACCAATGGTGTGATTCTCGCTGTTCCTCGTGGTGGTGTTCCCTTGGGGTATGTGCTTTCGGAAAAATTGAATCTTCCAATGGATTTAATCATGACAAAAAAAATCGGACATCCTGCACATCCAGAGTATGCGATTGGATCAGTTTCGCTTCATGGAATTATTTTGGATGACCAAGCGAGTGGAGTTTCTCAAGAATATATTGATGAACAAGTAAAAAAATTGAGAAAGGAGATGTTGGAAAGATTGGAGAAGTATGATGGTAAACGAAAACAATATAGCCTAGAGAATAAAATCGTAATTATTGTGGATGATGGTGTAGCAACTGGTAATACAATTATTTCTGCTGTTGAAATGGTCCGGACACATGATCCGGAAAAAATCATTGTGGCTGTTCCTGTTTCGCCGCCCGACACTGCAAAATCACTTTCGAGACTTGTGGATGAATTTATTTGTCTTTCAGTACCACAACATTTTTATGGAGTGGGACAGTTCTACGATGATTTTTCGCAAATCAGTGATGAGGAGGTCATTCGGTATTTGCATCAGTCGGAAAAACAGTCGGCAAATAAATCCTACTGATTATTTATTGAAAATATAAAACAACTGAAAATGAAATGGTCTTTATATCTTGGGAAAATACAGGGAATTGGCATCAAAGTTCATTGGACTTTTCTCCTCCTGATGGTATGGATTTTCATTTCAGAAATAAGAAGTGGATTAGGTTGGGAACAAGGACTGTTAAGTGTAGCATTTATCGTTTCGGTTTTTATTTGTGTGGTGTTGCATGAATTGGGTCATGCATTGACCGCACTTCGTTTCGGTTGCAAAACAAAAGGGATTACGCTATTACCAATTGGTGGTGTTGCACAGATGGAAAAAATCCCTGAAAAACCATTGCAGGAATTGGTGATGGCAATAGCTGGGCCACTGGTGAATATTATCATTGCAACAATACTCGGAATTTTTATTTCCTTGTCAATGCATAGCTTTCATGTACAAGATTTCCTTGCAATTGAACACATCACACTTGAAGAATTTATTCCAATGTTGATGCTTGTAAATTTTTCTCTTGCCATTTTCAATTTTACGCCAGCTTTTCCAATGGATGGAGGAAGAGTTTTGCGTTCACTACTTTCAATAAAGATGGGACGCGTAAAGGCGACGCGTTGGGCAGCAAGAATAGGGCAGGTACTCGCTGTTGGATTTGTGGTATTGGGACTGTTTTATAATATTTGGTTAGTCATTATAGGTATTTTTATTTTTCTCGGTGCAGGCGCAGAATCGGAATATGAAGAGGAGAAATCTATTCTGGAAATGCATCAGGTAAAAGATGTGATTATGCATCACTTCACCGTTTTGAAAAAAAGAGATACAATTCCACAAGCCGTTAAATTACTTCTCGACGGCCAGGAAAAAGAATTCATTGTTTTGGAGGATGACGTTTATTGCGGAATTATGACAGAGCGAGAAATAATAAAAGGACTAAATGAGTTTGGAAAAAATGGTTTGGTTGGCGAATACATGTTGCGAAAAAACTTTATCCTGCATCCCTCAATGAATCTCAAGGATGCCTATATCAAAATGTCAGCTGAAGGAATTCCGATTTGCCCTGTTCAAGAAAATGGTAAAATAATTGGCGTGCTGAATCTTGAAAATATTATGGAACTTTTGATGGTGGAAAAAGTTGTAAAAGTGGAAAAAGAAATCCCGCGGCATCACGCAACTCTTTCAAAAAAATTAGTGGAGACTTAAGATTCTTGACTCCATTATAATTTATCCAATAGATGTTTTAGTTTATCTGCTGTAACGGGTTTGATCAAGTAATCGGTAATAGAAGAAAGATGTTTTGCCCTTTCCATGTCATGTGGCGCCATGGAGGAACTCAAAATATAAATCGTGATTGTTTTTGAAATTAGATTTTTGATCAAATCAAACTCTTCTAAAAACTGCCATCCGTCCAATATGGGCATGGTCAGATCAAGAAGAATCACGTCAGGCAACAATTCTGGATTGTTTTTGTTTTTCAAAATTGAATCCAAAGCCAATTGACCATTTGTAAAAACTGTTGTTTGTTCAACTTGGCCTGTGCGCTCTATTGTTGTTTTTGTAAGAAAAACAAAAATGTCATCGTCATCAACGAGGAAAAGATTTTTTACATTTTTCATAAGCTTTGATTTTTAAATTCAATAAAAAAAGTTGATCCTTCATTGGGAATGCTTTCCACCCAAATTTCACCACCGATGGCTTCCACTTGAGTTTTTGTCATGTATAAGCCAAAGCCTTTGGCATCTGGATGTTCGTGAAATACTCTTCTAATTTTAAATAGATTGTGTTTATGTTTGCTTAAATCTATTCCCAATCCATTGTCTGTTACTGATAGTACAATGTTGTTGTTCACCACCTTCGTTTTTATTTTGATCAATGGCTTTCTTGAGATTGATCTGTATTTTAAAGAGTTGCTGATCAAATTGTAAATGATGCTTTTTAAATATAATGTTGGACCATAAATTACCGGTGCCTCTTCAATGTCAATTTCTATTCTTGCACCAGCTCTTTTGATTTCTACTTCCATTCCATCAGTTGTGGTTTTCACCAGGTCCTTGATAGGGATGTACTCTGATGTTATTTCTTTGTCGTTTCTTACTTGGAGTGATTCAAGCAACTCATCGAATGTTTCATTTAAATTATTGATGACGGGTTTGAATTTTTCGAGTAACATTTTTATATCCTCCTCCTTTTGGCTTGTTTCAAGAAATTCAACCAGCATGGACAGATTTACCAATGGCCCTCGGATATTATGGGAAATTACATTGATGAAATCGGTTAGCTGTTGGTTGGCAGACGTCAATGTTTTTGTTTTTAATAATAAATCCAATTCGGCTAAATCCTTTTTCTTTTCCTCTAATTTGCGATCGGTAATGTCAGTTTTTATGGCTATGAAATTTGTGATTTCGCCTTTATCATTTGTTATGGCTGAAATCAGTACGTCCTCCCAAAAGTATTCACCATTTTTTTTCTTATTGTAAAATTCCCCTAACCAGTTTTTCCCTTCTCTGATTGTACTCCACATTTCTTGGTAGGTCTCTTTTGGTGTGTATTCCGTTTTTAAGATTCGTGGATTTTGTCCTAAAACTTCTTCTGCTGAATAGCCAGAACTCTTTGAGAACATCGGATTGGTATAAACGATATTGCCAAGTTTATCAGTTATGACGATTGAAGTGGGACTTTGTTCAACCGCTTGCGAAAGTTGGCGAATCTTGTTTTCTGAAATTTTGTGATCCGTGATGTTTCGAATGGTGCTCTGGTTGTATTGTAGTTTTCCATCTAAAAAAACTTGTTTTGCCGAATGTGAAATCCAACGAATGGTTCCATCCTCATTTATAATTCGATATTCCAGATGCAAAATATCTTCTCCCATTTCCTTTAGCGTCTCCCATTTTTCTCGGATCATTTCTTTGTCTTCGGGATGAACAATTAGAGGTAATACTTTGCCGAGGTATTTTTCGGCAGGAATTCCAATAACAGCTTGGCATTGTGCACTGGCAAAAACAAGTAGATCATCTTTATCTGAAAGTGTGGTCAGGTTCATGCTACTTTGAACAACAGTCTTGAATAGCGCCTCACTTTTTCTCAATTCAGCTTCTACTTTTTTGTATTTTGAAATATCTTGAACAATACCGAATATGTTTGTCCCTTCAATATTGGCTTCGGCTTTAGATTGTATGTCAATTATTTCGCCATCATTTTGCCTTTTGATTTTGTACTCTACATCATAAGGCTTGCGTTCCATTTTCAATGCTCGGATAGCTTCATCCATCATTGCGTCATATTCTGGCAAACGCATATGCTGTATTTCTGCGAGGGAAGGTGTATTATTACCAAGCCCGAAAATGTTGCGAGCTCCGTCGGATATTTCAAAATAATTGGTCTCTGTATTCAGTTTCCAATTTCCGAATTTCGAAATAAGTTCCCCGTGTTTTAAATTTTCTTCGCTCTTGATCAAAGCCGCTTCCGTATTCTTCCGCTCTGTAATGTCTTGATGCGTGCCAAGCATGAGTAAGGGTTCTCCATGCTCATTCCATTGCATAATTTTACCACGATCAAGAACCCAAATCCAAGAACCGTCCTTGTGTTTCATCCTTGATTCAAATTCATAATAATCGAGTTCCCCTTTAATATGTTTCTCAATAAGGATATTACTTGCAATGAGATCTTCAGCCTGTGAAAGTTTTTCCCATGTGGCAACCGACATTGGAGAAATTTCCTCTAGCGTGTAACCAAGGATTTCTGCCCAACGCTCATTAAAAACTGTTTCTCCTGTTTGAATATTCCATTCCCACGTTCCGGCATGTGTACCTTCAAGAATTCCTTCCAAACGCTGGCGTTCATTTGATAATTTCAATTCTACATGCTTCAGTTCTGTGATATCCTGAACGGTGCCAACCATTTCAATAAGTTGATTATTTAGATCAAATCTTAATTTTCCGATTCCATGAACCCAGCGTTCTTCTCGATCATTTATCCGCATTATTTTATAAACCTTGTCGAAATCATTTTTTTTGCCAATTACCTCCTGTGCAAAATATTCAATCATTGTTTTTTGGAGATCAGGATGAAGGATGGAAGTCCAGCCTTCAAGGGTTTTGTCAAAAGTTGTATCAATTCCAAAAATAGCATCCATGATTTCAGAACTAGTCCATATGTTTTTAATAAAATCAAAGGAATAGGATCCAAGGTTAGCGATGCGTTGTGTTTCCGCCAAAAATGCTTCGCTCCTTTGTAAGTCTTGAAAGGATTTTATTCGTTCCGTAATATCTCTTGTTACGCCGTGCAATCCACTCAATTTATTTTGCTCATCAAAGAATGGAGTGATTAATATTTCTCCGATTTTAATTGCTCCATCCTTACAGCGATATTCCAACTCCATTATTTTCCTGTAATCTTTTTGAGGAGTTTTTAAACTCAATTGATAATTCACCTCTTGCTTCAAAGAATCAGCAGCTAACTTTGCTGAGGCAGGAGTAAAACGCTCTTGAATGGTTTGTGATAAATATTCTTCAATGGTATAACCCGTAAAATTTTCGATGGATGGAGATACAAAAAGACTTTTCCCTGTCAAATCCATCAACCAAACTACATCACTTATTTTTTCATTAATAATTCTATACCGCTCTTCACTTTTCTTTCTTGCTTCATTTTCTTTTTTTAATTTCTCCAACAATTCCCATGTTACTTCGTTGGCCGCACGCAACTCCTTTGTTTTTTCTTCCACCAATGTTTGTAATCGCAATTCCCTGTTTAGCTTTTCAAAATTGGCTTGCCTGATTTTAATCATTGCCTTGATTTGCGCTTTCAATTCTATTTCTTCAATTGGTTTTGAAAGAAAGGCTTCCGCTCCATATTCTAAAGCTTTGACACGATTCAATTTGTCTTCTTTTAATGCGGTAACAAATATGACAGGGATATTACATAAGTTGTCGTGTGCTTTTAATCTTCTGCAAACTTCAAATCCATCCATCTCTGGCATAATAATATCAAGCAGAATAACATGCGGATCTTCCTTTGCTGCCAATTCCAAACCTCTCAAACCATTTGTTGCAGCAAAAGTCATTGCTTCTGGAAATGCTTCCTTTAGCAATGCATTAATGCTAATCAGGTTGTCCAGATTATCATCAATGGATAGGATTTTGATTTTTCTATTTTCCATAAAGCACTTCATTAATGGTTTTGAAAAATATTTTTTCATCGATTGGTTTTGGAATGTAGATGTCAAAACCATGAGATAGAATTGTTTCTCGATCGTGTATCATCGCACTTGCTGTAAGTGCAATAATCGGAATGTGCATTAATCTCGGATCATTACGAATGACCTTGAAAGTTTCAACACCATCTATTCCAGGAAGCGCAATGTCCATCAAGATCAAATTGGGAATATGTTTTTTGGCCAATTCAATTCCTTCATAACCATTTACCGCTTCAATAAGAATAAATTTTTCGGAAAGCAGTGCTCTTACAGTTATCATATTGTCGGCATTATCCTCCACTACCAATACCACCGGCTTGCCTTCAATTTTTTGGGATTCCCTTTTTGCTGCATTCGTTTCTGTTTGATTCGGATAAATCATTTTGTGAATCGCTTCCAATAATTGCAATCGATTCACATCGCCTTTTTGAATCAATTGATGTATGTTATTTCGTTTCAAGAAATGCAGCTCTTCTTTCGTGATGTGTTTTGCGGTTAAAATCAAAACAGGAATATGAGCAGTTTGATCGGCTGCTCGCAACTGCTCCAAAACTTCAAAGCCATCTACACCAGGCATCATCAAATCCAACACCATCGCATCAGGTATCGTGTGCGAAATAGTTTCCAAGGCTTCAGCACCATTGCGAGCAACAATTATTTTATAACCGCTGCTTCCTAAGATATCCTTCATCTGAATGATCACAGGTTCACTGTCCTCTACAATCAAAACAGTTTTCACCAATGAATCATTATTGGATTTTTGTGGCGAAGGTTTATTTTCCAAATTGAAACTTGCGATTTCCTTTTCTTCGCTGATGCTGTTTTCTTCAGCATAAATTATGGGAAGCGTGAAAGTAAATTCCGATCCTTTTCCCAATTCACTTTTTACGGTAACATTTCCTCCAAGTAAATTGGCGTATTTTTTTGCAATGGAAAGCCCCAATCCTGTTCCACCAAATTTTCTAGAAGTGCCTCCGTCGGCTTGTCGGAATTCATCAAATATCCTTACCAAATGTTCTTCCGCTATTCCTATTCCTGAATCTTTTACATTGACAAAAATGTTGTTTTCATCTTTCCAGGCTTTGATTTCCACTTTCCCTTTTTCAGTAAACTTTACGGCATTGCCAATTAAATTTTGTACAACATGTCGGAATTTATTGGCATCGTTGAAAGTTTCCAAATCATTGTCACTTTCCAGATGTACTAATGTAATACTTCGCTGTTTTGCCTGTGGTAGAATCATATTGATCACATCGTCTAAAAGTGCATTTACATTGAACTTTGTAATTTCAACTTCTTCGCGACCTGATTCTATTCTGGAAATGTCAAGTATGTCGTTGATCAAATGCAATAAATGTTTCCCATTGCGCTCAATGACTTCGAGGTAGCCATATTCCTCCGCTGGAATTTGTTTGATCAAACGTCTATTCAAAACGCCTGAAAGGGCAATGACAGAATTGAGTGGTGTGCGCAATTCATGACTCATGTTGGAAAGAAAATTTGTTTTCAATCGACTCGCTTCGTGCAATTGTTTTTTCTGCATTTCCAATTCCGTATTCTGTTCAATCAACTCTAACGATTGGGAATGCAATTCTGTTTTCTGCGCCTCCAATTCCTTGTTGGAGGATGAAAGATTTTCCTGTTGTTTGTCCAATTTCATGTATTGCAATTGCAATTGTATGGCATTTTCCTTGTTTTTCTGGTGGGTTAAAATGCCGTTGATTCGCGCACTCATGGTAGGCAGAATAGCATCAATAAGTTTTAGGGTTTGTTCTGAATAGGAATTGATGCTCGCTAGCGAAATAATCGCAATCAAATTTTTTGTATCATGAATTGGAATGGTGATGATTTCATTCGGTATAAATTTTCCGCTTACCGTATTAAAAATAAATTGTGTGTTCTTCGGAATGTTTTTGATGTGTTGCGTTTTTTCGGATGAAATGACGGCGCCAAATTCCCCTTCCAAACGGCTTGCAGAAAAAGACTGCTTTGCATTTTCATCCAAACCAAGGGATGCACAATGTTCGAATTTGTTTTTGTCTTCGCTGAGCAGATAAATAGCTGCAATAGTGGAGGAAGTGTTTTGAGCAAGTGATGCAAGTGTGTTTTGAAAAAAATCTTTTGCATTGTCTTCCTTTGTCATCACATTTGAAATGGACAGTGTCTTTTTAGTTGTTTCTGTTGTTGATTGAATTGTTTCTGCCAGCGCATTGAAGGAGAGCGATAAAATGCCAAATTCATTTTTTGATTCATAGGAACTTCGTGCATTTGCATCTCCTGCATGAAATCGTTTTGTCGCAGAATCCAATTCTGCCAAAGGCTTTCTTATGTTTCTAATCAAAATGGAGATGATTAGAAAGGAAAGGACAAAAATCGCACTGACTAAAATTGTCATTTCTATAAGAATGGACCTATCTATCGACTCTGAAGTGTTGTTGATTTCAATTGCTTTGTTCAATGCAAAATCATCTAATACTTTTATTTTGGCTAATAAATTTATTCTGTAAGTTTCAACAGAACCGAGGGAAAGAACTTTGCTTGTCGCTTCTGGCAATTTTCCGGATTGCGCAAGCTTAATATTTTCTTCTCGTGCAATTTGCCATTTGTCAAAGGCATCTTTCGCTTCATCAACACTTGTCTGCGATCCTAAATACCGTTCTTTCAAAATTCCAAATTGTACAGGTACATCTTGGGTTGCGCTATTTAGCAATTGAATCGCTTCCTGTTTTTCAGCCTCATTGGTTGCCAACAATAGATCTCGGTCACTAACACGTATTTGCAGAATAACTATATGCAAATTGTCAAGAGCCTTTCTCACAGTATAGGGGTGATTATAAATAAGGTTTACTTGTTGATGCATTTTATTTGTTTGCAAATAGGAAACAATGCTCATCACCAACACGAATACGAGTAGCGTTGAAAAACCAATTATTAATTGAGATCCTATTCTTAAATTTTTAAATTTCATATTGTAAAGTTTTGATGGTGCGATTCCCAAAATGTCATTTTATTTATTTCGAAAGATGGCTGACTGTGGAAACACTTCCAGAAAACCATGCTGCAATAGGATTTCCCGTTCTGTTTCACCCGTAACCAAATAGCCTCCAGCGGAAAGGTTTTGTTTTATTTTTTTTAAGATAATTTTCCGGAAGGGAGGTTTGTAATAAAAAAGTAAATTGGCACAAACCACCAAATCAAAATCTCCGAAAACGCTTGAGGGTGGACTGCTTAATTGTTCATCAAACAAATTGAATGCAGAGAAATCAATATTGTTTTTCAAAACTTTTCTTACCGAATAAATATTTTCCTTTTTGGTAAAAAATGTTTTTGCGCTTTTCAAACTCACATGGCCCAACGCTGAAAAATCGTATTGTCCCTTGCGTGCTTTTTGCAACTGTATTTCAGATTGGTCGGTGGCAAAAATTCGGTAATTGATTTTTTCGCTGTGCGTAGCATTGTATTCTTCCAGTAGGATGGCCAAGCTGTAGGCTTCCTGCCCAGCAGCACATGCCGCTGACCATATGCGAAGCTCTTTTCTATTTTGCTCCTTGTTCCTTTGAATGAGGGTAGGCAAAATATGAGTCTCCAAAACTGAAAACGTAAATGAATTTCTAAAAAATAAGCTGTAGCTGATTTGAAGCGAATCCAATAAATTTATTTCTTCCTGCTTGCATTTCTCAACTAAATCAAAATATTCTCCAATGGAATGGCAATGCTCTTCCTCCATCCTTTGTCGAATGGATTTGGCGACGAATGTTTCATCATATTTTGACACGTCGAGTGCGTGTAATTGTGATGAACTGTTTTTAAAATTTAAAAATGCGGTAGGCATGTAGGGTTATGCTTTTTTAATTTCATTCAATGCAAAAAGATCAAATTGCCAATAGACTTTCCTAAGGCAGATGTTGTTGCTAATTTTATAAAAGGGACTACTGACTGAATGGGTAAAAACTGGAGGAGAATAGTCTTCTATGGTGTGAAAGGTAGTGCTGTTTGAAGGTCAATAGGATGATAACACTCATGAAATGAGGTGGATGTAAGAAAAATGCGAATTATGTTTTTTTTAGAATGGAGCGAAAAGGATCACATTGGTGGGTTCCTAGCGTAAAAGCTTGATTAAACATTATTATTATGCAACTTCAAGCGCGACTTTTATTGATAATTGAAAGGGTTGTGGTAATTCAAAAATGAAGGGCATTGATTTTATTTAATGCCATAACTAATTCAAAATTTAGTGCATGAGGCTATTTAAAAATCACGGCAAGTCAAGAATTAGAAAAGTTTTCTGAAGCCGAAACGTTGAAATTAATTTCTCTGTTTGATTAATAACATATTCTCATTTTTAGAATATTTTTATTCGTTCGGAAGGCTTTGCAATTTTTTGCTTTTGTTTTTGCCACTCTTGAAATTTATATTTGCTCTAATATTCCTCACGTGAATATTCGGTTAACAAAAAGCAAACATTTCATTCATTATTTGTTTTTCGAGGACTATTTTTTCTATTTTAGCCTAGCAAACACTAACCCCGCATTTTGTCAAACATTTGTTACCAAGCTACTATTTAGGTTTCCTATATAGTTGGTTTACTTGTATTAGATTATTTTATTGGTTTTACTAATCATTAATCAAACAAATCGTGGTCATGAAAAAACTCTACAAAAACATTTTTGCGTTTACGCTCGCAAGTGCAAGCATCTCGCTTTGTGCACAACCAATCACATTTAATTACACAGGTGGTGTTCAAACGTACACCGTCCCTGTTTGTGTAGCGACTTTAATCATTGAAACCTATGGCGCGCAAGGCCAAGGAGGAAATGGTGGAAATGGTGGCTATGCAAAAGGTGAAATGAGTGTAACCTCAGGACAAGTATTCAACATTTATGCTGGAGGACAAAATGGTTATAACGGAGGCGGCATTGGATGGGCGAATTCACCAAGAAATGGTGGAGGAGCTTCAGATGTTCGTTTGACTGGAAATGCATTGGCAGATCGAGTAATTGTTGCTGGTGGTGGAGGAAGCAGTTCTGGAGATGCTAATTATGCAGGAGGAACGGGTGGTGGAGGAACAGTTGGCGTTAATTATTGCGGTGGTGGTGGTGGAATTGGTTATGGTGGCAATGGTGGGCCAGGAGGTGCAAGCGGTGGTGCTGGAAATACCAGTTGTCACTCAGGTGGAGGCGGTGGTGGTGGATTCACAAGTGGTGGTGGTGGTGCGTGCAATACCTGCTATACAAGTTCATGTGGTACAAATGGTTCACTCGGGCTTGGTGGAAATGGAGATACTTGGGAAAATGGAATTTGTTATAATAGCTATGGTGGAACATCTGGTGGTGGTGGTGGATATTATGGTGGCGGTGGAACTTCCACAGGAAATTGCGGAAGTGGTGGCGGTGGTGGCGGTTCCTCTTGGGTAGGAACAATGACCAATATAATCATGACAGCAGGAGTTCGTGCAGGTGATGGTTATGTCGTTATTACAGCTGTAGGAGGCGTTCCAAATCCAGGAGTTATCACAGGTAGTTCAACAATTTGTGCCACTGCTTCTGGTAATTACTCCATTGCAAGCATGGTTGGTGCAACGTCCTATACATGGACCGTTCCAGCAGGTACAACAATTAATTCAGGACAAGGAACAACAGCAATCAATATCACAGCAGGAAGTACTTCTGGAAATATTTCTGTTACTGCAACATTCCCATGTGGCACAAGTTTGCCAACAACATTTTCACTTACCATTAATCCAGCTCCGACAGTTGTAGCCAATTCAACAGCAGCTGCAGTGTGTGCAGGAACCAGTGTTACATTATCTGGAAGTGGCGCAACAACTTATTCTTGGTCTGGTGGTGTTACCAATGCAGTTCCATTTGTTCCAGTTTCAACATTGACCTACACGGTGACAGGAACAACAGGAGGTTGTACCAATACAGCAACAACAACAGTAACAGTGAATCCAATTCCAACAGTAGTAGCCAATAGTACAGCTGCTGCAGTTTGTGCAGGAACAAGCGTAACACTTACAGGTGGTGGTGCTTCAACTTATGCTTGGTCAGGTGGTGTAACAAATGCAGTTTCTTTTGTCCCTGTTTCAACATTGACATACACGGTGACAGGAACAAGTTCTGCAGGTTGCACCAACA